>JAFVYW010000144.1 GCA_017508465.1 Clostridia bacterium
CTCATAGGGGGCATAATGGAGGGCAGACGTTTTGCCAGCATGGATTTGCCGCTGCCCGGAGGGCCGCTTAAAACCACATTGTGCAGGCCGCTGGCGGCAATTTCCAGTGCACGCTTGGCCTCCTCCTGTCCCTTTACGTCCCTGAAATCGGGCAGCTTTTCTGCCGCCTTTGCAGGCTGCGGTGTGTGGGGTGCAAGGCTGCCGCTGCCGCGGAGAAACTCCACAAGCTGGGTTATATGGCCCACAGCATATATGTTTATGCCCGTTACAACACTTGCTTCGTCGGCATTTTCCGCAGGGAGAAACAGGTGGGTTATGCCGCTTTCCCTTGCACACAGTGCCATGGAGAGTGCACCGTTTATGCCGCGGATGTGGCCGTCAAGGCTTAATTCTCCCGCAAAGGCAAATTTATCGCTGATTTTTGGCAGGGCGTCTGTGCATTCAAGAATGCCAAGCATTATGGGCAGGTCAAAAACCGCACCGCTTTTGCGGATGTCCGCAGGTGCAAGGTTTACGGTTATGCGTGAGGAGGGGTAGCAGTAGCTGTTGTTCTTTATGGCAGAGCGTACACGCTCGCGGCTTTCCTTTACCGCATTGTCCCCAAGACCTACAATGTCAAAGGCAGGCACGCCGCCCGAGATGTGGGTTTCCACCGTGACAAGGTAGCCGTCTATGCCGCTTGTGCCAAAGCTGTTCAGTTTGCTTAACATATTTTCACCCCTTGAATGTGATAAGTGATAAGGTGTTGCACAGCACCATACCGCCTGCGGAGAAAGAGAGCCGTTTGTGCCGTAAGCAGAGGAAAAGTGCCGATTGAGTGCCGCTGTCTGTACAGGTTTGTGCTGTGTACGGGCAGGCGGCAGGGCGGCAGATGCCTTTTGCTGCAGACAAATCTGCCCCTTGCAGAAGGGCGGTTTCGTAGGCGGGCAAGGTGTTGCAGGGAATGTTTCCGCCAGGGGTGCCACGGTGGGCTACGATGATGATGTGGTCGCGTGCCGTTTCTCTTAAATCGAATTTCATTTTGTGCTCCTTGCTTTTATTCGAATTTGCTCCCATTATACATCTTTTTTTGCCTGCTGTCAATAAGAGGGGAAAGAAAATCTTTTATTGCAATTTCTTTTTCCTTATGATATAATAGGGATGTTCGGAAATCATGTGTTGGAGGCAGACGAGAGGAAAAGAAGGACGGTGACAGTTACGATAGACCGTCCACTTGGCTCACATCACCCATTGTCAAATCTGCTCGGTTTTATACGGAAAGGAAGAAAATCAGATATATGAAAGTTGTTTTAATGTCGGATATTCATTATAATTGTGCGAACTATTTTGGAAGGGATCCTGAGGTTGCAATGGAGTGTCTTAGCGAGGATCTTGGGGCAGAGTATGAGAAGGCGCCATACGATGCACTCCTTCTCCTTGGCGATTATTCGCTCGACCACTGGGCGTGGCAGACCAAGGGCACTTATCTTGGTGCGGGCGTGAGCAATACCAAAGCGTTTGTGGAAAAATACCTGCCAAGGCTCCTGAAAAAGGGCGTGGAGGTACGGATGATTCCCGGCAACCACGAGCAGTATGGCGACGAACTGTGGAACGCCTTTACAGGGCATAAAAGACAGGAACACATCGTCCTTGGAGACATTCTGTTTATCTTAGGGGACGCCTATGGCGCAGACCTTGACCCGATTGAACATAGCGATGGTACATATGTTGGTGCTGATGTGGAGAAAATCAGAGCGCTGATGGCAGAATATCCAGACAAGAAAGTGATTCTTTGCGCCCATTGGTTTGATGTCACGCGTGAGAGCGAGGATTTTCGTCGGTTGCTTTGTGAGGAGGAGAGAATCCTCTGTCTTTTCTGCGGTCATAATCACAAGTCTATTATTATGAACACGGGAGATGGTGCTGGAAATAAACCCATTCTCTGTACAGGTCACTATTCCTATTCGGGAGAAGTGAACAACATTCTCTGTCCTCCCGGCTATCGTGTGCTGGAATTTGATGAGAGTGGACTTGCCTGCAAATATGTTACACATTCTCATGCATACCAAATCGAAGGAGTCTCTTTCACTACGGAATATGCCGAGATAAATGCGTTGTATATTCCCTTCAGATGATACCTCGGTGCTACGCATGTGGTCATTCGAAAGAATGCGAATGCATCGGAATTCTCTCGTAATTTTGGATAAGCGAGAAGCTCTGCATTGACAAGTCGTGATGATTATGTTATCATAAAGAAGATGGAATACAGACGCCTTTTGATGTCAGACTTGATGGAGAAAGATGACGTGAAAAAATGACAAAACGGATATAGTTCCGTCGGAAATGAGGGAAAAGTATGTACCTTTACGAAACACACCTCCACACAAATCCTGTCAGCAAATGCGCCAGCGCGACAGTGCGCGAATCTCTCGAGTACTACAAATCCGCGGGTTATACAGGCGTATTTATGACCGACCATTTTATTGACGCCAACATTGCGGCAGAGGCAAGGGAGTTGCCTTATGATGAGAAAATCCGTTTCTATTTCTCGGCGTATGAGGAGGGGGTAAAAATCGGTGAGGAAATCGGACTTGATGTCTTTCCCGGCTTTGAAATGTCATGCGGCTCGATGGCACACATTCTTGTATACGGCATCGATATGGAATGGTGCCTTGCCCACGAGGATATGGATAAAATGAACAAGATCGAATTGATGACAATGATGATAGAGGACGGCGCGTTTCTTGTGCAGGCGCACCCCTTCCGCACAGTGAAAGCGGAGATGCGTTTGTATCCGCGTCATGTTCACGGCGTGGAAATCTTCAACGCTTCGAGAACGGAGTTTGAAAACAAGCTCGCCGTACAGTACTGCGAAAACTACGGACTTCTTCCCTTCGCGGGAAGTGACAATCATCGCGGCGGGAAAAAAACGGTGTTTGGCGGCGTTGCAACCGAGGAAAAAGTCCGCGATGTTCAGCACTTTGTCGAAATGGCAAAAGAAGGCAAAGTGAAACCCTTTGTCAGGGATGAAAATGGTATAAGATATCTGTAAGGAGAACAGAATATGAAATTCAAGATAATCAAGGATACAAAAGGAACTGCCTTTTCGGGCTGTGATTTTGTAGTAGAGCTTCCGAAGGAGCGCACCGGGCGCGATGTCAGAGTTCTTCAACTGACAGATATGCAGATTATCGATTCCCTCCAGCGAAGAACGCCTGATCGGATCAGGGCGGATGAAATTGCCGCCTGGTTGCCTGAAAATTACGACAGTCTTTGTGGAAATCATATCCGCTCGCTTGTGGCGCAAAGCCGTCCCGATCTGATTATTATCACGGGCGATATTGTGTACGGCTCGTTTGATGACAAAGGTACAGGAATGAAATATATGTGTAAGCTTTTGGATTCCTTCGCGATTCCGTGGGCACCCGTGTTCGGAAATCACGACAATGAGTCGAAAATGGGCGTAAGTTGGCAATGCGAGCAACTGGAAAAATGCAGATATTGTCTTTTCAAGCGCGGTGAGGTATCGGGAAACGGAAATTACACCGTCGGAATCGCCGTGGGCGATGAGTTAATACGCGTGATACATATGCTGGATTCCAACGGATGTAAAAATTCGGAGGACCCCTCCGTAGTCCGTCAGAGCGGACTGTATCCCGACCAGTTGCAACTCGTTTTGGAAAATACCGAACAAATCCGGAAGGGACAGCAAAAGGAAATCCCTGCCTTTATGGCGTTTCATATCCCCGTGGATTGCTTCGGAGAGGCGCAATATGCGAAAGGATACCGAACAAATGACGAGGAGAACTTTATTCTTGGTGTGACAAAAGAAGCGAAAGACGGGGACTTCGGCTTTTCTCTTGACCGCTTTATTCCTCGTACCATCAAGACGGACGGTACCTTTATCCCCTTCGTCAAGGCACTGAATGTAGACGGCATTTTTGTCGGCCACGAGCATAGTGTATGCACTTCCATTCGCTATGAGGATATCGTATGGACCTTCGGACTGAAAACGGGGCAGTACGATTTTCATATTCCTTATCAGATGGGCGGAACACTGATTACCTTACAAGGCACATCCTTCCGTGTCAATCACATACCCTCCCTTGCCCCCTGTGGCGCGATGCCTGCAAAGGCACTAATGTTCCGCGGATTACTTGTGTCGGGAGAGGATAAAATGTAAACAAATGCTTGCAAATAAGCATAAAATTCAAATAAATGGCAAGCAAATAACGCGAAAGAGAGAACATTTTCAGTTTTGAATTTGTTCCCTCTTTTTTGTCGGACGGGCATTTTTTGCGTGAGAGCGACCAAAGCGGAAAAGACGGCGCGGTGAAGTGCGCATACGGCGCGTATTTTTTCATAGATATGGAGAAGCGGTATTTGTACCTCTCGAGAAGAAAAATAGACTTTTGCCTTGAATTTTCAATAAGTTTGTGCTATAATGCGTACATACCAAAGGAAACCAACATAATCGAGGTGTTTATCTGGCGCGATGTTGGTGTTCTGATATACCATAAAATTGAGGATTTACCAATGAAAGAAAAAATCATTCATGCAAGGGAGTACCGGGAGACTCTGCTCAGAGATCCGTATCGACCGATGTATCACTTCACCGTTCCAGACGATTTTGGCTATCCTGCTGACCCCAATGGCGCTTTCTTCGTAGATGGCGTCTATCACCTGATGTACCTTTATGTGAATTCGGCTACTGGAGCCAATCACTGGGGGCACATCTCCAGTGTAGATTTGTTGCACTGGCGTCATCATCCTGATGCCCTGACAGATCTCGATGGCGATGAAGGGTGTTACAGTGGAGGTGCTTTTCTTGATGAAGACAAAACGGCATACCTCACCTTCTGGAAATTTCCTGGAGTGGATAAGGAAAGTGACCCCGGTGGAATTGCCATCGCCCATTCAAAGCCTCCTTATGAAGAATGGACGAGGATGGATTCTCTTGCAGTAACATCTTCGCTTATTTGGGGTGTGGCGGATCTTGAGGTAGATGGTGAGGTTCTTCATCTTGCGTGTGCAGACCCATCGAACATCTGGAAAATGAATGGCAGATACTATATGCAGGCGGGAAATCTTCTCGTGCTTTCCAATTTTGGTAAGGGAGTGGAAGCTGACGAAAAATACAAAGGCGATTTTACGGATCTCTTCCGTTCAGACAATCTTCGCAAGTGGGAGTATGTGGGGCGGTTTTATGCGAACACCAAAAAGGGAATCGACGATTACCCCGATGTCAGCGAGGACGATATGTGTCCATCCTTCCTTCCACTGTATGATTCGGAGGAAAACGGCGAGCCGACAGGTAAATATATGCAACTTTTTATCTCGCATAGGAGAGGCTGTCAATACTACATCGGCACGCTTACAGGGGAGACCTTCCTGCCCGAGATACACGGTCGTATGAGTTGGTGTGACAAAGCATGCTTTGCACCTGAAGCATTGGTGGATGACAGGAACCGTCACATTATGTGGGCGTGGTTGCAGGACAATCCCGAAAACGATTTTGAGCGGTATGGCTGGACCGGCGTTTACAGCGCACCAAGAACTCTCTGGTATGCCGAGGGAGAATTGAAGATGGCACCCGTACGGGAACTGGAACAATTGGAGTACGCCCATATTGCTTACACGGCGGAAGATGGTGAAACGATTCGTGTGGAAAATGGGGAATCTTGTCGCATCCGCGCGGTCTTTCGTGGACAGGAAAAAGCAGGTCTTGCCGTTCGCGTTAGCGAGAACGGAGAGGAATATACAGAAATTTACTATTCCCCACAAGAACAAAAACTCATAATGGATACCACAAGGAGTGGCAGTGATGGCTGGCGCATTCGTGAAGAAGCGCCCTTTGCTCTTCGTGAAGGCGAAAAGCTACATCTCGATATTTTAGTCGATAAATCGGTGGTTGAGGTTTATGCAAATCAGCGTCAGGCAATCTGCCGTCGCATCTATCCGACGCATCCTGAGCAAAGTCGCGGGGTGAAACTTCTCGGGGAGAGACCCATCACGCTTGATACATGGGCGATGTTCGCCTCAAACCCGTATTGATATATTCTGTTTTTGCCCGAGGCACGCTCGCGCCTGAGGGGAGATTGGGGCTGCTTCATTTAGGCATAACCGAACGAAAAACGACAGAGGTACAATCAAATTGCCTCTGTCGTTTACAGATTAAGAGGAAACTAAGGTCAAAACCTTCGGTTTTCTCTTTTTTTATTTAGGTTTTTCGTTCGGTTATGCCTAAATTAAGCGAGCCCCAAAGGCGCTTCGCACTAAGAATTC
The DNA here is from genome assembly GCA_017508465.1 of Clostridia bacterium. Lineage (GTDB taxonomy): Bacteria > Bacillota > Clostridia > Oscillospirales > CAG-272 > UBA1740. The sequence continues at coordinate 6,265 of JAFVYW010000144.1, forward strand.
AGCATATTTTAGTGAAAATTCTTATTTAATACCAAAGTATGCTGAATTCTTAATGACTCAGCCCCGCTTTTTCTTTATTTTTCTCAGATTCTTTTCTAATAAGAAAAGAAAGTTTTCAGAATGGGAGGTATCTCATCTGTGAGCAAAGACAGTTATTACAATTTCAGGAAAAGATACGAAATATGCAAGATACCTTGATTTTTGTCATATTTTGTGTTATAATGCGTATGTATTAATATACTTTGCGCGAGGAGGTGTACAGATGAAACTTGATAATATTCACGGATTTCATAACACAGATGATTATGTGAATTACAAGCTGGGAAAGTATGCGAAAGCGGAAAAGAATTTTGCCTCCCTTTTTGAGTTGATGTTCGACGAGAGTGACAATATTATGGTCGAGTATTCGGACGGCTATCGCGTGAAGAAAATCACTTATGGTGAATATAAAGAACGCATCCTCCGCACCATTCCCGCGGTTTCGCGTCTGCTATGTGACCTTCCTCGTGGCGGGATGGTCGGTCTCTATCTTCAGAATTCTGTGGAGTGGTTGCGCATCTTCTGGGCAGTACTCGGCGCAGGTTACCCCCTGGAATATCTGTGCATCGCTTCTGAAGGTCCGGAAGATCCCGGCTCTGTGGGCATGAATCTGGAGCAGTTTTCTGAACTGGTGGCCTCCTTTGAAGGCGTGCAGAATGCC
>JAFVYW010000145.1 GCA_017508465.1 Clostridia bacterium
TGCCATTCTCATAGGTAATATGCAATTCGCAGATGAGAGCAACATGGTCGGCAAAATAATGGTTCTGGTTTCCATAACCGATGTGACCGACCGCCCAGCCCTGACCGACGCCAACAGAAAGGGTGTTCTCTTCTTTGAGCATCGCTGTGACATCATAGGTCTGGTACTGTGTGCGTGTTTTATAGCAGGTCCAACCGGGCGCCATCACAAACGCGCCGACGCGCGCACCATTGAGACAGGGGACATACACCCCTTGTGCGCTGATATAGAGGATAGCGTTTTTTACTTTTCCCTTCAGCGTAAAGGATTTCTGATAGGTATAGGCGGCAACACCGCTATCCTGGGGCGAGGTAATCCAGTTTGCTACAAATTTCATAAGTTCTCCTTAAACAGCAATGTTTTTGGTTTGGTAATACGCCTTTATTGTATACGAAAGAAAAGAAAAATGCAAGGGGGTTCTGAAAAAATAACGCTTTTCCTTACTTTTTCTTTTGCAAAGGAATCCCCGAGGCAAGCTTGTCGGGGCACTGCCATGCCCGACGATAGTGATACCACATCGTATTACAGACAACGGTAAAATACAGAATGCTATACCATTCCCTGTTATTTCAAGAGCCACCCGAACAACTGTCGGGTGGCTCTTTTTTTGGGATAGCGTATTATCCGAAAATCCAACCTTCGTCCTCTACGGGAAGAAAGGAGGTCTCAAGACCAAGGGAGGTCGTAATGATATCTTCGCTGATGTCCACAACTTCAAGGGTGGGGGTTTCGTAAGTTTTCATTTTCGTGTCCTCCTTTAAGAATTGGCGAGGGATGCTCTGTATGCATCTGCGCTTTCGGAATAGGCTGCAAGTCTTTCGACAAGCGTTTTAAGAGTATCGTTGCCACGGACCGTCTCGGAGGCGTAGTATGTGCCGAGTGAGAAGGAGCCTTCGTGTATAACGCTTGCGTCATCCTTATCTTTGACCGAGAAGGTCATCGTATCTTTGATGCGATATGCGCCGACGGTCAGGAAGATGTAACCATCCTGTTCTGTCGCGGTGACCGCCTTGCCACCTATGGTAAAGGTAAAGTCATCTTTTTCGTAGCCCTCTTCGAGTTCGAGAACCATGGAAACCTCCGAGTCAAGCGAGAAGGCAATTCTTGCGATACCAAGACCTGCCGTGGGAGCTGTGGGAGGATTTTCAAGAGATTCGGGCATCGTCTCTACATATGCATATCTGCCAAGGAGACTTTCAAGTGTCATAAGTGCTTCGATATGCTCTTCATACAAGGCGTCGCCTTCCGTGAGGTCCTTGCCAAAGTAAGCAACTGCCGAACGGATGTATGCGAGAATGTCCAGAGCAAGTGTCTTTTCCGTCTCTTCTGTGGTGGAGACGATAAGTTTCGCGAGGTAGGAAACCATACATACATTGAAGCGTCCTGTTGCCGTATTGGAACCATCGTTCAGAACAACGGTAAGCACGAAGGTCTTATAGGCATCCTTCGCGTCGGTAGCAATGGTGACTTTGTAGTAAAGCTTGCCGTTCACTTCGATGGTGGGAAGGTCTTGGATGTTATAATCCAAGCCTGCAAGAGAGATGGTCTTTACCATATCAAGTACGGGGATATAAATATTGAAGTCGAAGTTTGCATGGAGGGTGAGGTTTGTGAGAAGCTGGAAGTCCTCAAGAGAGATTTCACCAGCACCCGACCTGACGCCCATCGCGGAGATTTCCCAGATGGATTGTCCCTTCTGTGTGCCACCCAGATTCTGTGTCAGGTAAACGCGCAGTCCTTCTACATTCTTGGCGTTCAGCGAAATGGTCTTGTAGACGGTGTTATTGTTTACCTTGGTGGTGTTCTGCGTAAGGTCATCTGTCGCGATATCCACCCATTCGCCATCTATCAGGGCGCGGATGATAACCGTACTGGTACGGCTGATACCGCTGTCTGCCCAGACATAGAGGGTGATGGAGGAGAGGTCAAACCTGCCACCCAGTGGGAACTCGATTTCGATATCTCCAACCGATGACAATGCCGCTCGTGTGGTGGTCGAGCCGTCGGTAACGAGGGTGAGAGGATAATCCGCGTGGAGTGCTCCGCTAACGCTGAAGGAGGGCGTTACGCCTGCCAGTATATTTTCAGGCGCAGCAACCGAAGAGGGCGCACCCTCTACATCCACTTCCCAGATAGAAATACCGCGGTCGAGCATCAGAGGGTTCTGTTCGATGTAGAGGCGAATACCGCTGACGCCTTTCGCATAGAGTGCGAATGTCTGATAGGAAGCGGTTGTTTGACCGTTATAAAGTTCAAAGTCACTTCCGGTATCGTAGGTACCGAGGTCAACCCATGTGCCATTCACAAGAACGCGGACGATAACATTACCCGTCAGGGGATTGGAGCCGTGGATATACGCCGAGAAACGAAGCTCGGTGATATCATAAACACCGTCAAGAAGAAATTCTACTTCAATCGGTTTTTTCTCATATACGGCAAGACGAGTTGCCATGTCGCCATCGTTCATGTTTGCGAGAGGATAATCGCCATAAAGCCCTGCGCTGACAATAAAGGTCGGTGTGGTGCCAAGAAGGACATTTTCGGTTGTATCAATGCCCTCGACAACAAGGGTGTAGGACTTACTCTCGCCTACGATATTGGTGACGGTGATGGTAAGCGTCTGCTTTCTGCCATCAAATGCGACGGTGCTGGCAGGTGCATAGGTGATGGTCGCATTCGCGCTGGTGGCGAGTGCTTCGATGACAAGTTCCTTAACGCTCTTGTCCACCATAATCACAAATTTGCCATCCTTAAAGAAAGCGTTCTTGCCATTTACAGAGACAGAAACGAGCTCGGGCGCAGCAATCTTAATGTTCTGGCAGGAGGCAGAGAGTTCATAAATCTGAAGGCTTGCGCCGATGGAAGTGCCATCGGTGGTGAGTGCCGCGCTGTTGTAGCCTGTGGTAAAGCGGATAGCGCTGACATTGACAGGCGTATCAATGGTAACGGTCGCTTTGACAAGAGTACCGCTGATTTCGCCCACGGTGGCAAGGTCGATAGTAGTGATGGTTACCCATACACCGTTCTGATAGCCTTCTACCATGATATCACCAAGGAGGGAGACGCCGCCGTTTGCGGTGGAGCTGATGTAGAAGGTATCAACAGGATAATACGCGCCGAGGTCATAGGAGAATACCAGAGGACCGTTCTTGGGAACGGAGTGCCATACACGGAGGTAGGTGTTTTCGTCACCATCGGTCATCTTTGCGATATTGCCCGCGATATCGTTGCTTGCAAAATAACCTTCGTAATGCGTACTGCCGAGCGTGCCTGTCACGCCTTCAAGAAGGTTTTCTTTTGCACGAACGATATAAATCTTGTATTCACGCGTTGTCGTGCCGTCGGTGATGGAGACGGTGGCAAGCGTGTAATCCGATATGATTTTTATAGTAGAGGAGGGAGAGAAGGTGGTCTTCCATTTGTTCGAGAGAACAACTGCCTCAAGAGTTACCGAGGTCGCATCTTCAGGAACACGGACGGTGAAGGCATCATTTTCATCTGCAAAATAGTAGGAGCCGCCTGCTGTGATGGATGAGATATAGGGAGATACAGGTTGGCAATCCACGAAAACGGCAAGGTTCTCGTTGGTGATGCCATATTTGGTTGCAGGGGTGGGAATTTCCACAGTATCACCTTTCTTGAAATCGAGTGCATAACAATAGGAGAAGGCGACTGTACCCGTAGTTGTTCCAGCGGTCAGATTGCTCTGTACTCTTGTGAAATAGTATGGAAGAGATGCGTCAGAATACTCGTGGTCGAGTGTGCTTAATGTCGTGCCCTCGGGCAAGGTGAGCGAAGTTCCATTGGCGAGCTGACGCCAGCCACGCGCGGTGGTAAAGTTTGTGAGTGCCTGCGTGAATACTACATATACCGTACCATCCGAGTCTGCCTCAAAGGTGAAATAAATGTTATCGCCCGAGAGGAAAGTCGTCAGGGCATCGTTTGCCGTTCTGGAAGAGTCGGCGATGGGAAGGCGGATTTGCTTGAGTCCACGGAGTGCCGAGCCGATATGTGCCGCGCCCATATAGTTGGTCTGTGCGGTGCGGTCGGTGTAAACTGCCGAACCCGTGTCAAAATTCTCTGCGGTGGTGAAGTTTGTGGAGGTCGGCTTTTCGGCATTGAATACGGGAGTACCGATGCTGCCGTTGATGTTGAAGTTATTACCCCAGATCTGAAGCTCCCAAATGGAGAGGTTGATCACCTGACCTTTGGTGGTCTGCTCCCAGGTCATACGGACCTTTGAGACAAGGAGGTCGGGATTGATGTCAAGATGGGCATTGAATTTGTTCGATGCGCCATTACCAAGGGTGGTGGTATCGGTCGGCGCAACAGCGACAACCCATTCGCCATTTATATAGAATTCCACCTTGGTGGTTTCACTTCTCGGCACACCACTATCGGCAAATTCGATGAAGTCAATCGCGCTGATAGAATAGATACCGCCGAGGTCAAATTCGGCAACGATGACCGAGCCTGTTCCCTGACGGACAGCGGCATATCGTGTACCGACATCACCGTCAATCATATAAGCGCCAACATAGAGTTCGCTATACTGTGCAGGAGAAACGCTATAAGATTTTGCCGAGGGAGCGAGGTTTCTCTTCGAATAAAGAACGGTATCGTTTGCTTTTTCAAGAGTAACAAGCGCATCTCTGACATCTTCTTCGGTCGCGTCGCGATCGGAGAGTACTTCGCAGATTTTAGCGAGGTCCTCGTCGACTTTAACGGAGTTATCATAAAAGGTAGAGTTGCCAAGAAGAGCGACAACAGAGAGATAGCCTTCGCAAAGTTCGCTCTTATCAACAAACTCGTCTGTGCCTTGCGCGAAGGTAGCAGGATGGCTCTCTTCACCATAGTAAATGGAAGATACGGTGTAGGTGCCGTCGCCTGCAACAACGGCTACGGCAAGTTCTGTATCGATAAGCAGAGTTCCGTTTTTGTATACACGGTAGTTTTGTGCGCCGTCCACAGCATCCCATTCGAGTTGAATATCGCCATTGTCAAGTTCATATGCGAACGCATTGGCGGGAGCATCGGGTGTGGCAATAACCGTTTTTGCCGCACTGATACTTTCGATGGTACTGTCGCTGACGGCACGAACGGCGTAAGTTGCCTGACGGTCGCCCTTTGCGTTATCTACAAAGGAGAGAGAGGTGGTTTCGCCAAGGTAGGTATAGGTCTTTTCGCTCTCAAATGCACGATAGATGTGATAGGTGGCATTCGGGGTAGCGGACGCTTCCCACGCAAGAGTCACGGTGCCACCATTGTTGGTAGCGGTGAGGTTCTGGGGCATTTTCGCCTTCGCCTTGGGGGTAAAGCCAGTTACGGTGTAGGTCTTGCCCTTTTCGGTGGAAAGACGGATGACACCATCCGTGGTGGCATAATCCACGCTTGCGCCAGTATTGTCCACGATAGCGATTTCTGCATAACCAGGGTAGTAGATACCAAGGTCGGAACCGCTGTTCGAGGTTACCTTCAGGGTGGTGGGTGCGCCATTTTCCCAAGCGAGATCTACGGTGAAGTTGCCACGGGCGAGAATGCCCGAAACAGAGCCGTTTTTAAACTCGTCCGAGATGGCAGGAAGAAGATTGAGATAGCCATCATGGCTCTGAACGAGCATTTCCGAGATGGCTGCCATCACGCCAAGGTTGCCATCCACCTGGAAGCAGCGGGAGTGATTGTTCCACATGTTGTTATAAAGATTGGTTTTGGTCAGGCGTTTGAGAACGACCATAGCGCTCTCACCATCGCCACATCTGGCAAAGCCGAACATCCTCTGTGCGTCACCCCAGCCTGTTCCACCAGAAGTCAGGGACTTACGGAGAATAAGAGTGGTGCGGGCTGCATCCAGCCAGTGAGGTGTATTGGAGTTAATGGTAGTACCATTGGCGATACCCATCAGCTGCGAAATATGACGGTGAGCAATTTCACCAAATTCGCCATAGAGACCTTCCTCGCGGTATTCCTTGATTTGTCCCGAAAGACCGACAATAACAGGATCGTAATACTCGATCTGCTCGTTTACCGTTTGAAGAAGGCTTTCGTCGATAATGGAGGTTTCAATATTGTTTTTCTCTTCGTATGCGCGGACAACTTCGACAGCGGAAAGGTAGTTGAAGTTGTTTTCATACATCATCTGCTGGTCGAAGGCACAACCGACGGTAGTATAGGGCTTGCCATTGACCATCTGTTCAGGGGATGCCGAAGGGGTACAGAGATAGACGCCGTTTTCGTCAAGGACAGCGAACTTCGTGTAGAAGCGTGCGCTCTCCTGAAGAACGGTGAAAATGGTTTCGTAAAGGGTTTCTTCATCGAGGGTAAAGAGGTAGTAGTTCCAGTAATCGATGGTAGTCATACCGACCGTACCGACACCAGAGTGGCCTCCAGGCGAGGCAGAGCCGACAACATAGGGGCTGTTTGCTGTGCCGACGAGCCAGCCGTTTGTGCCAGGTTCGGTATAATTCTGGGGGTTGCATGCCTTCACATACGCATCTGCATTCGCCTTCGCCTGCTCCATTCTCGCCTCGTTGAACTGCATATAGGAGGTAAAGGTTTCGGTGAGGTTGGCGGCGAATACGCCCCAATAGTTCATCTGTTGGTTGATATTGTACCAGTTACCACCCGTCCAGGGCGCGAACTGATAAACGCACCAGGCACCCATCAGGTTGGATGGAAGCGTACCATCACGAGATGAGGCAATTTCAATGTATCTGCCCATCTGATAGTAAAGCTCGTAGATATAGTTGTTCGTGAAGTTGCCAAGCTTGTACTGGTAGAGCATCTCGTCGGTGGTAATGGTGGGCATCGTACCGCCGAGGTTCACATCCACGCGATTGTAGAGTCCACCATGGTCGGCAATATGGCGCGCCTTTACGGTAGCATAATCCATCTCTGCAATCGCATTGAGGGTTTCTACGATATCATCGTGGGGGAATACGGTAGGATCGAGTTTTTTCTTCTGGGAGGCGGTGAAGGTCTCGCTCGACAACACATAGTTCGTGCCAAGGGCGATGTAAATGGTAGCCTCGGAGGCACCTGCGATGGCAAGTTTACCAAACTCACCAGAGTTATCTGCGGTGAGCGTACCGTCGCTTTCGACACTGTAAAGTGCTTCGTAGTTGAGGTTATAATACTCTGCCGTACCGGCAAGGGTAATGGTCGCCTGTTCGGCATCTGCCACAACCGTACCCGTTCTCGTCATTCCCGAATAGTAGTGCTCGGATGCAGCGAGGTCCTCGGCATCACGGAGATAGGGAATTTCGGGCGCGAGGGCAAAATTGAGCTTACCTGCCTCGGAGGCAGTCAGGTGAATCGCAATCACGCGGTCGGGATAGCTTGTGAAAATCTCGCGGGAGTAGGTTACACCACCGTAGGTGTAAGACACTCTTGCGATACCATCCGAGAATGTCAGGGTACGCTCATAATTTGTAACATCTGCAAAAGGGTGAGAAAACTCAAGATAGGTTTCCGCAAAATTTTCAAGACCGCCTTTAAAGCAGTTATCGATATAGTCGGTGCTGCTGGCGAAGAAGGATTTTTCGGTAATCTGGATGCGCTCGCGCTCCGTACCACCGAACACCGTCGCACCGACATAGCCGTTACCAAGCGGAAGCGAGGAGTGCCAGCCGTCCCAGGCTTCCGTATACCTGCTGTTGGTGGGTGTAAGTTCTGCCGGTTCATCATAGTAAAGTCTCATAATTTTATCTCCCGACTGTATGGTTTCTGTCGCGCCTGTGGCAAAGACCACAAGGCTTGTGAGAGAAAGACACATACAAAGTCCAAGGACGATGGATATCCATCTTTTTGCGTTTTTCATTTTGCATACCTTCCTTAAAAAGTTTTAGTACATTTCCATTCTAACACATAATAATCTTTTTGTAAATAGGGTTTTGTTTCTATTTTTTGTTAAAACGCAACAGAACCGTAAATATTTCGCGAAAGATTTGTGCGTTTTGCACAATTGCTCACATACATATTAAACAAAAGGGGCAAGAAGCATTTTTCATTCAGTTAATCAACACCTCTTGAAATGGCGGATATGATATGATATAATGGAGAAAAAGGAAAAAGGAGACGAAAGAATGATTTACGATACACTCCTCATTGGGTGTGGCTTCCTTGCCACAGGATACGCCACGCAGAAAAAGAATACCTGTATTGTCGAAGAGCATCAGATGTGCGACAGTGCATTTACCCTGACTCTGCCATCTTTTCAATATACCCCCTATGCGCCGAAAACGGCGGAGGGAGAGTGCCTTTTTGCAATCTTCCGCTCGCTCTCCCTCTTTTCGGAAGGGCAACAGAATACAAGCGCTTTTGAATGCGCGTTGTCGAAATATTTGATTGAGAAAGAGATACGCCCTATACTGAAATGCCGTGTGATTGAAATAACGGAACGCGAGGACGGTATCTTTAAGGTTCTGGTGCAGACAAACGGTGGTCTCGATACAATTTTAGCGAAAAAAGTACTACATACCACCTCCCGTGTCAAGAAAAAGCATATGACGGTACTGTTTGTCAGCGAGGATTATCCTTCTGCGAAGAGTACGCTTTTGTCCCTGTTCCCCGACTCTTACACCGAAAGTGCATTCTATGACGGACGCTATGCACTTCATATTCCCATCGCGAATGAATATGATGAAAATACGGCGAAAGTTTACATTTATAAAAAGTGGAACGAGGCAACAGTTCCTGCGAAAATTCTCTACATCGCTCCCCTGTTCTGTGGCGTGGTATCGGAAGAGGCTTTTTCGGACCTTCGGTTTACCAACCCCATAGAAGCATTCGAGTATGGCATCACTCTGGCAAAGGAGGAAAAATAATGCAGTATACAAGATTGTATCAGGGAAGTCTTTGCAAAGAGGAAGCTTCGTCTGTGCATTTCGACCTTCGTTGTGATGTTCTCGTCGTCGGCGCGGGATGTGCCGGCATTTACTGTGCCGACAGTGCAAAGAGAGAGGGCGCAGATGTCATTCTCCTTGAGATTGGCGAAAACATCGGTGGTATGTTCGCCTGTGGCAATGTCACGGGTTACTATTATGGTGGCGAAGGCGGTGCATATCTCTTTGACGATGAAAAGACAGAGCGTGACCATATTTTTGTTAGAAACGGAAGCCATTGGGAGCAAAGACAAATTCATATGACCGAACGCCTTACGGAAAGCGGTGTCAGACTGCTGACCTCTTGTAGCGTGCTTGGTCTGTATCTGGATGGTTGCCGTGTTTTGGGCGTGCGCGCCTTTGATGGCAAGAAAACGCTGAATATTGGCGCAACCTTTACCGTAGATGCGACAAGCGATGGGCATCTCGTCCGTATGACCGATGCGAAAATACGATACGGCAGGGAGAGTGACGGCCGTTTTGTCCCCTTCACCGTTCGAGGTCAATATGTGAGCGATGGCGTGCTCACATCCTGCAATACCGATAGCGGAACGATGAACCATTACGATAGTGATGCGTTTTCCTATTATACCATTTTATCTCACGCAAATGCTTCTTCCCTGCTCAAAAAGGGAGAATTTGTAAACCTTGGTTTGCATACTGGCGTCAGAGAGGGCTTAACTTACGAAGGTGAGGACTGTGTTCGTTACGAAGATATCCTCTATGAAAAAGAACAACAGCGTGTGCTTTTCTATGCCTATTCCGACCTTGACCGACACGGCGCTGACCGCGCGAGCGAGGCGGAGCTTTTCCAGAATTTCTGGGTAATTTCCAATCTCTCGACCGTCACCATTCCTATCGGTGTACCGATGGGCGCTCTCATTCCCAAAGGAATGGAGGGCTTTGTAACAGCTGGGCGTTGTCTCTCTTGTGACACCTATTCGCAGAGTGCGATCCGTATGAACCGTGATATGTTCCGCATGGGAGAATGTCTTGGTGTTGCACTCGCGATGGCAACAAAGGCCGGTGTTGAACTTCTTCAGATTGACTATGATGTTTATCTTGAAAAGGTCAAGTCGCGCGGCGCATTTGACGGCGGTCATCCGAAGGGCTTCTATTTTGATAACTCTTATTCGGCTTACAAAAAACGCATGCAATCCCTCGGCAAAGAACCCGATGCGAAGTATGCGCACTACAATCCCACCGACCATGTGATTGTTCCCCTGCATTTTTCAGTGGAAGAAAACCTTCCTCTGCTCCGTACCGATGCCCCAGGTGTCGCTATCTGGTCATGTTTCCGCGCCCCCGACAAAAAGGGCGTGAGTGAAAAAGTCTATTCCCTTCTCTGCTGCGCCGATACCACTCTGTATCGCTACAACTGTGCGATTGCGCTCGGCCTGCTTGGGGATGTGCGCGCCGTACCTACCCTGCGGGAAATCGTGGAAAATCGTGACTGCTTCTTCTTTACGGAAAATCGCAGAAGCAATCAATTCCGCAGCGCGATTGCGATTTGTCTGCTCGGCAGACTTGGTGGTATGGATGAGCTGCCTCTCCTCTTTGAATTGCTGGAAAAGAAGGAAATCGAGCGCGAGATGTACCACACCTTACAGCCGAATTATCTCTATTACGGCAGTCCCGATAAAAATTTTGTCTACTACGCCATCCTGACACACACCTGCGCCTCGATACGGAAGATTTATGCGCGTCATGGGCTTTCGAGCGACGAGTTGAAAACAAAATTCAAGCGCATTTTCCACGATGGCTCGCACATCTCGTTTGTGACAAATACCGCCCCTGGCGAAAATGTATACGAGGCAATCACAAGCTTTATCAGGTCTGTCTGCACATTTTAAGTATGGTGTCGTTTTCCTTCAAAAAAGTTTGTTAAACTATTGACAATCTTTATTTTCGGTGCTATAATGAAAGCGTAAAACACAAAACCAAAGGAGATTTATGTTATGGCAAGAATTATGCTTAACGAAACCAGCTACCACGGTGCAGGTTGCATCGCGGAAATCCCAGGCGAGATTCAGAGACGCGGTCTGAAAAAGGCGTTCGTCTGCTCCGACCCTGATCTTATCAAGTTCGGCATCACAAGCAAGGTTACAGCCCTTCTTGATGACGCGAACATTCCTTACGCCGTTTTTTCTGACATTAAGCCCAACCCTACCATTGAAAATGTAAAGAGTGGTGTTGAGGCGTTCCGCGCGAGTGGCGCAGACTGCATCGTTACCATCGGCGGCGGTTCCTCGATGGACACCGCGAAAGCAATCGGTATCATCATCACCAACCCCGAATTTGCCGATGTCCGTTCTCTTGAGGGCGTTGCTCCTACCAAGAACCCCTGTGTTCCTACCATCGCTGTTCCCACCACAGCAGGTACTGCGGCAGAGGTTACCATCAACTATGTCATCACCGATGTGGAAAAGAAGAGAAAGTTCGTTTGCGTTGACGCGCACGATATTCCTGTTGTTGCCGTTGTAGACCCTGAAATGATGGCATCGATGCCTGCATCTCTCACCGCAGCAACTGGTATGGATGCTCTCACCCACGCTATCGAAGGTTACATCACCAAGGGCGCATGGGAGCTTACCGATATGTTCCATATCAAAGCGATTGAGATTATCTCCCGCTCTCTTCGTGGTGCGGTCGCAAACACCGCAGACGGACGCGAGGGCATGGCTCTCGGTCAGTACATCGCGGGCATGGGCTTCTCCAATGTCGGTCTCGGTGTCGACCACTCGATGGCGCATACCCTCTCCGCATATTACGATATGCCTCACGGCAAGGCGTGCGCTACCCTTCTCCCTGCCGTCATGGCGTATAATGCAGATGCAACCGGCGAGAAATATCGCGAAATCGCTCGCGCGATGGGCGTTATCGGCGTCGATGCGATGAGCCAGGAAGAGTACCGCAAGGCAGCGATTGATGCCGTAGCGAAGCTCGCCGAGGATGTCGGTATCGTTTGCTCTCTTCGTGGCGTTGCCAAGGAAGAGGACATTCACCAGATGTCTGTCGATGCCTACAATGATGCTTGCCGTCCCGGCAACCCCAAGGAAGTCACTGTCGAGGACATCGAGGCACTCTACCGCTCGCTGATGTAAATATCCTTTATAGCAAACAAAAACACCGTAGCCATGTGCTACGGTGTTTTTGTTTTTGAATGAGATGCCTGCACTCGTTCAGGTTTTTTATGTGAAAAAGATATATGTAAAAGATATATAAAAAATATCTTGCACTTATCAAAAAAATGTGCTATACTATTATCGAATTCAAATACCAA
>JAFVYW010000146.1 GCA_017508465.1 Clostridia bacterium
CCCCGAGGATGTCGCGATGCCGAATATCAAGGCGGAGCTTATCCGCAACTTCCATGAGGAAATCGAATGGATTGACAAGCAGATTGGCGCGACAAGGCTTGCCAATGCCGAGCGCTTTATCAAGGAAAACACCATGCCTCTCTCCGAGGTCACAGGACTTCCGCGCACCGTGATTGCGCCCTCGCCCATCGGTATGAATACCTCGGCGCATATCACCATTCTTTCCACGCCCTTCCCCGTGGAAGCCATCTTCTCGGTACGCTCCTATGGCGAAAGTGTAAACAAAACTTTCCGTCTTGTCAGTGCAAACCTCTTTACCAAAGGAACGGAGGACGAATGCGGTGATATCTTTGCGCTTCTGAAAGCCCCTGGCGTTCACCTGCTTATCACCGATATCAACCTCGTCAAAGAAGAGAGAGTACCGAACCTTTATAAGCAAATCCTCCGCTTTGCGGGCGCAGATAACCTTGTCTTTATTGTCGACACGGTGGGCGACCGTAAGGTATATGATGATATGAACCGTGTGGCAGACAGCGTCCGTGGCACAGATGCCCTCTCGGTCGGCTACACCTTCTTGAAAATGCCCCCCTTCGCTGATGTGGTAAATATCTTTGAAAACCAGCACCTCGTAGGTGCGATGACCGAGGAGGTCAAGGAGCAGATCCGTCGCTCCCTTCCCTTCATGGGTTATGTCGGTCTTTCGGGATGTGTTGTTGAGCATAGCAAGGGCTACGATCCCTTCGTTTACGGCGAGGGTATCTCCGAGGCAAACCGCCGTACGGCAACCCGTTATCTCTCCCGTCTTGTCGCCTCCTATCAGTTTATTGACAACGAGTGGGGTGACTACACCGAGGGTGTCGCGGCGGCGCGTGGCGAAAAGCGCCCCTTTGACTATGATGTCATCCGCACGGTGAACCCCGAGAATGTCCGTATTATTCTTGGCAAACCGGGACTTACCCTCTTTGAGCGTTGCGCTCTCGTCACCAAATACTGCACTCTCGGCGGCGACGATATCAGCGTCTGGCCCGAGCTTCCCATCGAAGAGAAGGAAGCGAGAATGCAGGAGGCGTCGAGCGTACTCTGTTCTCTTCTCAACACCGAATATGTCCCCGAGGTCGAGGTTCTCGACGAGGACGGCTGGAAGGAAAAGGGATACGATAAGGGCGCGGCTGGTCTTTGTATCAACGGCGGCAAGAAAATCGCTTACCGTGATAAATATATGCAGGGATATGACTTTGTCCTGCATGTTATCTGCCATGAGTGCTTCCATGCCTTCCAGCACACCGCGACCAATGCCCCCTATGCCGATTGGTATTACGATGACCTCGGCGTAACGCGCGGAAGAGTGGCGCAGTGGTCGAAGAACTTCTCCTGCTATGTCGGTGATGTCAACTCCATCGCCTACAAGGTAGAGATTGTCGAATGCGACGCCAATGCCTTTGCCGATGACTGCCATATCTACGCGAAGTCCCGCTGGCACGAAATTGAATTTGTATAAAAGAAATATAGATAAAACGAGGAGAAACATGTATGTCACACGCACAGATTGACACCTTCGTCACCGACCTGCTTCACATTGATGACCTCAAAAAGAACAAGATGATTGACCTTCGCGCAGGCGATGCGTCCACCTGTTACTACCTCACCTCGACCGAAAGCGAGTGGGAAACCTCCGCCCGCATGCTCGACATCATCCGTATGCATATCGGTAAGGTAGGTAACACCGTCCTCAAAGGAAGCGCCGAGACCGAAGAACAGATTGTCGGACGCCATGTCAATGCTTTCAACTGGCAGGGTGCTGACGGCTCTCACGATCCGAAAACGCTTGATAAATTTATCCGCGAGGTTTACAAGACCATCTCCTACAAGGGAAACAACCCCCTCTTCCTCTCGGTAGGCGCTCTGATCTGGAAGGTCGCGAACGCCAAGGGTGAAGCCTTCACTGTCGAGTCCCCCTTCTTCATCTTCCCCATCCGTCTTGTCCACACATCAAAAACGACACCCGTCGCTATCGAATTTATCGATGACTCAATTTACATCAACCCCTGTCTGATTGCCAAGCTCCGTCAGGTATTCGGCGAGGAATTCCCGAACGACTTCCCACATCCCAACGGCGGCACAGGCAATTTTGACCTCCCCGTCTCCCTCGAAGCACTCGGAAACGGTGAAAAATACTTCAACGCTCTCGAGGCGCTCATCTCCCGTCACGGCGGTGTGGATGAAGAGACCACCTTCCGTTTTGACCGCAACAAGGTGGCTATCGCACAGTACAACCACAATGAAATCTGTATGTACTACGATATCAAGCGCCACGGTAGTGCGGTATATGAAAATCCCCTGATCCGCCGCGTGTTCATGAAGGAAAAGGTGCCGATGACGGTAACGCCCACCACCGTCCTTCCTGCGACGGTTCTCCCCACCGACAGCGTACAGATGAAGATTGTCGAGCGCGCGCTCAGTGGCGAGTCCTTTGTTATCAAAGGCCCTCCCGGAACAGGTAAAACGCTTACGATTGTCAACATGATCTGCGCCCTGATGAACGAGGGCAAGCGCGTGCTGATGGCGTCCGAGAAGCTCGCCGCGCTCTCCGAGGTATATAAGAAGATGCCCAAGGAGCTGCGTGACTTCGTAATGCTTCTCGACTGTGAGACCGAGGACCAGGCGGCGAAGCTCTCCCCCAATGTCATAAAGCGCGATTTCTCCGCGCTGATTGATGTGGTAAGAAGCGAGCCGAAGCTTCCCCAGACCGTCCGTGATGACAACACCCACGCCTATGGCATCAAGGGTACTGCCGTCCGCAAGCTTGAAGAATACTTTGTCGAAAACTTCATGGGCGAGGATGTGATTGGTCACTCCTACTTCGATGCTCTTGATATTTTTGCAAAATACGATAATATCCCTCCGCATGATATCGCCCTTCCCCCTCACGCGCTCGGCGTCTCGCGCGAGCTTTATAATGAGCTTCTCTCTTTTGTCTCAAACGCAGGCAAGGCGTATCGTGAGCTGACCAACGGCGAAACCCATCCCATCCGCCTCTCGCCCTGGTATGCAGAAAGCCACCTTCTTTCCTTGACGGAGGAGGCAATCTCCGCCGCAGAAAAGGCGGCAAGAGTGGCAGAAAAACTCGCGAAGGAAGGACGCGCGCTTTACGAATGCGCCGACCTCTACCGCCTGATCCCCAACGATTCGTCCCTCTTTACCCTCGACCTGTGCTATGACCTTTGCGCCGTCCGTGGCACGAAGGAGGCGCTCGTCGCGACAAGAAATGCCGAGGCGACAAAGCGCATCCGCGCCCTCTTTGACCTTCTCGTTCTCGATAAGGTTGCGCCCTCGCTCGATGCCATTATGTTCTCGAGCCTTGACACGCTCGAGGATGACATCGACCACCTCGACTTTGTCTCCCTCCCCCTGACACTCAAAAAAGAGGAAATCCTTCTTCTTCATGCAGAGCGTGAAGCCCTCGCTACCCTCGTCTCCAAGGAAAAATTCAAGACGCTCGAAGGTCTTGTTCCCCGTGTACGCGCAGAGGAAAAGGAATATACCGCCTCCGATGCCATCGTTACGGCGACCATCGCACCGAACCTCTCCGAAAAGGATCTGAAGAAGCTTGAAGGCCTTGTAGAGAAATTCGCAGGCTACGAAGAGAGCGCACCCAAGTTCTTTGATAAAGGACCTGCAAAGGCACTTCTCTCCTATATGGCGAACCCCACCGCGACCTTTGCCGATGCTGTCGCATTCGCGACCGAATATCAGCACCGCGCACTATCCAAGGCAAAGATGGACGAAACCCTTCGTCTTATCAGCGTCAATATCGGTAAGACACAGGATCTCTCCCGCGCCCTGAACGCGCTGGAGGTGATGTTCCGTTATCCCGAGGATGTCGAAAAAATTCTCGGTGTCATCGAACAGAATGTTCCTCTTCTGATGAGCGTCTGGGATCATATCATTCTCTCCCAGCCCTTTACTCTCGAAGAACTGAAAGCGGCGCTCAACACCGCGAAGCACTTCTTTGATCTCCATGACCTTCTCGCGAAGCTTTATACGCCCGAGGGCGAGACGCCAAAGCGCCGTCCCTCTTGTCTCAACAAGAAGGAGCGCGCAAAGATGCTCGTGCAGGCGAAGTCCCATGTGACCTACCGCATCTTTGACGAAGCCCTTCCCTATATGACCGACGATGATAAGGTGAAAATCCTGGAAACCCTCTACGATAACCGCGGTGACATCCTCGAGGATATCGACGCGTACTATCACGAGATGGAAGAGTTCGGTCACGACCACTTCATCAACTACTATGTCTCCCATACCGCAAATCTCACCTTCGCTGACCTGGAAATCTATGCCTCCGAAGCGAGAAACCGTAACCTTGTCTCTGCGGCGAGCACCTTTGTCACCGAGACCTCGGATTATACCGAAAATGTCTCCGTCGCGCGCTTCTTCCGTCCTTACGAGGATGGCAAATACACCCGTGGCGCGAGAACCTTCGAGGAAATCTTTGAGCATGAGATGTTCCGTCTCGCCCTGGAAGCGAAGAAGCTCGGCATCCGCAACCGTAACGGCAGAGGCCGTATGGTCGAGGAACAACTGCGCAATATCCGCGAGGCAGACCTTGCAATTGAACAGAGCAATGTCCGCATGATCCGCGACGGTATGATAGCGCGTATCAACCCGAACGATCCCGACTTCGCCTTCCTCAGCGCGAGCCGTGACTCCATCAACAACCTGCGCCGTATCTTCAAAATTCACGGCGAGGCAATCATGAAGCTCAAGCGTTGCTTCCTTCTCTCTCCCTCGACCGTCAGCGTACTCTTTACGACCGACGCCTTCTCGAAGTTTGATGTCGTCATCGTGGACGAGGCGAGCCAGCTGGAACCCACCTCTGCCATTCCGCTTCTGCTCCGTACCAAACAATGTCTCTTCGTTGGTGACGAATGGCAGATGCCTCCTATCCAGCACTTCGGCAAGGGCTCCGAGCATGCGATGGTCGGCGAGGACGGCGAGATGATCTTCCTTCCCCCCGACACCTCCCTTCTCGGTCTCGCTCTGGCGAACGAGCAGTTCAAGACTGCCGAGCTTCGTTGCCATTACCGTAGCGAAACCGAAGCGCTTATCGCATACTCCCAGCACCGCTACTACCCTTACATGAACACCTTCCCGACGCCTATCCCGAAGGCGTTCGGCCTCGGTTTTACCGACTGCTATGTTCCCGACGGATACAGTGACGGCGGTGAAAACATTGAGGAAGCCAAGGTGGCTGTTGAAAAGCTCCGCGAGCATTTCAAGTATTACTACGATCCCGACACGGGCATTCTCTCCGAATCCGTCGGCGTTGTTGCTTATGGTACATCGCAGCTGAAATGCATCGAGAGCGTATACCGTAAGGACACCGAGCTTGTGAAGATGGTAGAGCGTGCGCTTGGCAACTTCAAGGATCTGCCCGAAAAGCTTATCTTCTTCAAGACCGTCGAATCGGTGCAAGGTCAGGAAATCGACCATATGATTCTCTCTCTTGCGTACGGTAAGAACAAGCAGGGCAGAATTATCGAGGCATTCGGTGACCTGAACCGTGGTATCGGCGAATGTATTCTCAACGTCGCCGTCACCCGTGCGAGAAAGTCCATCACCGTTATCCACTCCATTCTTCACACCGAGATTGAGAACCCCTTGATTAAGGAATATCTCGAATATGTCGCACGCTTCAGCGAGGGCGGTAAGGCGCAGTTCGTCGAGGATGGCGACCATAAAAAGCTCGGCTTTGTCCGTAGCATCATTGACTTCATTGTCAAGGAAGGTCACATCAGCGAGGACCGTATCGCACTCAACTGTGGCGCGACCGAAGGCTCTATCCGCATTCCTCTCGCCATTCTGAATGAGGAGCGCACCGAGGCGAAGCTTGCTATCTTCTGTGAATATCCTATCGCCGGCGAGCGTTACACCGACTTCATGGGCAAATACACCGACATTCTGAAAAACCGCGGATGGAACATCTACCGCATCTTTGCTCACGACTGGATTGACAACGCCGTGGCAGAGCGCGAAGAGCTTCTGCGCGTCCTTCGTAAGTTTGTCGCTCCCGACTCGCCTGACAAAAAGGGAAAGGGCGAAGCCGAGCAAACCACCCTCACGACAGACCTTGTCGATGACATTCTCCCCACAAGTGAAGACACCGCCGAGGTGACCGACTCTATCGATGACATTCTCTTCGAGTCCGACCCCAAGCGTGTTGACGACGATAGCACCCTTCAACTCAACTGATAAAAAAATATACGGCGAGTGCCGTGCGATAACGGCACTCGCCATTTCAAAAAGGAGTATATATTATGGAATTTGAAAATCCCGCTATGCGTGCGATGCAAGAAAGACTCAAACAGGAGCAGGAAAGAAAACTCAAAGAGCAACAGGAAGCCGCTCGTCAGGAGCAGCTTGACGCGTTCGACCAGCGTATCGCTGACCTCGCTGCTATGATTGAAAAGAACGAGCAGATGCAGGACGATGAATTCAACATCAACGCCATCCTCATTCAATTCCTCGAAGTCACCCTGAACCTCAAGAAGGTTATGGATATGTGCCACTCTATCGAGAAGGTGCTTTCCTGCGTTTCCGAGGCTACCGCGTTCATCGATTCCTCGATGAACTTCTCTGACCAGATTTTCGCGCAGATGAATGCCGAAAAGTATGGCTTCTTCGCAAGAATTAAGCAGAGAATTACCATTCGTAAGACCATTCATAACCACATCGGCAGAATGAAATCCATCATCGCCCGTGTCGAGGGCACGATGGAAATCGGACGCATGATGTCGACCGAGTTCGGCAAGCTTTCCACCAGAATTGGCAAAGCATCCAAGAAGAAAAAGAAAGCAGCACCCCAGGGCGGCGCAGGCGAATTTCCACTGGCAGCCCAGTACCTCTCCAAGCGTAAAAACGGTGGAGCAGGTGCGACAGGTGGCGCAACCGGTGGCGCAAGCACTCCTTCCTGGGAAGCCCCCTCGACAGGCGCACCCGCAGGTGGCTCTGCACCCGCTGGCGGAAGCATCGACGATATCCTCTGATAAGCTATGGCAAACGCCTCATTCTTTGAAAAAAAGGAAGTTTTTGAGCGTGGCGTAGCCGAGGTACGTGCCCTTCTCGGCGGACGCGATGTCACCACCGTACCCCGTGCGGAATGTGGCGCGCTGTCGACAAGGTATGAGCGCCTCGCTACCCTCGCGCGGGAACTCTGCGACCTCTCTCGTACCTCCTCCTCCAAGGAGCAATACAGTGCCTTTGCGGTAAGACTTTCCGAACGCGCGTCAACCCTGAAGCTTCTCGCCGCGGGAAAAAGCCCGAAGGCAACCCCCGACGAGAAAAGGCGCATTCTTCTGGAAGAGTTTGAGCGTCGCACACAGGATATCAAAAAGCGCCTGCGGCAGCGCGCCCCGGAGGAACTCACGGGCGCAGAATGTGAGGCTCTCTCAAAAAAATATGAAAAGCTTGCCCTCCTCGCGCGCCAGATTGCCGAGATATCCCGCACCGTCGCCGACGATAAGAAGTACAGCGAGTTTTATGAAAGACTGATGTGCCGTGTCGCAGAGCTCAATGCCCTCGCCCGCAAGAAAAATAAGAAGGGCAAGGCAGAGGAGCCGACACCGAAGAGGACAAAAACCGAGGATACGCCCCCTGCCCCGCCGAAGCCCAAAGAGCCGACGCCCGAAGAGCGCGCACGCGCGCTGCAAAAGGAAGCGGAGGCAATCTCGTCCTCTTATGAAAAGCTTATCCGCGCTTATCAATCGCTCGAGGAGAGCGCTCTCTCCGACACCGAGCGCGAGGAATACGCTTATTTTATCCGCTATTTTACCGAAAGTGCCGAGTTTTTTGAAGCGGTACGCAAAAAAGAAATCAAAACGCTATCCCCCGATGAGATTTTATCTCTGCAAACAAAATAAAAATTAGGAGCAGTCTATGTTTAGTAGTCAAGGAAGCAGTGCAGGCCAAGGCGCAGCACCCAAAAAAGTAGACGATATCGAAACCAAAAAACAAGAATTTGAAACCCTTCGCGCAGAAATCGCTGCCATTCTGAAGGGAAGAAAGGACTTAAGCGAGCTCTCTGAAAAAGAGAGAGGCGTCCTTCGTCAGAAATATTCGAAAATTGCATCCGTCGCTCGTGAAATCTCCAAGCGTTCGGTCAACGATGAAGAACACAAGAAGTATGCAGAATATGCAGAAAAGCTTACCAAGAGAGCCCAGGAGCTCGGCTCTATCGCAAAAGCAGAAGTACCCGAAACCTCCTTCGAGGACATCAAAGGTCTTGAGCAGGTCAAGCGCCTGGCAAAGAGCTTTATCTTCATGGCAAAGAACAGCCAGCTTCTCGACTATTACCACATCAAAGGTGGTCTTGGTCTGATGATGTACGGCGCGCCCGGTACAGGTAAAACGATGTTCGCCGAGGCAATCGCCCATGAAATGAACCTTCCCCTCTTCGTCGTTACCCCTGCGGACATCTTCAAGTCCTATGTCGGTCAGTCCGAGCAGGCGGTTAAGGAAATCTTTGAGGAAATGGACGCGTGCGAAAATGGCGCTATTCTCTTCGTCGACGAATGTGAATCCATCTTCTCTATCCGTACCAGCGAAACCAAGGACTACAAGAGCGCCGTTACCACCGAGCTTCTTCAGAGAATGAACGGTTTCGGCGTCAATGGTGCGAAGCGTATCATGATCGGTGCGACCAACCGTCCCGACCAGATCGACCCGGCGTATCTTCGTTATAAGCGTTTCTCACACCTTGTGCATGTAACGCCCCCCGACTTTGAAGCAAAGCTTGCTATCGTTGAGTCGAAGCTTAAGGGCATCGAGCACGAGCTCACCTGTGAGGAAATCGTTCGTATGACCGAGAGAAAGATTGCCAAGACAGGTCCTCTCGGCACTACCGTTGAGATGGCTGGTTACTACTCCGCCGCCGACCTTTGCGGTGCGCTCGAGGAAGCATGCCGTCTTGCGCTTGAAAAGATTGAAGCCGACCAGGGTTCCCAGCCCATTCCCATCACCCGCGAGATGTTTGAAGCGGCATTCAAAAAGATTCCTCCAAGCATCAGCCAAGAGGTTCTGGATACCTATACCAACTTCCGCGGCGAGTAATTTGTAAACAATTATTAGCATAATTATCAACTTTAACAGGATTTACCTATAATGAAAGAAACAAAAACACGCTCTCTGGATACTCTTATTTATGAACTTTGTCAGTACGGTGAAGGTGTCGGTCTGGTACATCCCCTCGATCGCGCTTTTGTGGTTAACCGCCTTTTATCCCTTTTCCATGCGAACACCTATACCCAACCGAGCGAGCCCGTCGAAGCGCGTCCTCTTGTGAACATTCTCGAGGATATGACCTCCGAGGCGCTCGCCCGCGGGCTGATTGCCGAGGACGGCGTTGTATTCCGCGACCTCTTTGATACCGAGATCATGGGCATTCTGACACCCATGCCGTCGACCGTCGTCTCCACCTTCCGCCAGAACTATTCGTCGTCGCCTGCGTATGCGACCGACGCATTCTATCACCTTGCTCTTGTCTCAAACTACATCCGCGAGGACAGAATCCGTCGCGATATCAAGTGGGTGGTACCATCCGCCTACGGAGAGATTGAGATTTCCATCAACCTCTCCAAGCCCGAAAAGGATCCCAAGGCAATCGCCGCCGCAAAGAAGGCGCCCCAGAGTGGTTATCCCCTTTGCCTTCTCTGCCACGAAAACGAGGGCTTTGCGGGTACTCTTGATAAGCCGGCGCGCCAGAATCTGCGACAAATCCCCCTCACCATCACAGGCGAGGAATGGTACTTGCAGTACTCACCTTATGTATATTACAACGAGCATTGTATTCTTCTCTCGGCGAAGCATACACCCATGAGTATCTCTCGCAAATCCTTCGAGAAGGAGCTGGATTTTGTTGAAATCCTTCCCCATTACTTCGTCGGACAAAACGCCGACCTTCCTATCGTCGGCGGTTCCATTCTCTCGCATGACCACATGCAGGGTGGCAGACACACATTTCCTATGGAAAAGGCGCCCATCGCGCATTCCTTCACCATCTCGGGCTTCGAGGATATCCAGGCGGGAATTGTCAAGTGGCCGATGAGCGTTATCCGTCTTTCTTCAAAAAACAAAGAGAGGCTTGTTGCTCTCGCGGACAAAATTCTTCTTGCGTGGCGTAAATACTCGGATGCCGAACTTGGCATTTTAGCAGATACCACCGAGCCGCACAACACCATCACCCCGATTGCCCGACGCCGTGGCGAGCTCTTCGAGCTGGATCTCGTTCTGCGTAACAATCGTACCAGTGAAGAACATCCCCTCGGCATCTTCCATCCGCACGAATGCTACCATAATATAAAAAAGGAAAACATCGGGCTGATTGAGGTTATGGGACTTGCCATTCTTCCCTCTCGCCTCAAGGGTGAGCTTGCCGCCATGGAAAACGCCATTCTCGCAGGCGTCGATTTTGACGAAGTCCCGAAAATCAAGAAGCACCGCGCCTGGTTTCTCGCCTTCCGCGACAACTATACCTTCACGAAGGAGAACACCATGCAAATCCTGCGCGAAGAGGTCGGTCGTACCTTTGTCGGCGTCCTCACCGATGCTGGCGTCTATAAGGATACCCCCGAAGGCTTTGCCGGTTTCCTTCGCTTCATCGATTTTCTGAATAAATGAGGAAAAGGTATTTCCTTTTTCCATCCCTGTATATTTTTCTCTCTTTTTTCTATAATATTTTATATATAGTGTCGCGTCTCTAAAATCTTTTTTCAGATTATTTGAAAAAGGTATTGACTTTTGTTTTAGAATATGTATAATATTATTAGAATTATTCTAAAAGAGGTGAATATATGACAAAACAGAGACATGCTATTTTAGATGTCCTGCATAAGCACCCTGGTCATTACACCGCCGAAGAGATTTTTGAGATGACGAAGGAAATTCTTCCTGCCATCTCCCGCGCGACCGTCTATAACAACCTCGCGTCGCTCGTCGAGGAGCGTGCGCTTTTCAAAATTGTCGGTGGCGGAGCTTCTGCCATCTATGATACGACATCTCTGCCCCACGCGCACACCATCTGTGCGGAATGCGGACATATCGAGGATCTGTTTTTACTCGGACTTGATGATGAAATCCGCGCCCACCTTGGCGATGCCCTCGTGGATTATGATCTCACCGTGCGTGTTGTATGCCCCGCATGCAGAAACTGAAAACAAACAATTATTTTAACATATTACAAAGGAGAATTCCACAATGAAAGAACTCAAAGGTACCAAGACCGAACAAAATCTTATGGCTGCATTCGCAGGCGAATCGCAGGCAAGAAACAAGTACACCTATTTTGCATCCGTAGCGAAAAAGGAAGGCTATGAGCAGATTGCTGAACTCTTCATCAAGACCGCTGAAAACGAAAAAGAGCATGCAAAACTCTGGTTCCGCGCTCTCGGTGGCATTGGCACCACCGCAGAAAACCTTCTCGCTGCTGCAGAAGGCGAAAACTATGAGTGGACCGATATGTATGATCAGTTTGCCCGCGATGCGGAAGAAGAAGGCTTCACCCAGCTTGCTTATCAGTTCCGCGCTGTTGCCGCTATCGAAAAGTCACACGAGGAAAGATATCGCGCACTTCTTCACAATGTAGAAATGCAGGAGGTTTTCGCAAAAGGCGAGATGGCTATGTGGGAATGCCGTAACTGCGGTCATCTTGTTATGGGCAAAAAAGCACCCGCTGTATGCCCTGTTTGCGCACATCCTCAGAGCTTCTTTGAAGTACGCAAAGAAAACTATTAATCGACAAATTTGTTTTTCCTTTTTTCCTTATAATATCAAAGGTGTCCTCCCAGTAGGACACCTTTTTTTCATTTTCCACTTGCAAAACCTTTATGTATGTAGTATAATAATAGTGATATCATGATTGTGAGGTTTTCGGATGGAAAAAGAAAAAACCACCTTTGAAGAGCGACTTCGTCTGGTAAATGAAAATGACACCTTGAAGGAAATTTTAAAAATTCTCTCGTACGCCACTCTTTTTGTCGCGGCATACGCCTTTTTCTATGGCACAGTCATTCTCTTTATGCGCGACGCGTTGCTCGGGCTTTGCTATGTCGCGTCAGTGGGACTGCCCTACCTTCTCGTCTTTCTGATTTGCCGCGCCGTCAAGGCGCCTCGTCCGCGCGACCTGTTTGACTTTTATGAAAAGAGCGCAAAGACACGCCCCTCGTTCCCCGACCGCCTCGTTTTTCTGTGCTTCGCCGTTGGAACGCTCACCCTCTTTGTACATTTCATTTTGGGTGTGATTACCCTTGTTCTTGCCCTTTGTCTTTCGGTGTGCCGCCCCCTTCTCGGTCACGCCTTCCCCCGCGACGCTATCGCAGGTGGACTTATCGGTATTGCCACCTCGCTTATCGGCTATTTTCTGTTGGTTTTCTGAATAGGCCATCACTATAAAAAGGAGTTTTATTTATGCAAGTCACATGGTTAACCCAAGCAGGGCTTCTGTTTGAAAATGAAAGAATAACTATTATGGTAGATCCCTACCTCTCCGATGCCGTCGGCATACAGCTCGACGAGAAAAAGCACCGCAGAATTCCCGTGAAGGAAGAGTATCTTTCGGTGCATCCCGATGTGCTTATCATCACCCACAATCACCTCGACCACCTCGATCCCGATACCCTGAAATATATTCTCGATACGGAAAAGCCCATCACAGTGCTTGCCCCGGGAAACGCGTATGAAAGGCTTCTTTCCTTCGGTGGCAACCACAACTATGTCCTTCTCGAACCGCACTCGGTCTGGAGCGAAAAGAATGTCACCTTCTACGCGGTAAAGGCGGCGCATTCTGACCGCACCGCCGCAGGCTATATCATCGATGACGGCTCAAAAACCTATTACATTACGGGTGACACCCTCTATAATTATGAAACCATCGACGATGTGCTCGATCTCGTAGAGGACGGCGTTGACTATGTATTCCTGCCTATCAATGGCGTTGGCAATAACATGAACGGAAAGGACGCCTCCGACTTCGCTTATGAAATCAGCGCAGCGCATGCAATCCCTCTGCATTATGGTCTTTTCGATAATATCGAGCCTACGGAGGTTTTCGACTTTGAGGATTCCATTATCCTGATGCCCTACCAGAAAACCAAGCTGTAAACAAAGCAAAAAGCGGATAAAATGTAAAAACCCCCACCCGTGTCACGCTTTTTTTAAAAAAACCAAAAAAAAGAAAAACAAAACGCGATAAGACAAATGCTTATCGCGTTTTTTCATGGAATGAAAAGGAGAGCTATGTGAGGAACAAGGGACGATTATCGCGACCTTGCATAGCAAGCGTCAGCGTCTCGGTAAGGCGCGAAAAATCAGCAACCAGAGAATGCGGCTTTCGCACAGGATCGTCCTGCTTCATCGGAACAAAGTAGGTATTCTTGCGTGTCAGGAGTGTCGCGATGTTTTTCAGATTCTGCGACAACGCGTCGTTCGAGGCAAGGGCGATAACAAATGGTCTGTCACATCGGAGGTGAGCCTTGATTGCCATAGTAACCGGGGTATCACTCATACCGCATGCAACCTTTGCCAGAGTGTTGCCTGTGCAGGGGGCGACGATAAGTGCATCTAAAATCACGGCTGGACCGAGAGGCTCTGCTGACCTGATATCGCGGATAATGTTATCTTTACCCGTGATGTGAATAATCTCGGAGACAACATCCTCCGCCCGCGCAAATCGCGTGTCGGTCGAAAGCAGATTTTGCGAGAGAATAGGCAGAATATCATGCCCCATCTCCCGAAGCGCACGCATTTGTTTTAAACTTTCCCCAACGGTGCAAAAGGATGCACACATTCCATACCCTATCAGCACAGGCAACCCCTCCTTATAAATCAAAAAAATCGTTGTATTCTTCTACGATTGCACGATATACCGCATGCCCTGCGCTCTGCGCATACATGCGCATCGGAAGGGACGAAAGGCGCGTATGCGCCACGCTCTCCGGAATCGGACTTCCCGATGCCAAATCATATATCGTGCCGACAAAACCTTCATAAAATGCATCGCCAAGTGGCGCAGGTGATGTGTTAATCAAAATGTCGATACTGCGAGATATACCATGTTTTTGCAAACTTTCATTTACATTAATCGAATTCTCTGCCGTCCAATCCACCAAAACGGAGGGTATCTCCATACTTGTCAGGGTACGGACCGTATCTTCCTTTGATGTAAAAACCACAAGCGGTGTTTCCAGAAAGTGCAGCAAATCGCACACCTCTTTGCCGATGCGACCATAGCCAATAACGCCGATATGAAGATCGCTCGGCACGCGTGTATGCTCGGTCAGAATCACGCCAAGTGTACCGAGAGCGCATAAGCGCGCGTTCCTTCGCAGGAACATCTCGTCTTGCGCCAGGTCAAAGACCTGAAGCGACGGTATTTCATAAAGAAATGTCGGTACCTCATAGCCTACCAGAAGATTGACTCTGTTCGCCTGTTCGGGCAAAGGCATCGTCTCTTTATCCACATCGTCAGATGTATCAGACGATGTGTGTATACTCGCACCATCTGTAAAGAGCGCATTTTCACGAGGATTTTCTTCACAAGCAAGGGCTTCCCGCGACACGCTCGACGCGCTCGACGCGCTCGGCACGCTCGGCGCGCGAAAAAGATTACTCCGCAAATCATCAACGCATACCTTCCGCGAAGGAATAGGCAACAGATGAATGTCCCTCACCCGTTCTGACACCGCGCCACCTTTGTCAGCAACCTCCAAAAGACGCCTGCACTCCAACAGGCGCGCATCATCTCCATAAATAAATATCTGCATTTGCTCTCTCCTTGTTTTCTGGTTGGGTGGGCAAACGCTCACAAACGACTGGACGCCTCCGCCCAGCCAACAGGGGACTTATCCCCTGTCTTTATTCTATGCATTCCTCCCCTTTTTGACAGTCTGAATATCCCGCCCCTTCCCAAAAGGCAAACCACGCCGAAAAGTTAACCACGCCGAAAAGAAAACAGCGCCTCTCGCCGAAAGGCAAGCCACGCCAAAAGGCAAACCACATCACAAAGGAAACAGCGCCCCGCCGAAAGGTAAACCACACCAAAAAGCAACCACGCCCCCCGCCGAAAGGCAACCACGAAAAATGCCACCTCCTCACTCCGAAAAAAACGCCCTCTCAAAATATTCCACTTGACAAATCCGAATTTTTGTTGTATACTTGTATACATGTATACAAGTATACTGGTATACAAGCACTTTGCTGGAATATGCGCGTCCTTTCGTGCCACTTTCGCACCCCCTTTCGTACTCCCTTTTTCCCCTCATTATTTTTTTATCCGTGGGGTTGTATACATGTATACAAGTATACCGGTATACAAGCACTTTGCTGGAATATGCGCGTCCTTTCGCGCCACTTTCGCGCCACTTTCGTACTCTCTTTTTCCCCTTCATTATTTTTTTATCCGCGCGTTTGTATACATGTATACAAGTATACCGGTATACAAGCGCTTTGCTGGAATACGCGCGTCCCTTTGTGTTCTTTTCTCTCTTTTTTGTGCTCCTTTCGCGTGCTTTAGTGCCACTTCTGCACTCTCTTTACGCTCTCTTTGCGCTCTCTTGGCGCGTCCTTCCGCGCCGCTTCTGCACTCCCTTTTTCCCCTTCATTATTTTTTTATCCGCGGGGTTGTATACATGTATACAAGTATACTGGTATACAAGCAGTTTGCCAGTATATGTGCGTCCCTTTGTGCGCTTTTCTTTCTTTTTTGTGCTCCTTTCTTGCCACTTTCGCGCCACTTCTGCACTCCCCTTTTCCTTCATTATTTTTTTATCCACGAGGCTGTATACATGTATACACGTATACTGGTATACAAGCACTTTGCTGGAATATGCGCGTCCCCTTGTGCTCATTTCTCTCTTTTTTGTGCTCCTTTCGCGTGCTTTAGCTCCACTTCTGCACTCCCTTTTTCCCTTCATTATTTTTTTAACCGCGAGGTTGTATACATGTATACAAGTATACCGGTATACAAGCTCTTTGCCAGAATATGCGCTTCCTTTCGCGCCACTTTCGTACCCTTTTCGTACTTTCTTTTTCCCTCATTATTTTTTTAACCGCGGGGTTGTATACATGTATACAAGTATACCAGTATACAAGCAGTTTGCTGGAATATGCGCGTCCCTTTGTGCTCCTTTTTCTCTTTTTTGTGCTCATTTCGCGTGCTTTAGCGCCACTTCTGCACTCTCTTTGCACTCTCTTTGCACTCTTTTCGCGCCCTTTTCTCTCTTTTTTATGCGTTATGATTTACCAGAAGATTGTTTTTTTGCGGTGTCGGGCGCGGGGAGTGACATTCACAAAGTGACATTCACAAAAATACAAAAATAAAAATAAACTACCAAAGATCGGAGGAATATATTATGCTTGAAATTTCCGAGAAAACAAACCTGCTGGAGCAAAAAAGTTATCGTTATGCCTTGCAGGATGTGGAAAATCCAAACCTGTATCGGGACATTTATCCCTATACACAAGTACCGCGCGTGGCGTTCAACCATCGTCGTGTGCCGATCGGCATGCCGCGTGATATCTGGATTACGGACACCTCGTTCCGTGATGGTCAGCAATCGGTAGAGCCGTACACCGTGGAACAAATTGTCCACCTTTATAAGCTTATGAACAAGCTCGGCGGACCTTATGGCATTATCCGTCAGACCGAATTTTTTGTTTATAGTGAAAAGGATCGCGAAGCGATTGCTCGCTGTCAGGACCTCGGGCTGAAATTCCCCGAAATCACAACATGGATTCGCGCGAGCAGGGAGGATTTTCGCCTTGTGCGCGACCTCGGTATTCGCGAGACGGGCATCCTCGTCTCCTGCAGTGACTACCACATTTTCAAAAAGATGAAGATGACGCGTCGCGAGTGCATGAACCACTATTTAAAGACGGTGAGCGATGCTTTTGAGGCAGGTGTTATGCCAAGATGTCACCTTGAGGATATCACGCGCGCCGACTTTTATGGATTTGTTGTGCCATTTGTCAACGAGCTGACAAAGCTCAGCGAATCCGCTGGAATTCCCATCAAAATCCGCGCTTGCGATACCATGGGCTACGGCGTACCCTACACAGAGGTCGCCTTGCCAAGAAGCGTGCCAGGTATCATTTATGGCTTGCAGCATTATGCCGATGTCCCGAGTGAATTGCTCGAATGGCATGGACACAACGATTTTTACAAGGCGGTAGCCAATGCCGCTACCGCGTGGCTCTATGGTGCGTCGGGCGTCAACTGCTCTCTTCTCGGCATCGGCGAGCGCACAGGAAATGTTCCGCTGGAAGCGATGGTCTTTGAGTACGCGTCCCTGCGTGGTTCACTCGACGGTATGGATCCGACGGTCATCACAGAAATCGCCGAATACTTTGAAAACGAGATTGGCTATAAGATACCACCCATGACACCTTTTGTCGGCAGAAGCTTCAACACCACACGCGCTGGCATTCATGCAGACGGATTGATGAAAGACCCTGAAATATACAATATTTTTGACACGGAGTGCCTCCTGGCACGCCGTCCAAGCGTTATGATTGGTAAAAATTCAGGTCTTGCGGGCATCGCATACTGGATCAATGAAACCTACCGACTCACAGGAGAGAACATCGTCGATAAACGCTCACCCCTTGTGATTGCACTCAAAGAGTGGATAGACAAAGAATACGCAAGCGGCAGACAGACTGCTCTTGCCATTCACGAGCTTGAAACAGCAATAGACGCCTTGGGCGGACTTTACAAAGGAGATGAAAACCATGGAAATGCATAAACCTACATCCCTCTCTGAACAGATTTTTCTGCGTCTTGAAGCAGACATCATAAACGGCACCTATCCCCGTGGCGCGACCTTCAGCGAAAACGGTCTTGTGGAAAGGCTCGGCGTCAGCCGTACCCCCATTCGTGAGGCAATTCACCGTCTGCAGGAAGAACACCTTGTAGATATCACAAGCAAGGGCATCACCATTTTAGGCGTCACGAGCGAGGATCTGCTCGACATTTACGAAATCCGTGTCCGTATCGAAGGACTTGCCGCCGCATTCTGCGCGGTACGCGCCACTGACGAGGATCTCGAAGAATTGACCGAAGCCATCGGTCTGCAGGAATATTATGTAAAGCTTCACGATGCCGACCACATCAAGAGCTTTGACAGCACCTTCCATGAGGTAATTTATCGTCTGTCAGGCAGCGCGGTTCTGCGCGATATCCTAATTCCTCTGCACAAAAAGGTGCAGAAATACCGCAAGGTATCCGTGGAAAGTGACAGTCGCGCGAGTGAGTCTCTGATTGAACACAAAGCAATTTACGAAGCTATTATGGCGCACGATCCTGTACGCGCCGAGGAAGCCATGCTCCGTCATGTAAAAAATGCAAAGGCACATATTCAGAAAACCGGTGCGATATCCGACACACGCGATAGCGCCAGAAAGGATTGACCATGGGATATACACTTGCACAAAAAATAATCAAGTCGCATCTTCTCTCGGGAGAAATGCGTGTCGGTGAGGAAATCGCCCTGCGTATTGACCAGACCTTAACACAGGATGCGACAGGTACAATGGCGTATCTTGAGTTTGAGACTATGGGCATTCCTCGCGTAAGAACCGAGCGCTCTGTGGCATATATTGACCACAATACTTTACAAAATGGCTTTGAAAATGCCGACGACCACCGATATATCGGCTCGGTTGCCGAAAAATACGGTATCTATTTTTCTCGCCCTGGCAATGGTATTTGTCATCAACTTCACCTCGAGCGCTTCGGCATTCCTGGAAAAACGCTCATCGGCTCGGACAGTCATACACCTACGGGTGGTGGCATAGGCATGCTCGCCTTTGGCGCGGGTGGTCTCGATGTTGCCGTCGCGATGGGTGGCGGTGCATACTATATCACCATGCCGAAAATGTTCCGTGTCAATCTTCACGGTAAGCTCTCCCCCTTTGTCACCGCGAAGGATATTTCTCTTGAACTTCTTCGTATT
This sequence comes from Clostridia bacterium, assembly GCA_017508465.1. Lineage (GTDB taxonomy): Bacteria > Bacillota > Clostridia > Oscillospirales > CAG-272 > UBA1740. The sequence goes on from JAFVYW010000146.1 coordinate 19,002, forward strand.
CTCTCGGTGAAGGGTGGCGTCGGCGCTATCATTGAATGGGGCGGCGAGGGTGTAAAAACACTTTCCGTTCCCGAGCGCGCCACCATCACCAATATGGGAACCGAGCTCGGCGCTACCACCTCGATTTTCCCCTCCGACGAAATAACGCGCAAATTTCTGCGCGCAGAGGGCAGAGAGGAGGATTACACCCCGCTTTGTGCCGACGAGGACGCCGTATATGACCGTATCATCGACATTGACCTTTCCACGCTCTCTCCCCTGATTGCTTGTCCGCACAGTCCCGACAATGTTGTCGCGGTCGAAACCATCGCAGGCACCAGAGTGGACCAGGTCTGTATCGGTTCCTGCACCAATTCCTCTCTGTATGATATGTTGAAGGTTGCCGCCCTCCTACATGGCAAGACCATACACAAAAATGTCTCGTTATCGATTTCTCCCGGCTCGAAGCAGGTGCTTACCATGCTTGCCGATTGCGGCGCTCTGACCGACATACTCTCGTCTGGAGCGCGTGTTCTGGAATGCGCATGCGGACCATGTATTGGTATGGGCTTTTCTCCCAACTCGGCGGGGGTATCCCTTCGCACCTTTAACCGCAATTTTGAAGGAAGAAGTGGAACAAAAGATGCAAAAGTGTATCTTGTATCTCCCGAGGTTGCCGTTGCATCAGCGCTCACTGGGGTTATCACAGATCCACGCACCCTGGGTGAGATGCCCGAGGTGAAAATGCCCGATGCCTACCGCATAGATGACAGTGCCATCATACCTCCCGCAAGCGAAGAGGATGCTGAAAAAATCGAAATTCTCCGTGGTCCGAATATCAAGGAATTCCCCTCCTCGCGACCTGTTCAGGATACCATGAAAGCACCCCTTCTTTTAAAGGTTGGTGACAACATTACGACCGACCACATCATGCCTGCCGGCGCAAAAATTCTGCCGTACCGTTCCAACATCCCTTATCTTTCGCGCTTCTGCTTTTCTGTCGTGGACGAGACCTTCCCTGAACGCGCAAAGGAAGCCCGCGAATGTTTCATTGTCGGTGGTTCCAATTATGGACAAGGCTCGTCGCGCGAGCATGCCGCCCTTGTGCCACTCTACCTTGGTGTGCGCGCGGTGATTGCCAAGAGCTTTGCCCGCATTCATATGGCAAATTTGATTAACGCAGGCATTCTTCCTTTAACCTTTAAAAATCCTGAAGATTACGATAAATTGGCACAAAGCGATTTACTTATGCTAACAAATGTTTACAAAGGACTTGAAAATGGCACATTTTTTATGTGTGATGACAAGGGAAATTCTTATGAACTTGTTGGCGAATTTACCGAAAGACAAAGAGAAATTCTTCGCCTTGGCGGTCTGCTTTCTTATACAAAGGAGAAACAAAAATGAGTATGGAATATACAACACCTTCTCTGGATCATAGCATTGATTTGCAAGATGAACTATCCATTGACAGTGCGACAACGGCGTTCCGCGCCCTGCTTGTAGAGCAATACAAACGCGCAAAAGAAATGGAGAGTGCTGCAGTAACGAAGGACTTCACCGCGCTTGATGTTGTCCGCATCGGTCTTGTCGGCGGTGACGGTATCGGTCCTCATCTGATGCGCGAATGTCGGCGTGTTGCCGAATTTCTTCTGGAGGAAGAGGTGCGCGTAGGCAAGGTTGAATTTGTTGAAATCGAGGGCATGACCATCGAGGACAGACGCCGCGAGGGTGTCGCTATTCCAGATGCCGCGATGAAGGCTTTACTCACCTGTGATGTCATCCTCAAAGGTCCTACCGAAACACCAAAGGGAGGCGCGCTCGAGAGCGCCAATGTCGCGATGCGACGCGCCCTGGATTTATACGCCAATGTCCGCCCGGTTACCCTGGCAAGCGAAGGCATTGATTGGACCTTCTTCCGTGAAAACACGGAGGGCGAATATGTTCTTGGCAGCCGCGGCATCTCTCTCCCGGGACTTCTTTCGATGGACTTCAAAGTAACCACTGCCGCCGGTACACGCCGTATCGCGAGAGCCGCTTTTGAATTTGCAAAAAACAATGGTAAAAAGAGTGTCGCCATTGTTACCAAGGCAAACATTATGAAAAAGACCGACGGCGATTTCAGCCGTATCTGTCATGAAGTCGCCGAGGATTATCCCGACATTGTCGCAGAGGATTGGTATATCGATATCATGACCGCGAATCTTGTCAACCCTGACATCCGCTCGCGCTTTGAGGTCTTTGTTCTGCCCAATCTTTACGGAGACATCATCACCGATGAGGCGGCGCAAATTCAGGGCGGTGTCGGTACGGCAGGAAGCGCCAATATCGGCGACCGTTATGCTATGTTTGAGGCAATTCATGGCACGGCGCCCCGAATGATTGAGGATGGCACATACATCTATGCAAACCCGACCTCGCTTCTTCGCGCCCTCGCGATGCTCCTGCGCCATATCGGCAAAGGCTATCTCGCCACTCGTCTGGATATCGCGCTCGATGCCCTCGCGTCTGACACTTCTCCTGTCCGCATGACCGCCACCCACGGCGGCAGTACCACTACTGAATTTGCGGATGCACTGCTCGATTATCTTAAACGCGTAAGATAAAGTGCGAGCGCACGAAGAGCAAACACATATGCGCACAAACGCTTTACCCAAATTGAGATAAAGTGACCTTTTTACACCAACAAAAACCATTCCATAAGATTTTTTCGCTTCCTTTTTGCAAAAAGGAAGAAATCTCTTTGAAATCTCTCGCAAAACCCTGTTGACTTTATTCTTTTAAAATGTTATAATAAGATGTTAAAGTATGCAACAATACCCGGAGGAACCATATATGAAATGGACATCTTTAAATGAACTTCGCGAAAAATACCTTTCTTTCTTTGAAAGCAAGGGACACCTTCGCCTGCCGAGCTTCTCACTTGTACCGAATGGGGACAAGTCTCTTCTTCTGATTAACTCGGGCATGGCGCCTATGAAAAAATTCTTTACGGGCGAGGAAATTCCTCCCCGCCGCCGCGTAGCCACCTGTCAGAAGTGCATTCGTACGCCTGACCTGGAGCGTGTGGGACATACCGCACGCCATGGCACATATTTTGAAATGCTTGGTAACTTCTCGTTTGGCGATTACTTCAAGAACGAGGCAATTCCCTTTGCCTGGGAGTTTTTGCACGATGTGCTTGAAATTCCGACCGACCTTCTGTGGCCTTCCGTTTACGAAGAGGACGATGAGGCATACGCTATCTGGCGTGATGTCATCGGTGTACCCGAAGCGCACATTGTCAAGCTCGGCAAGGCAGACAACTTCTGGGAGCATGGACAAGGTCCTTGCGGTCCTTGCTCGGAAATTTATTTTGACCGTGGACTGAAATATGGATGCGGTTCTCCCGACTGCAAGCCTGGTTGTGACTGCGATCGTTTCATGGAAATCTGGAACAATGTATTCTCCCAGTTCAACAACGATGGCAACGGCAATTACACCGAGCTTGCCCAGAAAAATATCGACACGGGTATGGGCCTTGAGCGTCTCGCATGCGTTATGCAAGGCGTAGATAATCTTTTTGAGGTCGATACGGTGCGCAGAATTCTTGACACCGTATGTGAAATTGCAGGCAAGAAATATGGCGAGAATGCGAGCGACGATATTTCCATTCGCGTTATCACCGACCATATCCGCAGCGCTACATTCATGATTTGTGACGGCGTCATTCCCTCCAACGAGGGGCGCGGCTATGTCCTTCGCCGCATTCTTCGCCGTGCCTGCCGTCATGGCAAGCTTCTTGGTATCGAGCGCCGTTTCCTTGTCGAGCTTTCCCGTATCGTCATCGCGCAGAACATCGACGCGTATGTTGAACTTGGGGAAAAGACCGACTATATTCTGAATGTCATCTCTCTCGAGGAAGAGCGCTTTGACCTCACCATCGACCAGGGACTCGGCATTCTTTCCACCCTGATTGGTGAAGCGAAAGCCAGCGGAAAAACTGTAATTTCCGGTGCAGACGCCTTTAAACTTTACGATACCTTTGGTTTCCCTGTTGACCTCACGCGCGAGATTGCAGACGAGGCAGGTCTTACCATCGACGAGGAAGGCTTCCGCGCCCTGATGGAAGAGCAGAGAGTGCGCGCAAGAAATGCAAGAGGAAACATTTCCGGTTGGTCGGAGGATTCCAAGAGTGTTTTCCATTCCCTTGCAAAAACCAACTTCCTCGGCTATGAAACCCTCGAAGCAAGCGCAAAGGTGATTGCTATTTTTGCGGGCAACGAAAGTGTGGAAAGCGTTGATGATGACATGGACGATGTCACCGTAATTCTCGATGCCACTGTATTCTACGGAGAAGGTGGCGGTCAGGTCGGTGATAGCGGTTCGATGCAAAATGAAAAGGCAGCCCTCACCGTCCTTGACACCAAAAAGAGCGAGGGTGTATATCTCCACCTTGTCAAAGTAGAGCATGGCTGTGTCAGCGTTGGCGACACCATGAAACTTTCTGTGGATTCCTCCCGTCGTGCAGCGATTGCACGCAACCATACCGCAGCCCACCTTCTGCAAGCGGCACTCCGTACCGTCCTCGGTACACATGTCGAGCAGGCAGGCTCATATGTCGACGCCGAACGCGTGCGCTTCGACTTCTCGCACTTCAAGGCGATGACACCTGACGAGATTGCAAAAGTAGAGGAACTTGTCAACATGCATATCCTTCTTGCCGAGGAATGCACCACCACCGTAACCGATATTACGACCGCTCGCGCCATGGGTGCTATGGCACTGTTTGGTGAAAAATACGGTGAGACCGTACGCGTGGTCAAAGCAGGTGATTTTTCCACCGAGCTTTGCGGTGGTACGCATGTATCAAATACAGGCAAGATCGGTCTTTTCAGAATTCTCTCGGAAAGCTCCGTTGCCGCAGGCGTTCGCCGTATTGAAGGCACAACAGGTCTTGGTGTCCTGAAACTTCTCGAAGAGAAGGAGGCCCTTCTCCATGGCGTAGCAAGAGAACTCAAGGCACAGAATGTACAGGACCTGCCGAAGAAGGTATCTTCCTTACAGGGCGAGCTTCGTGAGAGCCGCCGCGAGATTGAAAGTCTCTCTTCCAAGCTCTCTGACATTGAAATGAAGAGCCTTATCACCGGAGCAAAGCAGTTCGGCAAGGTCAAAGGTCTCTGCGTTAAAATTGAGATGCGTCCCGATGCGGCGCGTTCCCTTGGTGACACGGTAAAGGCATCCTCGCCCGACACCGTAGCCGTCTTTGCCGTTGTCTTTGAAGGCAAGCTCAACTTCCTTGCCGTTGCAGGTCCGGAAGCCGTTAAGGCAGGCGCGCATGCAGGAAGGATTTTGTCCGAGGTTGTGGCAATCTGTGGTGGTAAAGGCGGCGGACGCCCCGATAGTGCCATGGGTGGTGCGAAGGACTTCTCGAAGATTCCCGAAGCACTCGCAAGAGCAGAAGAGATTCTTACAAATCTTTAATCAGAATAAAAGGGGCTGCTTCATTTAGGCATAACCGAACGAAAAACGACAGAGGTACAATCAATGTGCCTCTGTCGTTTACATATTAAGAGGAAACTAAGGTCAAAACCTACGGTTTTCTCTTTTTTTATTTAGGTTTTTCGTTCTATCTCCGTTTGCTCACTTGCCGTATGTATATACGCCTATCGTTCGCAAACGAAGATTTCTGCTCTAAATTAAGCGAGC
>JAFVYW010000147.1 GCA_017508465.1 Clostridia bacterium
GGAAAAACCCCCGTTCTATTATTACAAGTCGTGGTGGACTGACGAGCCGGTTTTAAAACTGACACCCCATTGGAATCACGTAGAAGGAGAGAAGGTAACCGTAGTAGTGTTTACGAACTGCGAGGAAATTACGCTTTCTCTCAATGGTAAGGTTCTTGAAACGAAACGTGTAGAACGATTTGATGCGCCTCGGTTTGAGATTCAATTTGAACCGGGAATCCTTTCCGTGGAAGGTACGCGAAACGGTATGCTCTTACGTGACGAGCTTGTTACCTCCGGGGAAACAGCCGAGGTACGGTGCACGTCTGTTCTTGAAACAAAGAAAGAGGATGAAATCGGTATTTACGAGATCAACGCCTATGATACAAATGGTGTGTTTTGTCCTATGGCTTCGGATGAGATTGAAATCTGTGTAGAGAACGGAAGTATTGTGGGCGTTGGAAACGGAGATCCATCAAGCTTTGAATATGAGCAAAAACCGCTGGAAGAAGATGTCAAATTTATAAAATGCTTCAATATCGGTAACGCAGTGTTCTGGATTCCCATCAAAAAGGAGAATGCATTGATAAAGCGTAAGGATTGGCTTGAGTTGGAGTCTGAGAGCGTGTTCTTTGACGATGATTTCCGTTTGATTGCAAGGTCCCAAACATCTTTGCCAAAGGATCAGACCACGGAGCTTGTTACGACCATACGTGACGTAGAGGAGTACGAGTACGTCGAATTCGAGCGTCTTGGCGGACAAGCGAAGGTCTATTTGAACGGAGAATTCATCGGAGACAATATCAGGGGGCATGGAAGGCAGTCGAAAAATTCGAATCGTCCCTATCGATTTTACGGAGAGTTCCGAAAGAGTGCAAATGAGCTAAAAATCGTATTTGTTCATGATACAATGAACGATCTGCCTCTGATTTCGGGATATGTAAAGGTTGCTAAACGGGTCGAAACTCCATGGAAAGTAAGATTGCATTATGGTAAAGCACGCGTTTTTGTGAAATCCCAAACGCCAAAACAACTTAAACTGGTGGTTAAAGTCAAATAAAGTTGCAATTTTATCCTACGAGCACAAAAGAAAAGCAGGTCGTTTGACCTGCTTTTCCTTTTGAATTTTCGTTGGTCTCGCCAACGGAACCTCTATATAGAGAAGGAAGCGCGGTTTCGTGTTCAATCTTTTGAGACAATCCTGAAATACAGGGTTGATTTATCGTAGAAAGTATGGTAGAATACAATTATCAGAAATCTGGGGCGAGCGTGCTCGCTATTGCGACAATTTAACTTGGAGAATTTGAATGAAAACAATGGATTTGTGCGGCGCATGGCGCGGAAAATGTATGTGTCAGGATGGTACATCGTTTGATCTCCCTGGTACAGTGCCAGGTAGTGCTATCCACGATTTGATTGGTGCAGGACACCTGCCAGAAGATATTTTCTGGCGGGATAACGCGGAAGCGGTGCAAGCATTTGAGGGTTGCGATTATATTTACCAAAAAGAGTTTACCTACTCTGGTGAGAGCAAGCATCTCTATCTTCGCTTTGAGCGCATCGATACCTATGCCGATGTCCTTTTGAATGGTGAGAAGATTACCCATAGCGAAAACGGAAATATCCGACACGAAATAGATGTCACCGAATGCGTAAAGCAAGGCGAAAACACCCTTGAAGTGCGTCTGTATTCCCCGAGCCGATGGGTAGAGGGCAGACCTGTTCGCACTGGTGCATTCACGACAGAGCGCATGAATACACGCCGTATGCAGTGTACCTACGGCTGGGACTGGGTGGCGCGTTTTCTGACCTGTGGTCTTGGAGAATGCGCGCTGATTTCCATGGAGGATATGGAAATTCTCCCTGAAAATGTATACCTTGTCACAACAGATGCCGATGCGGAAAGCGCGAGTGTGAGAGCAGATATTACCTTTCCTTTTGCCTATACAGGAAGAGTGCTTACATTTTCTCTTGTAAATGTGGCGGGCGAGACCGTTTCCTCTGTGTCAAAATATTGCAAAGAGGACTTTGTCCGCATTTATTTTGATGTTCCCTCGCCAGAACTCTGGTATCCGATCGGATATGGCGCGCAACCGCTCTATACTTTCTGCGTCAGCGAGAATGGCGAAGTCATTTATCGTGAAAAGTTTGGTATCCGCACCGTAAAGATTATGCAGCTTCCTGATAAGGTGGGGAGTGAAAACTACAATCTTTGCCTTTCCATAAAAAATGCAGAATATGACTTCAACGATGCTTTTTCGGGCTTTGTGCTGAAAATCAATGGCGAAAAGGTGTTCTGTCAGGGAGCAAACTGGGTGCCTTGTGTTCCTTATCATATGGGGAATATCGATGCTCGTCAGACCGAAATCCTTGAACTTTGCGCGGGTGCGGGCGTGAATATGCTACGCATCTGGGGCGGCGGCGCTTTTGAGACAAAGCATTTTTATGATGAATGCACGCGTCTTGGTATTATGGTGACGCAGGATTTTCTGATGGCGTGTGGAAGTTATCCCGAGGACGAGGACTGGTTTATCCGAGAGCTTCGGAAAGAGGCAGAATATGTGGTTCGCCACGCTCGTAATCAGGCGTGTCTTGTGTGGTGGTCGGGAGACAACGAAAATGCCGTCGAAGGCTCGGATACCGATGAAAACTACTGTGGCAGGCGCTCTGCATACGAAGGAATTGCGCCTGTTCTGTATAAGGAGGATCCTTATCGCAGATTTCTGCCGTCCAGCCCCTTCGGTGGAAAATTTTACGCATCCAACACCGTCGGTACGACGCATAACACGCAGTTCTTAAGTCAGACCTTTCAGTATCTCGAGGGGGACGACCTTTCGGATTACAAAGAAACACTCAAAAGATACAGAGCGAGATTTATCGCGGAAGAACCCCAGTTTGGCTCGGTTGCTCTGCCGACGCTACGCCGCTTTATGGATGAAAATGACATCTTGGATGACGATGCGATGTGGCGTTACCATATGAAGAGCAATCCTGCGATGCGGATGGAGCTTTTCGATTACATGATTTCCATGGCAGAAAAAATCCTCGGCAAATATGCCGATGGTGAGGACCGAATTTTCAAGCTTCAGTATCTGCAGTATGAGTGGCTTCGCGTTGTGATGGAGCAGGCAAAGAGAGAGCGTGCGCTCTGCTCGGGTATCATCTTCTGGATGATGAATGATTGCTGGCCCGCTTCGGCAGGATGGGCGTTGATTGATTACTACAACATTCCCAAAGTAGCGTATTATGCATTCAAGCGATGTGCAAAGCCTATTCTTGCATCTGTCGATTACGAAGACGGAATGTATCGTGTTTATGTGGTCAATGATGGCGAAGAGACGGATGTCACGGTGAATGTAAAAGTGTTGTCGGCCGACAGAACTGCGGTCAAAGCGTATAAAACGGTGAATGCGCACCTGCCGAAGTTCTCGTCTGTGGTAGTGTTCGAGGAAGAAAATCTCCTCTCGGATGGCGAGGTGCTGCTATGCGATATGGTGGGCAACTCTTGTCATGACCGAGCCTTTTATCGACATGGCGGGCTGCCGATTGTACCTGTCGGCGTCAGTTATTGTGTTGACAAAGAGAAAGGCACAGTTACTGTGCGCGCGGGTGATAAATATGTTCACGCAGTTGTGCTTTGCGCAGATGTGGTACTTTCTGACAACGGCTTTTCGCTCTTACCCCACGAGGAGAAAACAATTATTTATCGGTCGGTGGGAGATGCAAAAGAGGTAGATTTGTCTGTTGTGGCATATACATTGGCGTAATCTTTCTGAAAGGTTTTTGCATATAAAAGCGGGGGTATACCGTTGTACTTTTTATATCTGTATGCGAGATACAAAGGAAAACACACAAAGAAAGTGGGAAAGAGCGAAAAAGCTCTTTCCCACTTTGACTATCTGTAAATAAAAAACTTTCTTTATCTTAACTGGTTTTGTTGTTTTTTGCTCATATTATGTAAACATATATTTACATTATCTGTAATAAATACCGTTATGTTTGAGGTAGGGAATGAGCATTCCTGGCCAGTCTGTCTGAATGAAATCAAAGCCGCGACGCGCAAGCCAGCCCCAACCGAATTCGGGGTCCCCACAGATGGCGGCATCATCGGAGTGGGTGGCGGTCAGTTGTTCTTTACAGTTGTAGATGATAGCGTTTGCCCACACGAGAGTATTATCGCGGTGCATACGCTCAAGGAAGGCTTCTGTTGCGACCTCGTCCTCTTCGGTGCGGAAAATTACCTCTGCGCCAAGGTAGTTGATATTGCGACGGAGGAGTTCTTCGTGACAATCGTGTGTTTTGACAACAATCGGAATGTAGGGAAGTTCGGGTGCGAGATTTTCCAGGGTGTCAAAGACGGTTTTGGAAGGTGCGGATTTGACGAGAACCTGGTCGATGATGTTATGGCGTTTCAGGGTGTTATAAATCTCAACGGGATGATCCCAAAATTTATCGACATTGATATAGCATCTTCCCTTGAAGGTTTCAAGCAACTCGTCCAGTGTGCAGAGGCCAAACTGCGTGGGGACCGTATCGTAGTTGACATAGCGAAGCTCGCGCACCTCGGCATCGGTCATATCAGGGATGCGTTTTTCGCTTTTGAGATGGTA
>JAFVYW010000148.1 GCA_017508465.1 Clostridia bacterium
AACGAACGCCCTTTGCAAGCGTACCATACATGGTACCTACCTGCGAACGGCTACCTTTACCAAGGTCTTCAAGACCAGCGCCGATGGTAAGACCGCCTTCAGAGAATGCGGACTGGGTACGACCATAAACAATCTGAAGGAAAAGTTCACGCATAGCGGTGTTGATTGCATCACAAACAAGGTCGGTATTGAGAGCTTCAAGAATGGTCTTTCCTTGAAGGATTTCAGCAGCCATAGCTGCAGAGTGCGTCATACCGGAGCATCCGATGGTCTCGACAAGAGCCTCCTGGATGATACCTTCTTTAACATTCAAGGTAAGCTTGCATGCGCCCTGCTGGGGTGCGCACCAACCAATACCGTGTGTAAGACCGGAAATGTCACCGATCTGTTTTGCCTTCACCCAGAGACCTTCTTCAGGAATGGGTGCCGGACCATGATTAGGTCCTTTGGCAACTACACACATGTGTTCTACTTCATGCGAATAGATAAGTTCTGCCATTTTTATATCTCCTTGTAAAAAATTATGCAAGAATTTCGCCCATAACGGTACCGAAAGCGCAGGAAGCGTTTGCCTCGTCGGTATCGATATGCATAGCGGGAGCAAATTTTTCGCTTACGCGAATAACTACATCATCAAAAATTGTAGTACGCTCGGAATTGATTTTAACAGAAACGATCTGCTTATCTGCGACGCCGAATTCAGCGGCAGCTTCAGGGGTGAGGTGAATGTGACGCTTTGCAACAATAACGCCCTCGGTGAGTTCAAGCTCTGCACCGTTTTCGGGGTTAACCAGCTTGCAGGGAGCAGAACCGACGACATCACCACTCTCACGAATGGGAGCGACAACACCGATGGTACGCGCATCAGTCAGGGAAAGTTCAACCTGGCTCTGAGGTCTGGTAGGACCAAGGATAGAAGCCTTTACTTTGCCTTTAGGGCCAACAACTTCGAGTTTTTCTGCACATGCATACTGACCAGGCTGGGAGAGTGCTTTCTTGTTGGTGAGCTGATAACCCTTACCAAAAAGAATTTCAACTGCCTCAGCGGAAAGGTGAATGTGTCTTGCGGATGTTTCGACCAAAACTTCTTTCATTTTGATACTCCTTTATGTACTTTATTGTTAAATTTTTAACCACTATATAGTATACCACATAAATGCAAAAAAATCAATGCATAATTTAAATTTTTCAAGAAAAAATAATACTATATTATTTCGGCGAGGGTAAAATGGAAGAAAACAAAAAAGAATTCGACGACGAGATAAAGATTGCGCGAGGTCAGACTTCTGGCAAAGAGTTTTCCTGCGTTCCCATCATCGGGCAAATTGAGGGACATTATGCGCAGGAGGGCGGCGTTAAGGCAACAAAATACGATCACATTATTCCCCTTCTTGTTGCCCTTGATGAAAATCCCGATGTGCATGGAATACTCATACTGATAAATACACTGGGGGGAGATGTCGAAGCGGGACTTGCTATCGCAGAGGTGATTGCGAGCCTGAACACGCCGACAGTATCCGTTGTTCTCGGTGGGGGACATTCCATTGGCGTTCCACTCGCAGTAAGCGCGAAGCGGTCATTCATCGTTGAAAGCGCTACAATGACAATTCATCCCGTCCGAACAACGGGAACGATCCTGGGCGTTCCGCAAGCGTTTCATTATCTCGAAAAAATGCAGGACAGGATCATCCGCTTTATCATATCCCATTCTAAAATCCAGGAGGACACGCTGCGGCGCATGTTATCCCGTACCGATATGTTAGTAAACGATGTAGGTACAGTATTAGATGGCGAAGAGGCAGTAAACTCTGGTTTAATCGACTGCGTCGGCGGAATTAAGGAATCCATCCAGGCTTTGAAGGAAATGATGAATAAATAAACAAAAAGCACAGATATGTAAATAGTTGTTTGCATAACTGTGCTTTGTTATTAATTTTTCGCATAAGATTTCTGATAACCTGGAACAAGAACTTTCAGATTGCTGTCAGAAATCAGGGATGCTTCATTATAGAAAATCGTACCGTCTATGGCATAAAGCGAGTAGATACCAAGGGATGTCAAGCTGTTGATATCGTTGCCCATCAGAGATGCATTGGCAAAATACGCATATGTCGTGAGGGCAAGTTTGGCGCACGATGTCGTTTTTGAGTAGAATACCATATCATTCAGTGCAAGCGTTTGGTTCAGCCCTGTATAAAGATTTATATAGGGTGAGACCATATTACCATCATCATATACATAGAAATTGAGTGAGTCAAGCTCTGTCACGGGATAGTTACGGAACGAAACCATGGAGAGCGATCCACTATATGAATAACGGGCGATTGTTTTAACGCTCCTGTCTTCTGTCGCTTCATAAATGTTTGAAGAAAGTATCTGCCCTTGTGTGCCAAGACTTCTTGTATATCCATTATACGAGGTGATTGTACCATTGGTGTAGCCTGCTGCACCAAGAGCATCTGCGACATGATCTACAACAAAAGCCATTTCGAATATTCCAAGCGAAATAACATCTTCGATATAGAGATCTGTCAGGACTCCTTGATACTCTTCCGAAACGAAAAGGCGAATGATATATTTCTCGTCATCCAAAAAATCGATGCGGACATGCTCTTGACTCATTACATAAGGCAGAAGCTTATTGATATCCGAGAGCAATTCGTAATTATAGTTTGGATCCTGCGACTTTGCAATTACATCATCGGTCGAATCAAAGACATTGGAATAGAGGGAGAATACAGGGGCGTAATACAAGATGCGATTATCGTTTTCCGTCATCGTTCTCAATGTGTGAAACAAGAGCGGTGAGACGGTAAATTCAGAATTGAATGATCGAGAGAGTGTTTTCAAATTTACTACACCATCAAATTCCTGATACATAGAGAGCGCCCGATATGCCTCTTCAAGCTTCTCGGTATAAATCTTCTGAATTGCCTTATGCTCTGCGGTGGCATTGGTTTCTCCCGAGCCGAGAAGATAATTCAGTGATATTTCGCTGGTATATACATTCTCATTTGTTGAGGGAGAAATGGTATTCCACCCGTTATCCTTATTCAGAAGGCTGAAAAGGAAAATGGTAAAGGAAACAGCCGCAATCACTAACAGAACAATGAGAAGAACAAAACGCGAGGTTGTGTTCTTCTCGGAAAGTTCTATTTTCTTTACGGGTTTCAGTGCGGGACGCTTATCGCGTGCATTTTTTCCCATAAATCTGCTCCTTATAACAATGCCAGAAGCAGAGCAATCAGGAATAAAGCTACAACACTACCCAGGGTTATCAAGCCTGCGATAGCACCACGAAGGCATGCTTTATAGTTGCGGATATGGTTAAACTTTTTGAAGATGAAGGCGCCAACCAAGCCGAGAGGCGCAAGAAGGAACGAGAGCAAGGAATACCATTTGCTTCCTGTATCATGAAGAGGTGTATCCAGAATGGGTTCGGTAGAAGGTTCAGTCTTGGCAAGAGGTTCACTCTCTTCCAATGCTTGCTTTTCTTCTGGAGTCAGAATCGTGATAGACTTCAACGGTTCCCCCTTCTCGCGAATCGCTTTATATTCCTCAATTTCTTTGGTATTACCAAAAACGAAGTGATTGTGACCGATATCTACAAGAGTGGGTTCTTCTTCACTATAATCATGGATAGAAGGATCATAGGTAAAGAGAACTTTATTCTTCTCAAGTTTAGGATCGGGAATGGGAATCGCGGAAATCAAAGAACGGGTATAAGGGTGAAGAGGGTAATCAAAAAGTTCTTCTGCATCAGCAATTTCTACGATATCACCCTTATAAATAACGCCTATTCTATCCGAGAT
>JAFVYW010000149.1 GCA_017508465.1 Clostridia bacterium
GCGTTACCCCTTCCGGAAGCGAAAGCACCTCGAGGATATTTCCATCTTTATCATAGGGGACATTGGTGAATGAGAAGGTGACCATGCTCGCTTCGAAATGCGCTTTTCTGACACGGATGGGGACTTCGATTGTCCCGTTCTCCGTCACGATAGTAACGAGTGTGTCCTTTGCGCGCAGAGATGTCGCATTTTCATATACAATCTGATAATGTGCAACCTCTTTTTCCGTACCGTCATTGAAGCGCACCTTTACGGTGATATCCTCTCCCGAGAGCTTCTCGAAGGCAAAAAGGTCGGTGCGATGTAAGGTTGCAACAGTATCCAGAATTGTCACCTCGTGGACGGTAAATCCGACGGCAGACGATGTAAGAAAGGTGTAATTATCGCTCTCTTCCACCGTTGCGATACATGTATACCTCCCTGCTCTGTCCTTCGGATTTTTTACCTCATTTCCCTTATCATCATAATAGGTGAAGGTGACCTCGCCATATTTGGCATCGGCGAGAGGCTTTGGATTTGCGGAGGTATATGCGTCTTTGATTGAGAGGGGTAAAATCCACTCATTCTTTGCTTTCTGAATGACATAAGCGCATTTTGGATTTGTGATATAATAGTTATCGTCCTCTATACCAGCGATTGCAACATATTCTCCCGCTCGAACCATTTCCCCCTCTACAAAAATAGCGAAGTCCTTATAAGATGCCGTCGGTCGATGCGCTTTGCCATCATAGGTGAAGGTAGTATCCTGCCACTCCACCAAAAGAGGCGCAGGCGTGATTGCCAAAGTCACAGTAACAGGCGCAGGCACCTCATAGTTCCCTGATGCTGTCAGGAAGGTTGTGACAATCTCCTTCTTCCCTTCCGCAACATTTGTCACGGTATCAGAAAAAGAGACCTCAAGACGGTGTCCATCGACACCAACAGGAAGTGTGCCTGCGACGGTCGGGGTATGGGGTTTTCCATCGTAGACAAAAAGACCGCCGAGAATTTCAAAGGACGACAGGTCATAGGTCGCTTTGGTGATGCGCCATATCAGTATGGGGGCTTGCGGAGGGTTATAGTTTCTTGTATCATAAATGAGAGTGACAGTGGCGGTGTATTCCCCGACATGAATTCCCTGATTGCCATGATAGGAAGAAACGCTGACGCCCTGTGGCAATCCAACAAGGACAGGAGACTTTTCGCCTCCATCAAAAACAAAGACCTCCGCACTCCATGAGACGCCTGACATATCGTATTCGCCCTTTTGAATGCAGAAAAGCGCTGTGGTGTTATCAAAGAGATAGTTTTCCGTCCTTTTTGCCGTGGCGATATAGTCTTCTCCGGCATCTGTTTTTGCGCCATCAACTTCAACATATTCTTTAACGCCATAGACATTCACAAACGAAGCTTTCGGCATTTTTGGCGCCCCATCGTAAATAAATGTTAACATTTCCCATGTCAAACTTACGGTTTTTGGCAAAATTGTGAGGGTGGCTTCGCGTGGTTTCGGGCATTCATAGTTATCACTTTCCGTGCTGAAGGTCAGGGTGACGGTATAATTTCCGCAGTCTGTTCCACCACCAGAGAGCTGCATCTTCAGGGGGATGCCATCCTTTCCTGTCGGGGCTTTTCCCTGTGGTTTTATGGTAAGATAATCTCCCGAATATTCAAGGGTTGCATTTTCAAACAATATCTCATCAAGAGAATATTCCGCGCGTTTTATTGTCAGCGGAAGCCGCGCTTTGAAATCGCCATAGGCTACGGTAACACCGCTGTCGCTCGCCGAGAGATAGTTCGGGTAGGTATCATACAGGACACGAAGAGAGCGGACATCAGCAATGGTTACCGAACCATCAAGGTGGGTAATACTGACGCGGATACCCGATAGGTCAACGGTATCAAAGGCGGTATATACCGTCTTATCTGGCGGAGCGTCGATACGAATGGCGACAGGGGCGTTCTGGCGCACCTCAATGACAAAGACCTCACTGAAAAGAGAGGTATAATTGCGCGTGCCGTCGACATTGACGCGCGCATAAAGCTTGCCTGCGCTTCCTGGCATGACAAGGGAATATGGTCCTTCCTTTTCCTTGGAATAAGATACATATGGTGTGCCGAAGCGCGCATAGCCACCAAAAGGGGCAGGTGTTCCGAGATAGGTATCGAGGACATAGCCCTCTTCTATCCATTCATTCTGCGCTTTGAGAATTTCAAAGGAGAGGGAAAGCGGCTCGCTCTCTCCGCTTGTCTCCCAGATGGTATTATCCGTATCCTTCAATGACAGAATAAGAGGATATGTGCCGACATCTGTGCCCCCCTCATTCTCTTCCACGATATAGTATGGGCTTTGCGGTATGCTTGCACAGAGTAAAGTTCCGTCATATATTCTTGGAAGAAGCTCAGGCGCAGAGATTTTCATCGGCAGAACTTCAACGCGCACAAGCGGAGAATGCGCCGTAATGCTCATCCCCTCATATGTGAAGGTCACGCTGACCTGATACTCGCCACTGTCGGAGACATTTTTTACTGTGATATTGTCTGCACTGCCACCAAGCAAGACGCCATTTTTATACCAGGAATACGTATAAAAACCTTCTTTTTCAAATTCGTGAAACAGGTTTTCTACCTTTAATATATGGGGTTTGGTATCATAGGTAAAGGAGAGAGGCGAAAGAGTGAAGGTGGGTGGTGAGAGCGTATTCTCGCCCGTGAGCATGTCAGGCTTGTCCTCTTCTGCTTTTGCCGAGGGGGCAACGAAGAGAAAAAACAAAAGAAGAAGGGTGGATAAAAACAAAAGATATTTTACTGCTTTCATGAAGATACCTCGTCTATTTTTTGGTAAATTATACCATATCCGATGAAAATAAAGCAAGGCTTTCCCATGTTAAGATATCGCGGGGAATGACTGTATCCTCCTTTCGTGATGTTGGTTTATGCGGAGAAACAAGGGATTTTGTTATGTCCTCGTCTTGTGTGTCGAGAGCTTTTTATTGCCTTTGCGGCAGACGAGATTTGATTTTTTTAAAAAATTAATTTTGAGTTTATAGACATCTGCTAAAGTATATGGTATAATAAGAGTATCAAAAAACGGAGAGTGTACTATGTCTTCTTTCTCTATGCCGATTACGGTAGATGTTCATGATGTGGATTTCAATGGCGTATGCCGTCCGTCCTCCCTCCTGCGCTATATTCAATCATCCGCGCAGATGCAGCTCAATGAACAGGGAATGACCTACAATGAATTATATGACAAGCATCATCGCGCGTTTCTGCTCTCGCGCATCACGGTAGAGTTTTACGAGGAAGTTCGCGAGGGTGACGCCCTTGTGGCAGAGACCTTCCCTGCGCCCAGCAGAGGATATACCTTCCTTCGCTGTTATCAACTCTGGCGCGATGAAAAAATCATCGGACGCGCCATTTCCGCGTGGGCGCTGATTGACACAGAGGAACATTCGCTTGTCAAGACAACGGACTTTGACCTGCCTCTTGACCATCTGCCAAGACTTGACCTTGAATTGCTTCATATCCGCGTTCCTGCCGAGGCGGTAGCTGTCGGTGAATATATCGTTTCTTACTGCGAGACTGACCAGAACAAGCACATGAACAACACACGATATGCCGATATGTATGCGCATTTTCTGCCGATGGAAAACAAGAGAATGGTATCCCTGACTATCAATTATCTGAAAGAGGCGCCAATGGGTACAAATCTCAAGGTTCTGTATGCCGAAAAGGATGGCGCGCATTATTTCCGTACAATTTTACCAAACGGAAGCATCAATTCCGAGGCTCGGATTGTGCTTTGTGAACTAAATTGAAAAAAGTCGAAATTTCTTCTTGACAAGCGTAATTTTTTTTGATACAATAGTTGCATATTTCAAAAACGCCTGAGCAGAACATAGTAACATAATTCCTTGCTTCACAGAGAGCTGTCGGTTGGTGGAAGACGGTAAGAGAGGGTATGTGAATTCACTCTGCGAGTTGATGGCTGAAGGCTGGTTTTCCAGTTGCGTACGCCATTCCGGGAACGACCGTTATATCGTCGGGTCTGTGTTGGCAGACTTACAGAGGTCATATCCGCGAGGATATGATGAAGCAGAGTGGTAACACGATACATTTCGTCCCTGCATTTCCTTAATCTAACGAGGAAATGCGGGGTTTTTTGTTTTTTACACAGTTTTGTGCAAAATATATATTTTTCCAAAGGAGAACAAAAAAATGAAAAGAATTCTATCCCTCGTCCTCGCCGTAGCACTGGCTCTCGGCACACTCGCACTCGCATCTTGTGGCGATCAAAACAAAATCAAAATCAACCCTGACAAGGAAAAGTATGTCATAGGTGTCATTCAGCTTGCGCCTCACGAAGCGCTAGACGCAGCAACCCAAGGCTTCATGGATGCTCTTGAAGCAAAGCTTACTGCCGCTGGACGCGAAGTAGAATTCAAGGTTCAGAACGCGCAGGGCGATAGCGTCGCTTGCTCTACCATCGTAAACTCCTTTGTCGCCGATGATGTGGATCTTATCATGGCGAACGCTACTGCTGCTCTCTTCGCAGCAGCCAATGCGACTGTTACCATCCCCGTCCTTGGTACATCCATTACGGAATATGGCGTAGCACTTGAGCTTGATAACTTCGACGGCACCGTAGGTGGTAACATTTCCGGTACCTCCGACCTTGCTCCCCTGACCGAACAGGCACAGATGATGGTCGACACACTCGGCCTCGACAATACCAAGAAGGTTGGTCTTCTCTACTGCTCGTCCGAGCCGAACTCCCAGTATCAGGTAGATGTTGTAGGTGAATACCTCACAGGTCTCGGTATCGCTGTCGAGCATTACAAATTCGCAGACTCCAACGACCTTCAGACCATCTGCACAAATGCAGCAAACAATGTTGACGCCATCTATGTTCCCACCGACAATGTCGCGGCATCGAACACCGGTATCATCAACAATGTATGCGAACCTCTCAACATTCCTGTTTTCGCAGGCGAAGAAAATACCTGCAAGGGCTGTGGCTATGCAACGCTTGCTATCAGCTATTACAACATCGGTCAGAAAACCGGTGAGATGGCTGCAGACATCCTTCTCGGCAAAATCAACATTTCCGAAACGCCTATCGCGTATGATGCACAGCCTGTAAAGAAATACAACAAGGAAATCTGCGACAAGCTCGGTATCGATACTGCAGCACTGGACGCCAAGGGCTACATCGCAATTGTAACAGAATAATAACGGAGAATTTATATCATGGGTTTTATCAACGCACTTCCCGGCGCGGTCGCCCAGGGACTCATCTGGGGATTATTTGCCATCGGACTTTACATTTCATATAAAATACTTGACATCGCCGACCTGACGGTAGACGGATCAATTTGTACGGGTGGATGCGTTTTAGCGGCGCTCATCACAAGAGGCGTGAATGTCTATATTTGTATTCTATGCGCGTTTCTTGCCGGCGCGCTTGCCGGTGTTGTCACGGGACTTCTGCATACCGCGATGGGTATTCCGCCGATTTTGTCTGGTATTCTGACGCAACTGATGCTCTGGTCGGTGAACCTCAAAATTCTCGGAAAAGCCAATCTTCCTGTCAGTTCAAGAAAATATGATGTGCTTCTCTCCTCGATTAACAATGTCAGCTCAATTATAGTCGGTGTGTTATTCTGCGCCATCATCATTGTTGCTCTGTGGCTCTTCTTCTACACGGAGATTGGTCTGACGATCAAATCGACGGGCGACAACGAGCATATGAGCCGCGCGCAGGGTGTCAATGTCAATTTCAATAAGGTTCTCGGTCTTGCGATTTCCAATGGTATTATCGCTCTTTCCGGTGCGCTTCTTGTACAATATCAGGGATTTGCGGATGTCAATATGGGCCGTGGCGCGATTGTCATCGGTCTCGCAGCCATCATTATTGGTCTTTCCGTTTCCCTCAAAATCAAGCCGAACTTTGTTTGTAGCCTGATTGGTGTTGTGGGTGGCGCGATTGCATACTACCTCGTGTATACCTTTGTTATTTTCCTTGGTATCGACACAGACTTCTTAAAGATGCTTTCTGCGGTTGTCGTAGCAATTTTCCTCGCAGTACCTTACATCAAGTCGACATACTTTAAAAAACGGCACAAGGTGCATGCAACCGTTGAACCCGAGACCGCAGCAACGGGCGAAGAAGGCTCGCCAACGAAAAAGGAGGGTGAGGAAAATGCTTAAAATCACAGACCTTCATAAAACCTTTCACCCCGGTACTGTCAATGCAAAAAAAGCGCTCAATGGTCTTTCTCTTACCTTGAACGAGGGTGACTTCGTGACCGTCATCGGCGGTAACGGCGCCGGAAAAAGCACGATGCTCAATGCCATCGCGGGGGTATTTGTTCCCGATGAGGGTACCATTGAAATCGACGGCGTGGATGTCACGAACATTCCTGAATACAAGAGAGCGAAGTACCTTGGACGCGTGTTCCAGGACCCTATGATGGGAACAGCGCCCGATATGGAAATTGCAGAAAACCTCGCAATTGCGAGACGCCGCGGCACAAGACGACATCTTCTCTGGGGACTCCCCAAAGCGGAGCGTGAGAGTTATCGCGAGGTGCTTCGCGAACTTGGTCTTGGTCTTGAGGACCGACTCTCCAGTAAGGTAGGACTTCTCTCGGGCGGACAGCGACAGGCGGTAACGCTTCTGATGGCTACCATTAACAAGCCAAAGCTCCTTCTGCTGGATGAGCATACGGCGGCGCTCGACCCGAAGACCGCGGCAAAGGTGTTGGAAATCACTGATCGGATTGTGCAGGACAATCACCTGACGACAATTATGATTACGCACAATATGCGCGATGCCATCAAGCATGGCAATCGTCTGATTATGCTCCATGAAGGACGCGTGATTATTGATGTCTCGGGCGAGGAAAAACAAAAGCTCACCGTGGAGGATCTTCTCGCAATGTTCGCAAGAGCATCGGGAGATGAGTTTTCACACGACAGATCGATTCTTTCATAAAGATAAAAAGGCTTAAAGCGTTTGTTTTAAGCCTTTTTGTTTGCTTTTGTTTACATATTTCGCGCTTTTTGCTTATCCTCCCTTTTTGAAGATACGATAACTTTATCGCGATGCGAAGAATTATTTTATCTTGTATGGCATATATTTGTACAGCTCTTATTTCTTGTTTTCTGTCAACCTTTTTGAGCCATTCGCGCAAAATTTACATTTTTTTCTGAAAAAGTATTGCATTCGACAAAAAATCATGTTATAATGTGAAATGTATAAAATATTTAGAAGGAGTATTCCCAATGAAAAGAATCATCACGCTTCTCCTGGCTGTTGTTCTCATCCTCTCCTGCCTTATGGCAACCGGATGTAAGGCAAAGCACAAACAGTTCGGTAGATTTTCCTACAATGGAAACTGGCTGACCTCTTTCGCAATCCAAGATATTTCCTATGAAACAGCAAAGACGATTGTTCACAGAGGTGAACAGTCCACTCTCTACAATAGCGACACACCTTCTCTGCTTTCGACCGGCATTACAAAGTTGAATGTCAATGACACCGATCCCTTCGATCTTCCCCTTCCCGAAGAGGATTATGTAAATGCCATTCTTACCAAGTATGCGAGCATTACCGTCGTAACCAAGTACTATGTTACCGGTGAGAAAAAGCAACTTGAAAAGACTGACTTCCTCCAGGGTACTGACCTTAAGAACCTCCTGCGTGAAAATGAGTTCACCCCCTTCTCCCAGCTTGTAACCAAGGGAATTATCATCTTTGATAAGCTTATCATTTTCATGGATGAGCAGAACACCGAGTTCAAGAACAGCAAAGAAAACACAACCGCACCCTTCAACAACATCTTTACATATCACACCGACGAGCAGGGTAACATCGTTATCCAGACACATGACTTCGCCGAAATTCCTTCGAGCGTTGGTGGTGGTGTTGCTTGTTCTTACCTTCAGGACACTGAACAGCTTTATGACTCCGAGAACAAGCTTGTCAAATGGCAGACCTCTCTTGGTGTATATACGGCTACTCCCGAAGGAACTCTTGAGCAGGGTTACATTCTGGAAGTAGAATTCCAGTGGAACGAAAAGCAGTAATTCTGCAAATCACAAAAGACAGAGGGACTGCCAGATTGGCAGTCCCTTTTTAAGGAGATACCCATGAAAAGATTTCTTTTTCTTTTACTGATACTTACCCTTGTTTTTTGTATCGGTTGCGACAATACGCCCGACAATACTGAGGGAAACGAAGGAAATGAAGGCTCCTCTTACAAGGACCCGACACATAAGAGTGGAACTTATAAAATTATATTCAAGATGGGACCGCAGTCCATTGTTCATTATTACGAGAAGGGTGAAATGCCCGAGCCCCCCGTATTCGAGGACTATGTTATGGATACCATCACCATTCGCCATACAGGAGAATGGGAAGAGGAATTCACACCTGTCGATGGAGATAAAACCTATCGTGCAAAATATGAGCAGATAACCAATAGCTGCATTATCACCTTTGTCACAAGAGAAGGCAGTGTGGATGTCAATGTTCCTATCAGATCGATGCCAAAGATTCCTGAAGTCAAGGACTATAATGGAATGAAATTCGTCGGTTTTGATAAGCCTGTTACCCTCGCGACCGAGGACACCACCTACACAGCGCTTTACTCGAATATTTATTCGGGCGAGACGATGCTCGATCTGTTAAACTTCTCCCTCGTCGCATACCCCTCCTCCGTTCATGATACCGATGACCGAAATGGCATTCATGACTCCTGCTTCGCCCTTTATGCGCTCGTGCATCACGAGCATGAGATGCCACAGGATGGCGCCATCAGCCGTCGCATTGTTGAGCATCTGGAAAATATCGTGGCGCCCGGAAATGCACCGTCCTTCGACCTGTGGACGAACTGGAGCTATTCGGTTATGACGGCATCCATCGCGCTCGCCAAGGACACGCCGACCGTCTGGTCGAAAACCACAGCGGATGTGCGCGCGCGCCTGAACACGATGATGGAATGCTATGCTTATATTGAATCGTTCGGTACATCGGACGAAAACAGCTTCAAGACAGGTCCTGGTTTCTACGGCAACTTCGCCAAAACATGGAACCCGAACTATCGTCTCGGTAATGTCGGCGTTATGGTTTTTGTTACCCACTATTTTGGTAACGGCAATATCGAAGCGGGTGCTGCGGCGGTCAATGAGATGTTAAACGGCTTTGATGAAGCAAAATTCGACGAGGTTGTACAGCGCTTTATCAAGTACGGTTGGGTACGCGCGACGAATGTGTGGCTGAACGAAGGTCGCACGGACGCATCCAACAACAAGGGTGACTCCGCAAAAGACCTTCTCGTCTGGGGCACACGCGAGGGCAGAAAGTATGTCTCCTACAACAAGGGCGACGCGAACAATCTGACCACCAATACCGGCGAAGGTGTCGGTGTCAACAACAATGGAAAGCCTTACAAGTATAACGGCAATCCACTGGAGCGTGTCGACCTTATCCTGATGGACCTTATCGCGCACAACTATTCGGGTGGCGTGGTAAAGAATCAACATTACTCCGATCTCAATGGCGACGGCGTCCTCGACCTTGTCGGTGGTCTCGCAAACCCCGAGGCAAGCTCTCCCTATCTCGGACAAGACGGTATGATGCTCGAATTTGCGACAAGCAATCGCTCGAGCGCATCCTACTGCCGCGGCGACTTCCTTCTCACTGGTGCGCTGATGAGCGCGGGCGTGGCTCTCAATATTGTAGATGTCAAAGAAAACGATGCCACATGGCAAAAAATGATTGTCGGCAACGAGGACTTCCTTTACAAATACAAGATGGGTTACAGCAGTTATTCGGAAGGCTCTTACGGCACATCCTCTCATACGGACTATGAAAGCTCGTACAGAGGAAAACAATACTACGCCATCAAGGAACTGTGGGCGTGGATGAAAACCACATATTAAGTGACAAGCCCCAGATTGTCTTACAGTTTGGGGCTTTTTCAGGAGATAATAAAAAAGTTACACCCTATCAACTGCATGATGTTTAAAAAGAAAATGCCTGTCTCGAAAAAGAGAGACAGGCATTCTTTTATTTGGTTTCAATTAAGAAGAAGTAAGGGGAGGTCGGGGAGTTCAGAATACGGAATTCGCTACAACAGACCTTGAAGCGCGAGAGGGTAGAAAAGTACTCGCGGAGCATTTCGCCTTCGAGTCTGCCCTCTTCGTGACCAGGATAAATGGCGATCAGGAGAACGCCATCGGGCGCGAGAAGTTCAATGGCGGCTTCGACGGCAGGCATCGTGGTCTCACGCAGGGTGGTGACGGCTTTTTTGCCACTTCGGGGGAGGTAGCCGAGATTGAACATTCCACACTTGATGGGTTCTTTGACATAATCCCGCACAAGGTGGTGGGAGGCGCATATCAAGGTATAATTCTCGGGCGCGCCTTCCCTTTCGAGATGCGCTCTTGTGCTTTCGAGGGCTTCGGGTTGGATGTCAAAAGCGTAGACCTTGCCACTCGCACCAACGGTGCGTGAGAGGAAGAGGGTATCGTTGCCGTTGCCCATGGTAAAGTCGACGGCGGTATCGCCTTCGCGCAGGTGCTGGAGAATAAAATGCTTATGTGTTTCAATCAGGTCAACCATTGGTCTCTTCCTTTCTGCCAATATCGCACGAGGGCGTGACAAAGGCGGTGTAGTTTGTTTTATAGATGACATAACCAGGCTTTGCGCCTGTGGGTTTGCGAATATTCTTGACACGGGTGTAGTCTACGGCGACGGGCGCGCTTGTCGCTTTGGAGTGGTAGGCGGCGACAGAGGCGGCCTCGGTATAGTCCAGTTCACCCGGCTCTTCTCCGTCGCAAAGGAGAATACAATGCGAGCCAGGCATGTCCTTGACATGAAACCAAAGGTCACCCTTGGCGGCAACCTTAAAGGTCAGATAATCGTTCTGGGTATTGTTTCTGCCGACAAGGAGGCGATAACCGCCACTTGTGGTATATTCGATGGGTTTGGATTTTGAAACCTTACTTGGCGCGTAGCCCTTCATTCGTGAAGCGTAGCCACTTCGATAAAGCTCATCACGAATGTCAATCATATCCTGCTCACAGCTCGCGCGCAGAAGGAAGTCGGCGACAGAGTCAAGATAGACAAGCTCTTCCTCCCATTCGACAATGCGCTCGGCAAGTATAACCTTTGCGTTTTTTGCCTTGTTATAGAGTTTATAATAGCGCTGTGCGTTCTGCGCGGGGGAAAGTCGGGTATCCAAGGTAATTGTTACGGTAGGACAACTCTCGTCATAATAATCGACAAGAGAAATCTCGCCCATACCACGGCGGAGCTGGTAGAGATTCGCGGTAATCAGGTCACCGATGCGTTTATAATCCTCGCCCTTCTCACTTTCAAGGAGAGCTTGGCGTTGGAGTTCGATTTTCTTTTCGGTACGCGCCCTTGCATTTGAGACAAGGCGGATAAGGTCGCTCGCTCTCTGGTGGATGCGCTCGAGGCGGTCGCGCTCAGCGAAATAAAAATCAAAAAGCTCGCTGAAGGTATCGCGATGAGATATCGTGGCAGAGCCTTCCAGATAGGTGATATCCATATAGGAATAATCCTTGGGCTTACCTGTACCATCCACAGCTACGGTGGGGGTATAATCATGATGGATCAGGAGATTCTGCCATGCGGAAAAAACTTCGTAGAGCTTTTCGCGGTCGGGAATGTCACAAAGGGGGACATCTATCGCGCCTGTCGCGCGGAAGGTCAATTCATGAGCAATCTGTGTCGCGATTCCCGAATAGGTGGTTGTTACAAATTTTTCAAAGGTGCGCCCTTCGGGAAAGGTCGCGAGCTTTTCAAAGAAAAAGTCCCGGTCAGGCGTGAGGGGAGAACGCTTTCCCATATCGTCAGGAATGGTATAGTGAAGTCCCGGCAAAATCTGGCGTACACTGCTCGCGGAAAAATCAATCATCTTCATGGCGGTGATAATTTTATCCTCGCCGTCGGTCAGAATCAGGTTCGCATATTTGCCCATAATCTCACCAATCAGGGAGAGCTCCACGGTAAATCCCATTTCATCATAGCAGGAAAAGGTAAATCGTGCGATACGGTCAAAGCCGATCTGCTCCACCCGTTTCAGGCGCGCGCCTGTCAGGCGTTTACGCAGGAGCATACAGAGCATTGGGGGCGTTTTCGGATTCTCCTTTGCAACCTCGGAAAGACCGATGCGCGGCGCGTTCGGTCCGACATTGAACACGAGACGCATATTGTTTCTGCCACTATGAAGAAGGAGATCAATTTCATCATTTTGCGGTGCAAGCACCTTTTCTATTTTCGCATCGGGCATTCTTGTGGTGATATCCCATAAGATTGCCCGAAGCATACAAGCATCAAAAGCCATAAGTTCGTCCTGTTACTTCCTCGTCCATCCAATGGACAGATTATTTATCCTTTATTTTAGCATAAAAAAGCGCATTAGTCAAGGGGCGCCGCTCTCTTTGGTGAAACTTTCACGCATACGCTCTGGTGCGAAAAATGCAGTGTTGCAAAGGGAAGAGAGGTAACATCGCCATTTTTCGCAAAGCTGAGCGACGGGAGAATATAAAAATACAAGGATTTCGTCAAGGGAGTCGCGAGATGAGAAAAGGGAGAAAAGGTCAGATCATCTCCCTCTGCCTGCCAAATGCAAAACGGCAATCCGCGTGTTTTAGTATCCTTACACAAAAGAGGATAAAAGGCGTCCGCCCTTGCATTCGCCAGTACATCTGTTTTCACAAGAACAACTGGACATAAACCGTCATAAATATCGACATATAGCGACAGTTTTCCATCGGATATGTCATATTTTGAATATAATTGTTTACATTTTCTGATATTACATTCTACTATATTCTCTTTTGAGACTTTAACTATATATTTTTCTTTTTCAAAAAGAAAGGTGTATTCATGAAGAGGAAGTCCCCGTACGACAGTAAGATGATATGCCGATACGCATAGGGCTTCTGGCAAGAGATAGGGCGTGCTTTCCGAAAAAACAATCTCCCCATCACATAATAAAGAGGGGCACAGAAAAAAGGGATTCAAGGCCTTTTTGCATCCTTCGGGAAGCGGATGTTTTCCTATGTTTTCTTTATAATAAGGAAGAAGCGAAAGGGTGACTTCCCCGATGATATACGGATAAAAATGCATAATATCACCCTGTAACAGTATATGTCATAAAGGCACTTGAGGCACAAAAGGGGCTGAGTCATTAA
>JAFVYW010000150.1 GCA_017508465.1 Clostridia bacterium
GCCTATCGTTCGCAAACGAAGATTTCTGCTCTAAATTAAGCGAGCCCCAAAGGCGCTTCGCACTAAGAATTCAGCATTTTAGTGAAAATTCTTATTCAATGCCAAAGTATGCTGAATTCTTAATGACTCAGCCCCTTTTTGTTTAGTTATGATGATGTAATTTATGATATTCTCGGTTCTGGTGGAGCTTGAAAAGTTCTTCTGTCGCAAGTCTTGCCTTGGCGACAGAAACCTCTTTTGGTGGGAAACAGTAGTACAGCACATGCATGTTGCCAATGCCGATGACATCGCCCATCTCGTACCAGTAGTAGTCGCTGTTGAGCGAATAGGAGGCGAGCGCCTTGTGACGATAATCAATCTTGCCATCCTCGCTCGTCAGGTGGAAGCCTTCGAGGTCATGCGTCAGACGCCCTTTTCCGACAGTATACAGTGCCGTGTCGTCGACCATCATCGCAATCTCGACAGGCGTATCCAGCGAATAGGTCTCGTCGAGTAGTTCCTGGCGCACACACTCTCTTTGCCACGCGTACCAGTCGGGGATATGGGAAAACTCTGTTTCGCCTTTTTCGGCGATGAGCTCGCCGAGCTCGGTCATCTGGTATGTCTTTTTGCAGGCATGGCAGGTCAGGGTAGTGCCATGACCTTCCATTTTTCCCTCTGCATGGCAGGCGGGGCAACGATACAGAATTCTCTCGAGACCATCCGCGCGGAAAGGCTCATCTATGATAACACCGTTTTCCTTTTGCCAGCGGAAATAGTCGAAGGAGAACGCCTCTTCAATACTGCGGTCAAGCTCTTCGACCGTAAGTGTGCGCACCTCTTCTCTTGTAAAGAGAACGCGGATGTCCGCTGAAACATCAACATCACGCACCTGCAGACAGTTATAGAGGGGATCGCGTAAAAATGCGCCCTTCGCTTCAATGAATACGACAGGAACATCAAGCTTTTTGAGAAGCATGCCGAGATGATGGGGAAGTGTTGTCGATGTGCCGTCAAGGCTATATCCCGCCTCGGGGTACATAAGCACGCTCGTCTTTCTCTTCAGCGCGTTCTGCATCTCATGAATGAGTGTAATATCACTGACGAACTTTCTTGTAGCAATACAACCAATTTCGTTCATCAGCCATCTTTTGCCGACCAGACCGTCGAGGGTGGTGACAATATTATAAGGCATAGGGTAGAGTAGCTTTGATGCCAGTTCGAGATCAATAAAGCTCGAGTGGTTCATCAGGATAAAATAAGGTCCGCCCTTCTTGTCGATTGCGCCATTTTTCTTGACACGGGCCTTCCATAAATCGGGCATGGAGGCGATGCGCACAAGGGTGCGGAAGAGAATATTGGGTTTCTTGGGGGCTTTGAGTTTTCGCGGGGTTCTTGCCATGACTTCATCGTAGGTGGAAGCGACCGTTTTAATCTTCATAAAAGTTCCCCTTTTATCAAAAAAAGATAATCTATTGTAGCATAATAGTAAACAAAAATCAATACAAATATGAACAAAAAGGCGAAAAAGTAAAAAAAACGGTACATTTAGACAAAAATGTACCATTTTTTATTCGTTAATTCCACTTGGTTTTGGAGGTTGTTCCTTCTTTTGTTGCACCACAATGACCACAAAGCTCGCAACGCCAGAAACTGCTCCAGTCCTCCGATGTTACCGTGCGCGATTGTGTGACGGTGCTATCAGGACCCGTGACAGTGCCGACATGCGTGCCCGATGAGGTATATACATCATAGGATGCGCCCGCTACGGTTCTTTCACGCGTTTCGATTTCGCTTTGGATGGTGTGTTCGCTCTCACCATACTTGACCTTGCAGTCGATATGATGGCACTTCGGACAACGGGAGAACATGACCTTGATAAAAGTGCCAAGCGCATAAAACGCATAGTAAACCGCTACGGAAAAAGAAATCGCAAGCGTGAGTATCTCCTTGTCCGTGCCGACATCGTTTTCGACAACATGGGGAAGCCTTGCACGGAAAATGAAATAAACAACAAGAGATACAGCACCGAGCGCCAGATAGACGAGAGAGAGCCATTGGAGCGGAAGCGCTCTTGCGCGTACTACCGTCTTCTTTTCACTTGCATCCAGATAGGAACCCTTGGCGATAGGCCCAAGACCGCCCACCGCAAAGCCAAGGACAAGTGCCGAACCGGAAAGGAACGCTCTCGTATGCTTCAGCGTGGAAAGCACAAGCTGCGGCGCAAAGAGATCCTCTAAAATATCAATCACAAGACCGGCGAGAATAAAAGCAACGCCATAGCCTATCACGGAGACGATGGTATGGAAGAGAAAACGCTTCGCCACATATGGGCGTGTCATATCGGGAAGCTCGCGCTTACTCTTTTTCGGCGCAGGTGTCGACTTCTTTTTCTTTTTTCGCACGCTCTCGCCACCCGATGAGGTAGCGGGAACATCTTCGACGACAGCTTCCTCGCTCACCTCGGGCGCTTTTCCATCGGAAGAGAGGGGTGACATCTTACAATAAGGACAAATGGTGGCTTTGGATGATACCGTCTTCTGACAAGACGCACAACGAATATACGCCATAAAAACCTCCAGAATGTTTTTCTCTATTATAGCGCATTTAAGTGAAAAAGTCAAGAAAAGATGATTTATTTCTTGATTTTTCGTGAAATCCATGCTATACTGAATACATCAGAAAGAAAGAAGGATAAAAAATGAAATTCGGTATTGAAAGCGCGGCATATCTGGAACGCTACCCTTTCCTTGAAGGCGTGGAAAAAATGGCGCGTCACGGCTATGATGCGGTTGACTATGGATACTTCGCAAAAATCAATCTCCCCTTTTTCCG
This sequence comes from Clostridia bacterium, assembly GCA_017508465.1. Lineage (GTDB taxonomy): Bacteria > Bacillota > Clostridia > Oscillospirales > CAG-272 > UBA1740. Next base: position 2,815 of record JAFVYW010000150.1, read on the forward strand.
TCAGGATGAGGATGCTTTTCGGTCGGAGATTGAGCGTCACAGAGATATTTTAGGCGCATTCCATATTGAACCAAGCCAGACACACGGCCCTTGGACAAACCCACCGGTTGACAGTACTCCCGAAGAGCGCGAGGAGCGTTTTCGCGTGATGTCTAAGGCAGTGCGCGGAAGCGCCTACCTCGGTGCGAAATATATGGTTATCCATCAGCTGATGCCTTTCGGCAATAACTCTCCCGAATCTCCCGACGCCGTCTATGAAATCAACCTTGATTTTATGTACCGCCTCGCAGAATACGGAAAAGAATGGGGGGTTATCGTCTGCCTTGAAAACATGCCCTTCCGTCGTCTTCCCATGGCGCGTCCCGATGAGGTCGCGGCGTTTGTCCGCACGGTAAACCACAAGCACCTCAAAGTCTGTCTCGATACAGGACACGCGCTCGTCCGCGGTATTCAACCGGCAGAAGCCGTCCGCATGACAGGCGGAGACCTTCTTGCGACGCTGCATATCCACGATAACGATGGTACATCGGATGCCCACCGCCCCGTTGGCGAAGGTATTATGGACTTTCCCCTCTTCGTCAAGGCGCTGGATGAAATCGGCTACCGCGGTGTAATCAGTCTTGAGACCATGGCGGACAGGGAGAATGCACTATCACCCGAAGTGCGCGACATAGCCGAAAGGCAATTGCTTCAAAGCATTCAACCGTTTTTTAAATAAAAAATGCCACAAATGCAAATAATTGTATGCATTTGTGGCGTTTCTTATCTTGTAGGGAAAATCAATTCTCCATTTTCAAGCGCGGCAATTACCCTTGCAATCGCATGCTCCTCATTGGAAACCGTAATATAATCCGCCGCTTCTTTGACCTCGGGCTTCGCGTTTGCGACCGCGACACCGATGCCTGCACTCTGAAGCATTCGGATATCATTGTTGTAGTCGCCGATCGCAATCGTCCTCTCAATCGGAATACCAAGATGCTCACATAACTTTTCAAGCGCACAACCCTTGTGGATGCCTTTCGGCAAAATCTCGTAGAGGGTTTTTTCGGAACGCACAAAAGCATACTTTGCGGCATCCGGGTGCGAGGCAAGATGCTCGGCGACTGCCGCCATGGTTTCCTCGTCAGGAATACCGAATACGATTTTTGCAAAATCCTCCTCAATATCCCACCACTTCTTTTCAAGGTTTGGTACGCCGGTCAGCTGACGGAACCAATGCATTACCACATCATTCTGGTGGAAATATATTTTGTGATGTGTATTGACCTGGACGCCTACCGTCGGGAAACGCTGCAGGACATAATCGATAAGTTTTCCAGCCTCGCGGGGAAGCACCGCTTTCCAGATATATTCTTCCTTTGTATAGTCATACAAGCCGCCCCCATTGGTACAACCGACAGGTGCGTTCGGGTTTATCCTACGGTAAATATCGTGGCAGAAGAACGCCATGCGTCCTGTGATGAAGGTGAAATAACCGCCCTCCGCCTCGAAATGTGCAATCGCGTCCAGGTTTTCCCTGGAAATCGATTTATCCTCGCGTAGCAGCGTACCGTCGAGATCGGTACAAATAATGATATCCTGAAATTTTTTCATTTTATTTTCCCTTAACTATGGTATACATCATTGCATGAAAGCCCTCAACCCTTTCGCTTACACCCTCTTCCAGAAGAAGCAGTTCTGCCTCATCAAGCTCGCGGTGTAAGGTGGCAAAGGTGACCATGCGGCATGTGGTGGAAGCAATTTCGAGCATTCGTCCACTTTTTTCATGCACTCGTTTTTGCAGGTTGAATGCGTCCTCGGGATTGGTTGCGCGTTCGGTCTCACCGTCTCCCATCGTGGTGATAAGAGCAATTCCACCGTCACATAAATGTTCGCGGATAAAGCGCAAAAACCTGACACGGTCCCCATCCTCTACCAGCATATGCAGTACGGCAACGGCATAAATGAAGGCGTATTTTCTCTCATGAGTGCCATCTATGGCATCCAGAACAAAGAAACGCTCTTGCGCCTCGGGCATCACCCTCTGGCAAAAGGAAACCGCTTCTTTTGAAATATCGGATGCATAAAGGTTATAGCCTTCGCACAGCAGGGGGAATGCATCTCGCCCCTCTCCTGTACCAATCTCGAGAATGCTGTCATTTTTGCCGATGTGGTATTTTTCTATTGTATCACGAACAAGGTGTGTTGCGGATTTATCGAACCACAAAAGCCCCTCGCGGTGTACCTGACGATAGCGATCGTCATATGCTTCATAATATTTTTTCATAAAACCTTCAAATAATGCAAAAAATCAGTCCTGTTTTGTAAAATCATGCAGTCTTTTTATGAGAGCGAGAAGCGTGCCGTCCTCAAGATAATGAAGCATCTGCCCTTCGCCAAAATGCTCACTGCGGAATATGAATGTAATGCAGGATTTCAGCTGCTCCTGCGTCAGCTTCTGCAGAATATCGGGCATACCCTTCATAAGATCAGGTGCCGATTTCATATACTGATAATCAACGATATCCGACAGATAAAACGCCTCGGTCATCTCATGAATATAAGGTAAATACGCCAGTGAGCCGTCGGGGTTTTCACAAACATATGTGCCATTTGATAATTGTTCGATAAAATAAGGAAGCTTCTTTAAGAAGATATCTTCCCGCGTCTTTTTTGGTGCTTCCCGACGCCCCATCGCAATATCAATTCTCTCGAGCAACTCCTGCGTTAAAATCGCCATTCCCTCGATATGCACTTTGCCACCGGCGACATACATCGTCACCGAGTCGGTGTGTCCCCGAATTTCGCGGATATCCGAAAATGCGTATCGCGTCGTCTTGCCGAACATTGTGGTGTATTCAAAAAAGTCTTCGCTGATGATATGTATTTTCTGGTTTTTCCAGCACAGATACGCAAAAAAGCCGAGTACAAGCAAAGCAAGACCGATTAGAGCGAGAAACCACTGCTGATATATAAAAGTAAAAACAAAAAACAAAAGCGCGAATATTCCCAGAAAAATGCCAAATCCCAGGAGGAAATCAGGCAAATACATGTCGGCTCTCGGTGCTTTTTTCATTTGTTCCTGATTGTAAATTGTCATAAATCGTTTTCTCCTTTCACGGTTTACTCTCGCGTCTCGCGACGCTCCCAAATCGATGAAAGAGAATGAACCTCAAGGTGCGAGAGCGTAAATTTTTTGTTGCCATAAAGAAGCAAATAGGCAAGATTATAATCGCAAGTCGTCTTTTCGTCTACCGTTCCGACATAAATTTTACCTCCGTCAAGGTATAGCTCTACACTGTGACGGTCAAAAATTGCCGTGAGTTCCCATGCATCACCCGTCAGGGTAATCGGGATTTCCTTTGTGGCAAGCGTGAGCGTGTTTGTCGCTCTGGATAATGTCATCCCGATACCGAACATTTCGATATAAATCTCGGTATCCATATCAGGTTGCATATTCATTTTCAGTAGATAAGGCGTTTTGCGCAGTCCCATTTTAAGTGGCTCGTCTGTCAGAACGCTGATATTCTTCAGAACCTCGCTTTCCTGATAAAGAGACTTGATTTCTTCAATCGGATTCGCCGTGAGGTAATAGAGACCGTCCACACCCTCGAGATTCAGCTCCATGGGAAAACTCATCTGCCCGCGGATATTCGGATTCGGGATATCCCATTTATCCCAGTCGATACGCACGACGCGACCATTCGGCAGTCCCGAAAATGTCTGTCCTGCATACGCGCTTTTGCCATAGTGAAGAGGTAAAACCTCTTGCGAGGGGACAAAGCCCGCGTCCGTCATATCTCCTACCAGATATCGACCGCGCGCGCCCATGAGAACCCATTTGCGCTCACCCGTGTGGCTTGTAATCGGGAACAGGTCAGGGCATTCCCAATCACCATCAAGATGTACCTTCTGCACCAGGGAAAAATGAAGAAGGTCATCGGAACGGAAAAGTGCATACAAATCCTCTTCGAGGAACAACGCGAGCGCATACGCGCCCCACTCTTCCACAAACACGATCTTGGGATCGCGGTTTTCTGCCACGATATGAGGAATACGGGGTGTCTCGCTATATTTTTGAATGGTTTTCAGCCCATCTGTCGAATACGCCATATACTGACTGAAAGGCTTGGTTGCCGTATAGTAGAGAAGAACGGTTGGTAAGTCACCCTTCTGCATGCCGAGCAGATTGCTTTCATCGACAATCGCGCTACCCGAATACATCTCCCCCGTCTTGTCGGGGAAGAGCGCCATTTCTTCCTCCACCCAGTGAAGCATGTCGCGGCTCGTCGCGTGTCCCCAGTGCATATTGTTCCATCGGTTCTCGCACGGATTGTGCTGATAGAACAGGTGATATACGCCGCTCAGATACACAAGCCCATTCGGGTCATTCAGCCAACCGTTTTTTGTAGTGAAGTGTACCTGCGGACGATAGGGCTCTTCGTAAAGAGAGGGCAATTCCAGCTCGTCTGCTTCCTCGAAGGTAATCTTCATTTCAGGAGATGTGGAAAGGGTAATTGTCTTACCTATATACTTTCTCACATCCACAAACGCGTGGAAGTTCGGCGCGATATTGTCAAGGCGGATTTTCAGCGTATATAAATCCTCGCCGTCACACGCAAGCGTCAGTTCTTTCGTTTTTGCCATGGTATTGACAGGAAGAACAAGATAATTTTTACAAATTCTGATATGCATGATTGCACCTCTCTCAAAAAGAAGCATTTACATCTCCCAGTATAGCACAAAAGCCTTCCCAATGCAAGAACAATCGCGATTTTTAACACAAAAATAAAGAAAGAAACATTTTTTCGAAAAACCCTTGACAAACGGAAAGAAAATTGCTATAATGATATGGCAAGTTTGTAAAGCCATGGCTTGCTTTGTGTGCAGAAGTACTCAAGTGGTGAAGAGGCGCCCCTGCTAAGGGTGTAGGTCGGGTAACCGGCGC
>JAFVYW010000151.1 GCA_017508465.1 Clostridia bacterium
AGCGTAATGGTCTGTCTCTTGCCGATATCGCTTTTGTCGGCATCGCTACCCCAGGCATTGCGAATGATAAAACCGGCGTTGTTGAATATTCCTGCAATCTCCCCTTTGTTAACTTCCCGATTGCAGAGCTTTTTCAGAAGTATCTTCCCGTCTCCCGTGTACTGATTGCGAATGATGCCAATGCGGCGGCGCTTGGTGAGGCACTCTGCGGCGCGGCAAAGGGTACAAGCAATTCCGTGATGATCACCCTCGGTACCGGTGTCGGCGGTGGCATCATCATCAATGGCAAAATTTACGCAGGCGGCCTCAACTGTGCGGGCGCCGAGCTCGGACACATTGTTATCGAGCATGGAGGCCGCCAGTGCGGATGCGGCAGACGCGGATGCTGGGAAGCATACTCCTCGGCGACAGCGCTCACCAACATGACGAAGGAAAAGATGACGGAGCTTACCCTGAAGGGTATCCCTTCCCTTCTCTTTGCTGAAGCGGAAAAGGAAGGAAAGGTTTCTGCGCGTACGGCATTCAACGCTATGCGCGGCGGAGACAAGTATGGAAAAGAACTTGTGGATACCTATATCGCTTACCTTGCTGACGGTATTGCAAATATTATCAATATCTTCCAGCCCGAGGTTCTCTGTATCGGCGGTGGTGTATCGAATGAGAAGGAATATCTCACGACGCCTCTGAACGCCATCATTGATTCCGAACAGTATACCCGAGCGAATGCTGAAAAAACACGCGTTGTTGTTGCAACGCTTGGTAATGACGCGGGTATCATCGGCGCGGCAGGTCTCGGTTATTGATTTTTCATTTTTCACTCACCTCGGAACGCTATATGTGTTCCGAGGTGATTTTTTGACAAAAGTTGCTTTTATTTACAATTTATTATAAAAGTATTTATGGTTTTTTACTTTTTATTTGTGCTTCCTTGTGTTAAAATAGAGTAAAATAAAAAGAAAACAGGAGATTTTTATGCAACTTCGTATGCGCTGGACGGCAGCATGTCTGTCCCTGCTCTTCTTGCTTCTCTCTTCCCTTTTACTATATAGCTGCAATACGCCAGACAACACCGATACACCACCATCAAACAACGATGGTCAGGGTGACAGTGAGAATAATGAAAATCCTGTCAATACCATTATCACGCCTCCATACAAGGATTATCCCGACAGAAGAACCGTCAATTACGAGAATATAACCTATTCCCGACCTGATTTCGATGCGGCAATCGCACTGTTTACGGACGCGATTTCTCTGATAGAGAAAAATGAGGTTTCCTATGACGAGCAGCTGCGCACGATTGAAGCGCTTGGTGAACCTTATGAGAATGTACTGACAATGTATTCTGTCATTGAAATCCGTAATATGCACGATATGAGGGATAAAAGCGTTGCACAGGAGCATTCTTATGTTCTGACAAACTATCCGCGCTTCGCTGGAAAAATCGAGGATCTGTATGTCGCATGTGCGCGTTCTCCTTATGCAAGAGATTTTGAAAAGGATTATTTTGAAGAAGATATTTCCTCGTATGCTGACGGTGGAAGGCTGACCGATGAGGTTGTCGAGCTTCTTGCAAGAGAGGGCGAGCTTGAGTCGAATTATTCGACGCTCTCCTCAAGCGAAACCTTTGAATTCAAGGGCGAAGTCAACACATACGATGCGTTTCTTGAAAAGCTGTATGAAAAATACGCATCTATTCCGAATTCCGCGCAATTTTATTCGGAAAAGGCAATGCTTGATATGGCTTATGAAGAACAGATTACCGAGCCTATCAACAATCTGTATGTGGAGCTTGTGCGCGTGCGCCGTCAGATTGCAGATGCACTCGGAGATGAGAACTATCTCGCCTTTGCGTATGAAGAAAACGGCTTTGAATATACGACCGCGGAGATGAAAAGGCTACTGTGCAGTATCAAGAATTATGTCGCACCAATCTACTGGGACAGCGCCTTTTACAGTGCTTATTCTCTGAAGATGCAATCTCTCGACCATACGCGCCCCACACGCGTTGAGATAATCAATCAGCTCTACAACACCTATCAGCTGACCGACCGCGAGCTTGGCGATATTTACGCGTTCATGCTCCAGTATGGGCTTTATGATATCGAACGCAGCTCGAGCGAGCGCTTCGAAGGTGCCTTTACAACCTATATACCGTCATATGACGCGCCATTCCTCTTTGCTACGCTGGAGCAGACCAATCGCGATTATCTGACTATCGCGCACGAATTCGGACATTTTGCTGACTTTTTTGTCAATGGTTCATCGGGTGCATCGCTTGATCTCGAGGAGGTGTACTCACAGGGACTCGAGCTTCTCACCACGATTTCGTCCAAGAAAATTCTTCCCCAGGATATCACGGTCTACCTCAAATACCAGGCGCTTTACAGCGCCATTCAGACGCTTATGGTCCAGGGATTCTATTCCGATGTTGAGCTTCGTGTCTATTCCCTCGCCTATGACGAGATTACCAAAGAAAATATCACCGCAATTTCACAGCAGGTCGCGAGAGAATACGGCTTCGGCAATCCTGATGGTTTCGATATCTCCGCTATCATCATCACCCACACCGCACTCTATCCGACCTATGTACAATCCTACTGCACCTCGGCGCTCTCGGCGCTCGAGCTTTATATGATGGAAACCACAGAGGACGGCGCTGGCTTCGATGCATACAAAAAGCTCCTCCACCGTGACCAGAGCCTCTCTTATATCGAGACGCTGGAATTTGCAGGACTTACCTCTCCCTTCGAAAAGGACATCGTGAAGAATGTGGTTGACGGCGTGTATTATGAATTTCTTGGCCGTCATTATTTCGGTCAGGGTTCCGATATAAATGCCGCGTAAAAGTGTTGTTCTCCTGAAATTATCGCGTATTTGTAAATAATTATTTGCATTTTTGAATAAAAAAGAAAAAACGGCGAAGCGATTCGTCGTTTTTTCTTTTTTTGTTTTTGTGTGTGGCAAAGAGGGAAATCAGGCTTCAGAAACACCCTCATCCATGCCGGAATCCTCGGTGGAGTGGGCATCATAATCGATACCTGTATAGCGCTTCGCCTGGGTGGAGAAAAGGTGGAAATACTTACCGCCCTGCGCCATCAGCTCTGCATGCGAGCCATGCTCGACAATCGTGCCATGCTCAAGGACAATAATATTATCTGCCTCAACAGCACCCGAAAGGCGGTGGGAGATGAAGATGGCAATCTTGCCCTCTGAAAGGGTGGTAAAGCGTTCAAACACATCTGCTTCGGCAAGGGGATCGAGAGAGGCAGTCGGCTCATCCAGAATCAGGATATCGGAGTTTTTGTAGAAGGCTCTCGCAATCGAAAGCTTCTGCCATTGACCACCTGAAAGCTCAATGCCGTCATCCTCAAACATACGCGTCAAGGGGGTATCAAGCTTCTGTGGCAAATCTTCTACAAACTCTGCAGCGCCGCCATCGCGACACGCCTGCGCCACACGCTCCTCGCTGTGAGCAGAGCCGACATCACCAAACTCAATGTTTTCTCTGGCGCTTACTGCAAACTTGGCAAAATCCTGGAAGATGATGCCAAAGAGGTTGTAATATGCCTCCGGTTCATACTCGCGTATATCGCGTCCGTCAAGAAGAATCTCGCCACGGGTGGGATCATACAGACGCATAATCAATTTGATCAGGGTGGTTTTACCCGCGCCGTTGAGACCAACAAGAACGGTGCTCTCGCCACTGCGAAGGGTGAGGTTAACATCGCGGATAACTTCGCGTTCAGAACCAGGATAAGAGAAACAAACACCACGAAGCTCGAGGGTATGTTCCCTGCCGACTTCAATGGTTCTGCCTTCGGGAAGAAGGGATACGATTTTTGGTTCTTCCTCCATGAATGTCATCATGTTATCGACAAACAGCGTACCCTCATAGATGCGAGCGGTCGCGTTGACGAATGTTGTGACATAGCCTGCAATCGAGGTAAGCGCTCCTGTATAGAGGGAATAATCACCGATTTGCCCATCGTTGAATACAACATTATAAGCGATATAGGCAAAGAGAGCGAAGTTGACAAGTGAAGTCACAAGACTGACGATTGTCTGTGTCACACCCTCACGGACAACAAGGGATCGGATGCCCTTGAAATAACGGACAAACACATTTTCATACTTATGTATGAAGGTATCACCGAGCGAGAGAACCTTAACCTCCTTGACAAGGTCTTTGTTTGTGAGGACGCTCGCGTAGTAATTCAGCTCGCGTCTTTCCTTGGAGTGGCGGCGCAGATACCAGAAATTACGGTTGCGATAGATATAGTTCACCGCCGCAGTCGGGAGCGAAGCCAGAATCATCAGCACGGGCGCCCATGGTGAAAGTCCACCAAGAACCACGATAAAGGAAACAACGGAAATCGATGCGCTGACAACGCTGAAGGTCGAGGTGATAATACCGATGGGGCGCATACCTGCTTCGCGATTGGCGTTTTCCAGCTTTTCGTAAAATTCAGGGCGGTCAAAGGAGGACTGGTCTACGGTCTTTGCCTTCCTGATAATCATCATTTTGATATGATTGGATACAAGCTCACCGGCGAGAGTGGAAACCACACCATCAAGACGGGAAACCACACGGCGAAGGAAGGTGAGAAGAAATTCAAAGAAGAAGAGCCATAGCACACCGCTGAAAACGGCGACAACGCCCGAGAAGGAATCAGGCAGAGCGATATGCTGTGTCAGCAGAGCGGCGATGGCATTCAGAAGGTCGCGGGACACATAAGCGCTGAATACGGGAAGAACACCGTCCAGTATGCAGAGCAACACCATCAGAATCAGAAGGAATGGCGCACTCTCCCACATCAATTTCACAACATAAAAGAGGTGTTCAAAAAAAAGCTTAGCTTTTTTCAGAAGATAGGAAGGAACTTCCTTTATTGTTTTCGGTTTCGGAATCTCGTCCTGAAGTCGACGAGGCGGTCCCTGAGGTGGCATCAGTCATCACCCTCCTTTTTAACTTTTTTCTTCGGTGTCCGTTCGGGACTGGTGAGACCAGACCAGAGCAGAATAATAATCTGGGCAGGAATACCGAGACCATAGACAACCCAAAGATGAACCGACAAGGCGTAATATACAGAGAAGTGAACACAAAGGAGCAAAGACCAGACAAGTACAGAGATGATAAGATAATTCCGTTTTGTATTACCCCATATCGAATTAAAGACGATAAGAACAATCGCGCTCGTAGGTATAGCAAAAAGAAATATAAGCCATTTCCCGGGAGAATACGGAAGGAAAGTAAAGATAAAGAAAACCAGCGACGCGATAAGCCAAACAAGCATCACGGCAAGAAGAGTGATAATCATATGATTTTGCTTTCTTACCTTCTCTGCCCTGCCACATTGCATCGGCGCCCCCTCCATGAGAAGGTCGTCCACACGAAGGGAAAAGAGATCAGCGAGTTGCTTGAGAACAATGACATCAGGAAGTGATTCGCCGCGCTCCCACTTGGAGATGGCTTTATCTGAATACGACAAGCGCTCCGCCAGTTCTGCCTGCGTCCATCCGCGCTCGGTACGAAGCCTGACAATGTTGTGTGCGATAATCTGTCGGATGTCACTCATTTTTCTATCTCCTTTCCCGTGTCAATAAATCTTTGTTCTGCATATGCTGATAAAGAAACAAAGCGCATTCTTAAGCAATATGCTCGTTTTTTTGAAAATAATTCTTTACATTTTCGGAGTTTTTATGAGAAAAGTACAGTTTTTGCAGCAAGAAAAACATTCCTTTCCATTCACCGATGTTTCGTCATTAAGGCGACTTTTGCATACGAGATGGCTTCTTTCAGACAAAGCATCTCTTTCCCTTTTTCACGAGGAGGACGGACTATGTATCACCGTGCTGGATGACGAAGCTCACGCCCCTCTCTCCCAGGCGTTACGGCAAGCAGAAGCCATTGTACGCGAAGCAACGGAACGCGCAGGTGCGAAATAAATAGGAAGATTTATCCGAACTCGTAGCCGTCAGGCGTCAGGACAATATCTGTCGCAAAAAAGGCTTTCGCACACTTTGCAAGAGAGACAACATCACATTCAGCAACCATTTCAAAGGCAGAGTGCATCGCGAGCTGTGGAAGTCCGATATCTACCGTAGGAACGGAGACATTCGTTGTTGTCAGAGCACCGATGGTGCTTCCACAGAGACGGTCTGCGCGGTGAAAATAGGTCTGCACCGCAACATCCGCGCGGTCGCAGACGGTACGGAAGAAGGCATCCGATCTCGCATCGGTCGCATAACGGCGGTTGGAATTCGTCTTGATCAGGATACCCTTTCCAAGCGTGGGGAACGAGAACTTATCCGAGTATTCAGGATGGTTCGGGTGGACGGCATGTCCGTTATCTGCGCTGACGATAATGCTCGAGGCAAGATATTCAAAATAGTGTTCTGCGCTGATGCGGAGAAGAATATCATGAAGGAAGGTGGAGAATGCGCCGCCGGTACTCATAGAGCCGACCTCTTCATGGTCATGGGCGGTGAGCACAGGAATGGTTTTTGCATCGGTTTTCTCCTGCGCCAGAAGTCCCGAAAGCAAGCAGTAGAGAGCGCCAAGGTCATCTATCTTTCGGGAGAGGATAAAGGCATCCTCCACGCCGAAGCGACAAGCCTTTTCTCTTTGCGCAAGGAAGAGCTCATGGCTTATGATATCCTCCTTTTTCACACCAAGAGTTTCAGCAACGATATCCATAATATCGGCATTCGTACCGAGAGCAAAAACAGGGGGCATATCGACGGCAACATTGGGGGCAAAGCTGTCCTGTCTCGACATATGTGGTGCAACGCTCGGGATAACGCAGAGGTCACGGTCAACATAAACAAGGCGCTCGGCAATTCCCTTCTCTGTCCTGACAAATGCATGTCCTGCCACAGTGAGAGGACGATCGAACCAGGAATATTCGATAGGTCCGCCGTATTTCTCAACATCGAGCTTCATCGCGCCAGCGGAGCTCACAGAGCCTTTGACGCGGAAGGAGGGGGAATCGGTATGTGCGCCACCGATAGCAAAGCCTCTGGCGTTTTTATAGTAGATAAAAGCAATCAGGGAAGAGGCGTGACGGATGACGAAATATTTTCCACCGTCCGCAAGGTTCCACGGCTCTGCCTCGGAAAGCTCACAAAAACCTTCGGCAAGCAGGCGCGCCTTCATCTCGCCGACGGCATGATAGGGGGAATGCGCCCCGTCAAGAAAGTTCAGAAAATCACTCGTAGAATACGAAAACATAGACTACTCCTTTATAACCAATATTAAATCTATTTTATTTTACAACTTTTTTTAAAAAAAGTCAATACAGGTACTTGAAAAGACGAAAAAAATGTTGTAAAATAATCTTAAAACAATCGTCAATGCATGTAAGGAGACGCCTATGGCACTCGATTTTTCTGATTTTGTTGAGGCGAAGCTACCTCTTTTCTATTTTGAAGAGATATCAAAAATTCCTCATCCATCATCTCATACCGAAAAAATCGCCGATTATCTCGTCGATTTTGCAAAGACACACGGTCTTTCGTACACGCGCGATGCGTTTCACAATGTCCTGATCCGTAAAGAAGCGACACCCGGCATGGAGGATGCCGAGCCGATCTGCTTCCAGGGACACACCGACATGGTGGCGGAATGCGATCCCGATATCGTAATCGACATGACAAAGGAGCCGATTACCCTCTGGCGCGACGGTGATTTTCTCCGCGCCCGCGGTACGACACTCGGCGGTGATGATGGTGTAGCTGTCGCATATGCGCTTGCTGTCCTGGCGAGCAACGATATTCCCCACCCTTATTTTGAAGCACTATTTACATCGGACGAGGAAATCGGTCTTATCGGCGCGACGAACCTCGATGTCGGTCCTCTGCGCGCGAAGTATCTCGTCAATATTGACTCGGATGGCGAGGGCGTCTTTACCGTCGGATGCGCCGGCGGTGTGCGTTGTGATATGGAAAAGACGGTAGAATATCTTCCCTGCCGTAAACATGGTCTGAAAATCACGGTCGGTGGCGGTAAGGGCGGACATAGCGGCGTTGAAATTGACCGCGGTCGCGCCAATGCCGTAAAGATACTTGGTGAGCTTCTTTCTGAAGCAAGAAAATCCGTTCCCTTCTCGCTCTCTTCCCTGCATGGCGGAAATGCGGACAATGCCATTCCCGCAGAATGTTCTGCGATTGTCGCCTGCGATGACATAATGACAATGCAGAAATGTCTGAATGATATGTTCCCTGCATGGATTGCACCCTACAAAGAGAGTGAGGGAGAATTGTTCCTCGAACTTGAAGTATGTGATGTAGAACGCGTTCTTTGTGATAGCGATGCCGCACTCGCGCTGGGTGCGATTTGTGCGACGCCTGTCGGCGTGGTTGCTATGAGCCGTGACATCGAGGGACTTGTTGAGACCTCTCTCAACCTCGGTTCTGTCCGTCTCGGAGAAACCCTGCATCTTGTCGTTTCGGTACGCTCTTCCAAAGAGAGTGAGAAGGATGCTCTGGTGGCGCGTCTTATGGCGATTTCAAAGGAGTTTTCCCTGGATTTCTCGACACGGGGTGGTTATCCCGCGTGGGAATACAATGGCCGTTCCAGAATTATTGATGTCTGCGAGAGTGTCTACAAGAAGCTCGAAGGACAGGATGCCAAAACCATCATTATACACGCGGGACTGGAATGTGGTATACTGTCGACGAAGTTTGAGGGGCTCTCATGCATCTCCCTTGGCCCGGACAATTTTGATATTCATACACCAAGAGAACGCCTTTCACTCCCCTCTTTTACAAGGGTGTGGAAGTTCCTTCTCGAAGTTTTAAAAAGCATGTAATTTAAAATGAAAGAATAGTAACACAAAGGAGATTATAAAATGAACAAGACAAGACTCAAAAAGTACGCAAGTCTGATTGCACGCGTTGGTGCAAATGTAAAGAAAGGTCAGGAAGTGGTAATTTATGCCGATCTCGACCAGCCCGAATTTGTGAAGATGGTAGTCGATGAGTGCTATAAGGCAGGCGCAAAATTCGTTAGCGTTGAATGGGACTATCAGCCTATCGCAAAGCTCCATTACCGTCATTGTTCCAAGACCGTTCTCGGTACTGTGCATGACTGGCAGATCGAAAAAATCAAACGCAGAATCGATGTCCTTCCTGCAACCATTTACCTCATCAGTGATGATCCCGACGGCATGGCAGGCATCAACCAGGAAAAGCTCGCCTACGCTATGCGTATGCGCTCCAAGGTAATCAAGCCCCTGCGCGACCAGATGGAAAACAAATATCAATGGTGTATTGCCGCCGTCCCTGGTAAAGCATGGGCGAAGAAGCTCTTCCCCGATGTACGCGCTTCCGTCGCGGAGGAAAAGCTTTGGGAAGCCATTCTCGACATTTCCCGTGTATATGACGATCCTATCGCAGAATGGGACAAGCACAATGAGGCGCTGGCAAAGAGATGCGAGTACCTCAATTCTCTTCCCATCAAGGAGCTTGTTTATAAATCGGCAAACGGCACGGATTTCCGCGTAGGACTTATCCCTGAAGCACAGTTCTGCTCGGGCGTGGAAAGTACCCTTTCCGGCATCACCTTCAACCCTAACATTCCCACCGAAGAGGTATTTACCTCCCCCATGCGCGGCAAGGCAGAGGGTATCGTTTATTCCTCTCGTCCTCTTTCGTTCGCGGGTGACCTCATCGACGAATTCTATGTTCGTTTCGAGGGTGGTAAGGTTGTCGATTGTGGCGCGAAAAAGAATGAAGCCCTTCTTCGCCAGATGATCGGCATGGATGAAGGCGCAGCATATCTCGGCGAGGTTGCTCTCGTTCCCTACTCCTCCCCCATCCGTAAGAGCGGCATTCTCTTCTACAACACGCTCTTCGACGAAAATGCCTGCTGTCACCTGGCGCTCGGTCGTGGCTTCACCAACACCATCAAGGGCTACGAAAACTACACCGACGATGAGATGAAGGCTATGGGCGTCAACGACTCGATGATTCACGAGGACTTCATGATTGGTACGGAGGATCTCTCCATCACCGCCATCCTTGAGGATGGTTCTGAAGTTGCTGTATTTGTTGACGGCGAGTTCGCGTTTTAATCAGAAGTTAGAAAACAGTTTCAGATTATTATTATAAAGGATAATACAAAAAAGAGGATTTTCGTGATGTAAATCCTCTTTTTTGTATACTTTTGTTGTCATTTCGCGACATTTTTCGTGCTGTGAATGGTTTTCATTTTTTCTTTGTGCCGATGACTTTTGTTTTGCATCCCGCATATTTTCCTTTTATTGATGCTTTTTTTCTTTTATTGATGCTACACTTGACAAAGCAATTAAAATATGTTAAAATATAATGAAAAAATATCGCGCGGATACCCTCGCGTGTGAGAGAAAGGAAATCGTGTATGCATCGACTTGAGCAAGCAAGAGAAAGAATCAACGGTATTGACGCTGAAATCGCTCGTCTTTACGAAGAGCGTATGCGCGCAGTGGTCGATATTGCAAAGTACAAGATGGAACACGGCCTTCCCATTCTTGACGAGCAACGGGAGGCGCAGGTGATCGAAAGAAATGCGTCCCGTCTCTCTGACAGTACACTGATACCTTATTACATTGGTGTCCTGCGTGCTATGATGGCATCCTCGAGAGAGTATCAGATGGATTTGTTTTTGCAATCCACTGTGGACACAACGAGAATCGACATCCGTACAAAGAACTTTTCCTATCCCGTTTGCTTCCTCCCGAATGCGCTTACAAGACTTGCGGAGATTTTCTCTCTTCAACGGAAGGTATTGATTTTAACTGACGATGGTGTGCCATCGGAATATGCAAAGACGGTGCGCACCGCATGTAAATGTGGCATCATTTATACTATAATGTCGGGCGAGGGCTCAAAGGAGCTTCCGACATACGAATCGATAGCGCGTGTTATGGTGGAGAATGGCTTTACCAGATCCGATTGTGTTGTCGCGGTCGGAGGCGGTGTCGTCACGGACCTCGGCGGTTTTGTGGCAAGCACCTACATGCGTGGCATCGATTTTTACGCCATTCCGACCACAACACTCGCCATGGTGGATGCCTCGGTCGGTGGCAAGTGCGCTGTCAATTTTATGGGCGGAAAGAATCTTCTCGGAGCGTTTTATCCACCGCGTGGTGTGCTGATTGACAGAACGCTTCTGCGTACGCTTTCCAGACGCCAGATGGCATCAGGGCTTGCCGAAGCGGTTAAGATGGCGGCGACATTGGACGGTGACTTTTTCCGCTATATCGAAGAGTGCGAATGGAACGATGCGGTACTGGATAAGGTGTTGTACCATAGCATTCTTCTGAAAAAACGCGTCGTTGAAGAAGATGAGCGCGAAAGCGGAAAACGGAAACTTCTCAATTTCGGTCACACGCTCGGACACGCCATTGAGATGGCTACGGACGGTGAGTTTACCCACGGTGAGTGCATAGCACTCGGTATGCTCGCGTTTTGCAGTGAAAATATAAAAGAGCGACTGCTTCGCATATACAAAAAACTTGGTCTGCCGACCGAACTTCCGATTGCAATTGAAAAGGCAGTGAACCTGATGGCACTTGACAAAAAGCGCGATGGTGACGATGTTGATGCCATTTTTGTCGACGAGGTAGGTTTTGGCAGAATAGAAAGGATAGCGCTTTCGGCACTTCAAGAGAGTGTTATCCGTAAATACAAAGGAGAGGGCGTATGAAAAACACATTTGGTAATGGACTTTCCCTGACCGTGTTCGGTGAAAGTCACGGCGAGGCCGTTGGTGTTGTACTTGATGGGATTGCGCCCGGACTCGCGGTACGCGAGGAAAGCATCCGTGCGGCGCTCACCAGACGCCGTCCCTGCGGTGCATATTCAACAGGGCGTATCGAAGATGACAACTATCGCATTCTGTCTGGCGTAAAGAATGGCTTGACCACGGGTGCGCCTCTTGCACTGATTGTTGAGAATAAAAACATAAAAAACGAGGATTATGAAGGGGATTTTATTCCTCGTCCCGCGCACGCGGACTATCCTGCGCATGTGAAATATCACGGATTTGAGGACCGCGCAGGCGGTGGACATTTTTCAGGCAGAGTAACGGCGCCCATTGTCGCGGTATGCGCGATTATAGAAGATGCTTTGCGCGAGAAGCTCGGCATTACGATTGGCACACACATCCTTTCGCTTCATGGTATTTATGACGAAAAAATGAGGGGCACAAAGGAAGAGGTTGAAAAGCTCGCTTCTCTTGCATTCCCCGTCCTTTCAGATGCGGTGGGTGATAGAATGAAAGAAGAAATCCTTCGCGCAAGGGAGAGTGGTGACAGCGTCGGAGGCGTGCTGGAAAGTGCGATTGTCGGTGTGCCTGCGGGACTTGGCGAGCCCTGGTTCGACTCGGTGGAGGGGGTGCTTTCGCATCTGCTCTTCTCTGTCGGCGGAATCAAAGGGGTATCCTTCGGTGAAGGGTTTGCTCTCTCCGAAATGCTCGGTTCTGAAGCAAACGATCCCTATGCTTTTGAAGGTGGCGAGGTGAGGACGCAGAAAAACGCCAATGGCGGCATTCTCGGCGGATTGACAAATGGCATGCCTATCCTCGTTCGCTGTGCCGTAAAACCAACGCCATCGATACAGAGGGCGCAAAGAAGCGTCAATCTTGATACAATGGAAGAGACACTGCTCGAGGTGCGTGGCAGACACGATGGTGCGATTGTGCATCGCGTCGCGTCGGTGGTAAATGCTTGTCTCGCGTTCGGTATCGCCGACCTTCTTGTCACACGATATGGCACGGATGTGCTTCGCGAGGGTTTGTAATGCAGTATGGTTGTATCGGCGAAAAGCTTTCACACAGCTTTTCCCTTGAAATACATGAGATGCTCGCCTCCTACTCCTATGAGCTTAAGGAACTCATGTCGACGGAGATGGAAAGGTTTCTCTCGGACAGAAGCTTCAAGGGCGTCAATGTAACGATTCCTTACAAAGAGGCGGTCATTCCTTTTCTTGACGAAGTGGACGATGTTGCGCAAAGGATCGGAGCGGTTAATACCATTGTCAACCGCTCGGGACGCCTTATCGGTTACAATACAGATTTTCATGGATTGACAGCGCTTTTCTCTCATGCGCGAATTTCACCCGAGGGAAAAAAGGTTGCCATTCTTGGCACGGGCGGTACCTCCAAGACGGCGTGCGCTGTGGTGCGCTCCCTTAACGCCCGTAAAATCCTTGTGGTCTCCCGCACGCCATCGGGCGAGCAGATTGGCTATGAGGAGCTGATAAAAAAGCATAACGATATTGAAATACTGATTAACACCACGCCCTGTGGCATGTATCCTATGTGCGAGGATTCGCCCCTTTCCCTGGATGGTTTCCATGCCCTCTCGGGTGTGATAGATGCCGTCTATAACCCCTTGACCACCGCGCTCGTGCGCGAGGCGAGGGCGCGTGGTATCCCTGCGCATGGCGGTTTATACATGCTCGTTGCGCAGGCGGTGCGCGCGAGTGAGCTGTTCCTTTCGCGTCCCTATCCCGAGGGGACAACGGATCGCATTTTTTCGCTGATTTCCAAGGCGAAGCACAATATTGTTCTGATTGGTATGCCATCATCGGGAAAAAGCACGGTGGGAAGAATGCTCTCCCTCTCGCTTTCTCGACCATGTATCGACACAGACAGGCTGTTTCATGAGCGATTCGGAACAAGCCCTGAAGACTATATCAGGGAATACGGCGAGGAGGCATTCCGCGAGAAAGAGTCTGTTGTTTGCCGTGAGGCGGCGAAAAAAACAGGGTATGTTATCGCGACAGGCGGTGGCGTGATTTTGCGCGAAGAGAATATGCGCGCATTCAAGCAGAACGGATATATCGTTTTCCTGGATCGCGCGTTGTCCGACCTCTTTCCGTCGGGTAACCGTCCGCTTTCCTTTGACCGCGCAACGCTTGAACAGCGCTATTATGAGCGCATAGACAAATATCGAAGATATGCCGATATTACGATATCAGGCTCTTACGATAAAGAAAAGACAGTGCGTCTTATTACCGATCAAATTGCACAGAGGTTTTCTCTATGAAATTGTTTATTATCAATGGACCGAATCTGAATCTGCTCGGTGTCCGTGAGCCGGACATTTACGGCAAAGAGACTTATGCATCCCTGATTCAGAGAATCGGGGAATATGCAAGGGAAAAGCAGATTGTCGTCGAATGCTACCAATCGAATCACGAGGGCGACCTTGTGGATTACATTCAGAAGGCGTATTCCGAGGGGGCAGACGGTATTGTACTGAATCCCTGCGCGTACACGCATACATCGATTGCGCTTCTGGACGCCATCAAGGCGGTATCGCTCCCCGTGGTCGAGGTGCATATTTCCGATATTTCCTTGCGCGAGGACTTCCGCAAGGTCAGCTATATCCGTGAGGCGTGTCTTGCCTCTATCATCGGACATGGTACGAACGGCTATCTCGAGGCCATGGATCTGCTTTTATCGCATGTGGGGGTGAGGGTGTGACTTACACTATCAGCCCTTCGCGCGCAAGGGGAACGGTCAAGGTGCCTTCAAGCAAAAGTATGGCGCACCGACTGCTTCTTCTCTCTGCTTTTTCGGATGGCGTGAGCCGTCTTTACGGTGTGTCAATGTGCGAGGATGTGAAGGCGACACTCGCTTCCCTCTCGGCGCTCGGCATACGCTATGAACTGGAGGGCGAAACGCTTACCGTGTGGGGCAAGGATATTCGCGAATGCGCCCCTGATGCTCCGCTTTTTGTCGGCGCTTCGGCAAGCACGCTTCGTTTTCTTCTTCCCCTGATGTTGCTTATGAAGAAGGAAGTGACATTCCAAGGGGATTGCGCGCTCTTTCGCCGTCCGCTTTCTGTATATAAAGAACTCTTCGGGTTATATAACTGCGCTTTTGAGATTGGTGGAAATTCCTTGCGCACAGACACAAGCGCGCTTGTGGAGACGCCCGAGACCTTCGAGGTGGATGCCACCGTATCCAGTCAGTTTATCACGGGACTTCTTCTGTATCTCGCTCTTGCGGGCGGTGGCAGGATTACTCTTTGTGGCGAGGCGCAATCGCGACCTTATATTGACCTTACCCTGGAAGCGCTCAAGCATTTTTCGATACACGCGTATTTTGAAGATAAGCATACCTTGCACGTCCCAAAGGGACAAAAGCTCGTCCCCGCCACACTGACGGTCGAGGGAGACTATTCCGCCAGTGCATTTCTGGATGCGCTCAATCTGCTCGGCGGTGAGGTGACGACCGATGGTCTGAACCCGGATAGCAAACAGGGGGACAAGCGCTATCTTGACTATTTCCCATTACTGAAGGAGGGCGCGCCTGTCATAGATATCGCAGACACGCCCGACCTCGCGCCGATCCTCATGGCATTGGCATCGCATTTTCACGGTGCAACACTTCACTCATGCGCGAGACTGAAAATCAAGGAAAGCGACCGCGGTCATGCGATGGCGAAGGAGCTTTCAAAATTCGGCGCGGATATCGAGGTGTCAGAGAACACGATTGTCATAAAAAAAGCAACACTTCACGCCCCTCGTGGAATTCTCGACGGTCATAGTGACCATAGAATTGTCATGGCGCTTTCTGTCCTGCTGACGGTATACGGAGGCGCAATTTCCGATGTGGAGGCGGTAACCAAGAGCTTCCCTCACTTTTTTGATACTTTAGAAAATCTCGGTGTTATGGTACACCGATAAACACCTTTCCCGAAACAACAGAAAGGAGATCAGATTATGAATATGAATTTCCACAGGAAGTTGCCGATCCCGATGGAGATCAAGCAACAGTATCCCGTGAGCCCGACGGGCAGGCGCGCGCTCTCGCGTACGCTCGAGGAAGAAAAGGCGATTCTGGCAGGTGCATCAGATAAGATGATACTTGTTATCGGGCCTTGCTCCGCCGATCGCGAGGATGCGTTTATGGAGTATATCACGCGCCTTGCGCGTGTGAACGAGGCGGTGCGCGATAAGCTACTGATTATCCCACGCCTTTATACCAACAAGCCACGCACGACGGGAGAAGGATATAAGGGCATGCTACATCAACCCAATCCTTCGGGTGCGCCTGACCTGCTTCGCGGTCTGGTGGCGATACGCCGTCTGCATATCCGCGCACTCGAAGAAACAGGTCTCGCCTGTGCGGACGAGATGCTATACCCTGAAAATCACCGATACTTATCCGATGTTATCGGCTATGTGACCATCGGCGCGCGTTCGGTCGAGGACCAACAGCACCGATTGACCGCGAGCGGTCTGGATATACCTGTCGGCATGAAGAATCCGACGAGCGGTGATATCACGGTGATGATGAATGCCATCCGATGCGCACAAGGTGCGCATGTATTCTGCTACCGTGGCTGGGAGGTCGACACGCTCGGCAATCCGTACGCGCACGCAATTCTACGCGGATATGTGGACTCGTACGGAAAGAGTTATCCGAACTATCATTATGAGGACCTCGAAGGTCTCGCGTCGCTCTACTTTGAGAGTGGGCTTCAAAACCCTGCGTTGATTGTCGATGTCAATCACTCGAACTCGGCAAAGCAGTTTGCCGAACAACCGAGAATCGCCAAAGAGATTCTCGAGAGCCGTCGGCGCAGTGATAATATCCGCCGTCTTGTCAAGGGACTGATGATAGAGAGTTATCTTGAGGACGGTGCGCAGAAGATCGGTGAAGGTGAGATCTATGGCAGATCGATTACCGATCCCTGTCTTGGTTGGGAAAAAACAGAGCGTCTGATTTACGAAATCGCGGACGCGCTTTGAGAAAAAGGAGTTATTTATGAATTATCAAATCAATTATGGTCTGTATTACTCGATGTACGAGAGTGCCGGAAAAGGGCCGTTCTGGCTCTGGCTTGTCTTTTTCCTCCTTTCCGTTGTTGTCGCATATCTGCTCGGTAGCATCAACTCGGCAATTATCATTTCCAAGGTGTTTTACGGTGACGATATCCGCAAGCACGGAAGCGGAAATGCAGGTACAACCAATATGCTTCGTGTCTATGGAAAAAAAGCGGCGCTCTTCACCCTGATTTTCGATATGCTCAAAACGATTGTTGCTATCGCATTCGCAGGCTTCCTGCTCGGCTTCTACTATGTAAGAGGCGCAGTTGCGATTTCCGAGGTCTGCTATATTGCAGGTCTGTTCGCTGTCATCGGTCATGTTTTTCCCATCTACTACCATGGCAAGGGAGGCAAGGGCGTTCTCTGCGCCGCGACCATGGCGCTGATTCTCTCGCCTATCGTATTTGTGATTCTTCTCGCCATTTTCGTGATTATCGTCAGTTTTACAAAATATGTATCTCTCGGCTCGGTGGTCGGTGTCGGTCTGTATCCCGTCGCGTTACGCGGTTTTATGGCTGTACTCTATCCTGAAATTCCTATGTCGGG
>JAFVYW010000152.1 GCA_017508465.1 Clostridia bacterium
ACCGTGTGGCGTGGGTATCATTATTGCCGAGGATGTCGAAGGCGAAGCACTTACCACCCTCGTGCTCAATAAACTCCGCGGCACCTTCACCGTCGTCGCTGTCAAAGCGCCTGGCTTTGGTGACTGAAGAAAAGAAATGCTCCGTGATATCGCTATCCTGACTGGCGGCGAGGTTATCACGAGCGAGCTTGGTCTCGAACTTCAGGATGCTACCGTGGCGCAACTCGGCAGAGCCCGTCAGGTAAAGGTAACGAAGGAAAATACCATCATCGTCGATGGCGCAGGAGATAAACAGCTTCTCGCCGACAGAGTAGCGCAAATCCGTTCTGCTATCGAGGTCTGCACCTCTGAATTTGACCGCGAAAAGCTTCTTGAGCGCCTTGCAAAGCTTGCAGGCGGCGTTGCCGTTATCAAAGTCGGCGCTGCGACCGAGGTCGAAATGAAGGAAAAGAAGCTCCGCATTGAAGACGCCCTGAATGCCACCAAGGCGGCCGTGGAAGAGGGCATTGTAGCAGGTGGCGGTACCGCCCTTGTCAATGTAATTGCCGCTGTTGAGGCTCTGATTGCAACGCTGGAGGGTGACGAGCGCACTGGCGCTACCATTGTAGCAAAGGCTCTTGTCGCGCCCATGAAGCAGATTGCCGAAAATGCTGGTCTTGACGGTGCCGTTATCGTCGCTAAAGTCCGCGAGAGCGATAAGGTCGGCTACGGCTTCGATGCCTACAGAGAAGTCTACTGCGATATGCTCGCCGCTGGTATTGTAGATCCTGCAAAGGTCACACGCTCCGCGCTTGAAAACGCGGCTTCGATTGCAGCCACCGTCCTCACCATCGAGGCAGTGGTCTACGAAAAGAAAGAGCCCACCCCTCCCGTAGCGCCCCAGGGTGGCGGCATGGACGGCATGTACTGATAAAGCGTACGCTCCCAGCCGACTATCTACCCTGAACCAACACGGAATTTATTATAACCTTAAAAAAAGCACTTATGACGCGCGTCATAAGTGCTTTTTTGTCGCGAAATCCATAAAAGGCGGTTCAATACGCCACAGCCTCTTAAAAAGCGCTTTTTGATGCGACAAGGCGCAAAATCAACCAAAACAAAGCTGAAAAAGTCGCTTTTATACAAATAAAGTCTGGATTTGCTATTGCAAAAAGAAAAAAGTGTGCTATACTGAATGCATCAGGTATACCGTGAGGTAATTATGAAATACTTTTCCATCGATTTGTCCACCACCCCGAAGGTTACGCTTCTTGGCGCAACATCTCTGAATGGCCCGGAGCAACATATCCGTCGCTATATCACCGAGCAGATCCTTTATGTTGTCGCTCGTGGTAGCATTACCCTGATGCAGAATGACAGGGAAGTAACCCTGCGCCAAGGGGATGTTATCCTCTTTACCGTTGGCGAGTATCAGTATGCCAGGGAGGTGGATGACTGTGAGTTCTACTATATCCACTTTTCTCCCGAATGCGTCAGAACATATGACTGGACGCAGGGCGAATTTGTGAGTGCCGTTCAGGAACGAAAACGCCGCTTTATCAATGAAGACCGTCTTTCCGCCTCTATTTTCGGAAACATCGGCGCCACCCTCCCCGAGCGCTTTCATCTCTCCGAGGATGAGCTGGAGGCGTTCGTCACCTTCTCGAAAAGCCACACCCTCAATGTGACATATCTCTCGCCTGTGCAGAGACTTCGCCACGCGACAGAGGTCGCAGGAATGCTTATGCGCCTCGAGGAGATTGCCTATGACAATGCCGACACAGGCTATAAGGGAAAAAACGGGCGTGTCCATGAGAGCGCGGTACGCATACTCTCTTATATCGAGGACCACTTTGCTGAAAATTTTTCAGGTCACGATCTTGAGCGCGCCCTCCTGATGAACTACGATTATGCCAACCGCTTGTTTAAAAAGCACATCGGCACAAGCATTATGCAATATCGCAATCAGTTGCGAATTAATACCGCGAAGAACATCCTCGGTAAAGAGCCGATGGATGAAATCGCGCGTCTTGTCGGCTATGAAAATGTCTATTATTTTTCGCGCGCCTTCAAGCGCCATGAAGGCATATCACCGCGTGAATATATCGCGAGGATGAACCAATGACAAGAAAACGCTTTTTCAACAAGGAACTGTTCGTCTTGAAATCGTCCACAGGGCAGATTTCTCTTTTCACCCTTGCCATTCCCATTCTTTTTGAGATGATAATGAATACCCTGCAGGGTACGGTAAATACTGCCGTATTAAGCGGTTATTCCGATAACGCGGTCGCCGCAGTTGGCGCTGTCAACCCCGTCATTTCGATGCTTCTGCTCATCACCTCGGTCATCTCGCAGGGCATTACCGTTGTTGTCAGCAATCATCTCGGGGCAGAAAATGTCAGGCGCGCAGAGGAAGTCTCCTTCTCGGGTATCTTCACCTCGACAGGCATTACCCTTCTCATGTATCTCCCCCTTTATCTGCTTGCCCCCTCCCTGATGCAGATGCTCAACCTTACGGGCGAGATATACGAATATGCCTTGATTTATTTCAACTATCGCGTTGCATTTATGGTAACGCAGGCGATTATATCGGTCGGTTACAGCATTCTCAACTGCTACGGAAAATCGCGCTATAACTTTCTGATTGGTCTTTTCGTCAATGTCATCAATCTTCTTTTGAATATCCTCGTTATCTATTTTCCGCAGTATTCTCCCGTCCATGGCGTGGAGGGCGTTGCCTTGAGCGCAGGCATCAGCAATCTTATCGGTATGCTGATTGTCCTGTCGGTAATTCTTCGCCTGAAAATCCGCTTTTCCGTCCCGCCGAGCCTTCGCGCCTTCCTTGACAATGTCGTTGCAATTCTGAAAATTGGACTTCCGGCGGCAATTTCCTCGGCATCTATTACCATCGCCCAGGTGGTAACGACCTCGTTTGTCGCCCTCATTGGCGATTGGGCGCTCTCCGCCAAGGTCTATTATGCGGGTATCCTGAATTACGCTTACTTTTTCAGCGGTGCCTTCGGAAGCGCCAACGCCATTCTGATCGGTCGTCGCTTCGGCGCAGGTGAGCATAGGATCGCCGACGAGATGAACCGCAACCTCATTCGCCTGACCATCCCCATGAATTTCCTCGTCTCCCTCACCATCGTCCTGCTCTCGCGCCCCCTCGTCAGGCTTTTTACCAAGGATGAGCAGACACTCGCCCTTGCCACCCTTGTTTTCCTCGTCGATATTGTTGCTGAACAGGCGCGCGCCATCAGCCAGGTATACGAATACGCCCTGCGCGGTGTCGGGGATGTCTGGTTTTCTCTTATCTGCACAACCACATCCTGTTGGGTGGTCAATATCGGACTTGCCTATTTTCTCTCCATCACCTGCGGACTTGGTCTTATCGGTTGCTTTATCGCCATCTCCCTTGACGAAACCGTCCGCGCTATCGTCACCGTCTTTCGCTGGAAGAAGGGGAAATGGAAAAATCGCACCTTTGTGTCTATATAAAAAAGAGCTTTGCAAACAGAAAGAGCAAGAATAGAAGGATTTTCTCCTCTTATTCTTGCTCTTATTTTTCTTTCTGTCGATATGTGAGCTTCGCCCACTCGATATGTTCTCGCTACGCTGCGAACCCCCAAAGCTCATTCTTCGCTTCGGGGAACCCCAGCCGCTCGAACTCGATATATTGTCGCTACGCGCCAATTCGATATGAGATAAATCCCTCGTTTGCGAAGCAAACATATCGAGTGCGTCAGCACATATCGAGTTTGTATATCTCGCCTTTGGCGAGGTATGCAAACCATATCGAAAATCCCGCGAGGGATTTATCTCGATGCGTGATACTCCGTTAAGAGTATCACGCTATAGCGCAAAGCTCTTTTTTTCAGTAAGTGATGCGGATGGTGTCCACAAAGACATCTCCTTTTTCCTGTATCTCTTCGATCAGGACATCGCGCAGGCAGAATTCCTCGCTTGGGATGCCATTGGAGGTCGCAAGCCAGATAAGACTGTTCTTTCGGTGCGCCTTGTCCACATTGTCGGGCGAGCTTACGGTATATTCATACGAATATCTCGTCCAATGGTCCGCCGACATCGGCTCGAGCAGAGAAGCTTCATTGAAGAAATCGTAGTATTCCTCACTCTCACGTCGCTCGATTGCTCTCGCCTGAAGCATTCTGTTGTTCTCGCATCGGCACTCAAAAGAGATGCGGAATGTCCGTCCGACATCCGAACGCGAACGAACGGGGAGAAAATCGTCGAGTGTCACGCGTGAACCTGTGTAAAGTACCATCGCCATCTCGCCGCATCTCGCCATTTTCATCTCGCCTTTCGGCAGAATGCGCACAGGCTCGGCATAACCGCCAACCGGAGCGGTGAAGGGGGACGGTTCGCTTGCATCCGTGAAGGGGAAGTGAGCTATCGTCTTTTTCTTCGCCTTTTTCGGCGCAATACGAATGGTACATTCTCCATCATCGCGTATCCACTTCTGTGGAATGTCAAAGAGACATACGCCATCCACAGGCGCAACAACACAAGATGAGTGAGGCGCCTTCGCATCCGAGACGGTATAGCGCACACCTTTTTGCGTTTCATCGTTTGATGCAAACGATAGTTTATAATTATTGTGATTTCCGACCTGGAAAGTCACATAAATGGCATCTCTTGCGTATTCTGTTTTCACAGGATTTATCGTGCCATTTCCACGCGTTTTGAAGGTGATGGAGCGCGTCTTTCCGATAAGATTTCCACGCTTGTCACAGAGAGAGGGCAGCACCTCAACGCGCACCGTCTCGCCACCGTAGAGGTCGAGAGGGGTGAATGCCCATTCGTTACCACGGAAGAAGCCCCTGATGCGCACCTTCAGAGGTGTGCCGTCCTCATGCAGAAGGCGCACATTCTTTCGGATTTCCTCTTCGGTATGCTCACCCGAAAACTTGATACGAATGGTCGAGTTGACCTCGACCTCTTCGGATTTATCCACAGGCAAAATCCAAAGGCACTCCGAGGGGGCATCTTTCAGATAATATGCCGAGAAAGTGAAGAGGGCGTTGTACATATCGTAGTCGCGCGCTTCGCTATACCCATGAATTACCTTGTGTCCCACCCCGGGCATCGTCATATCGAGAACAGGTGAGTTATTGTAGCGAAGGGAAGAGGTAATCATTCCCATGTGTGAACCGGAAACAAATGCGCCATCCGCCTCTCCACGCGTGACACAGATAGGACACTGGTCCTTGAACAGGAAGGATGCGCCACCGCCGTTTGATGTATAAGCAAACTGAATGCCCGATGGAATTTCCGTACCATTTTCATAATGCGTGAAGGGTTGTGGATTGCTGTTTTCACCTCGTCTGCCCGGAAGGTAATCCTCGGGGGGCAAAAGCTCGGGATGCGCCGTACCTAAAATGTTAGTCGGTGCGCCCTTGGATGCGCCATAGCATCCCATCTTGTCGGGTATGAACCAATATTCCTCGGGATAAAGCTCAACCAGCTTTCGTACCAGGCGTATCGCTGCGGTCATCTGCGACATTCCCGTCACATAGCGCAGGGTAAAGTCGGCGCGACGACCATCGGCAATCTCTCCTTCAAAGTAGCCGAAATGTGTTCTTCTCGCCATAGGCGTATACGCATGCTCAAAGTTGAAGCACGCATAACCACGCATCGCATAGCCATGGTAAATTGCCTGTGGCTGGAAACGCTCTTCTGCCGATGAGTGATGTGCAAAAATCGGCACAGGGGCAGAGGGCTTTGCCGGATATATAAGGTCAAGATAAAGGTTCAAATCGATAGGCGAGCCATCCGTCCTGACACAGTCGCCGATGTCCTCGGCGATGGTATAACCGACAGGGAGAATTCTCTCCGCCTCGTCCGTCCATACAGCGCCCTCACGCACTTTTTTATACACGGGGTTGCCGTCCTCATCAAATATCGGATTGCCCTGAAGGTCACATTTTTGTCCCCATTTTACCTTGAATACATTTCCCTTGGCAAACCTGCCCGACATGCGCGAGAGGGAGTTGTTCCAGATGTCGACAATATAATCGAGAATGCCATCGACACCATTCTTCTCGTAATTGTAGAAGGGAATGCCCACCTTTGCCGTGTAACCGGCAGGCAGGGAAAGGAAGTGGCTCGGTATAAAGCGTATGGGAAGCGCAATCTCCCCCTTGTTCATCTTTTCTATCAGACCTTGCACCGACCAGTCAAGGTCAGGGATATCGGCGCGGATATCGTGATGGTAGTCTACTACCACCACAGCAAGACCTCTGGCAAGAAGGTCGCGGATAATTACCTCGTCGCGCTCCTGACCAATGCGCTCGAGCGCCGTATGTATCAGGTAAAGACAGATCTCTCGCGCTTCCTTCGGGTGGTTTGCGTTGTGTGGCTCACAGTCATCGTCAAGGCGACCGGTACGCGCGATGGCGGAGCGTACCACGCTCGCATCGTTGTATACCGTCAAGGTGACATTCATGCCGATAAAGCCATCGTCAACGACAAAGCTTTCTCCCACCCGATAGGCAGAAAGCGCTTTATCAATGGAAGAGAACGCATCCGTTGCGCCCTCGATGATACCTTTTATCAGATTATGCGGATGCTGCACAATCGGCTCTGTTGCTTTTTTCATAGATAAAACCCCGTAAGTTCAGAATGCTACCTTTATTATACTTTACCTTGGCGCGCATGTCAATAAAAAGCGGAAAAATACAGTAAAAAAAGATGGAGAAATCATCCTCCATCTTTTTCTTTATCAGGCAATATAGTTTTTGCAAGCATATACATAACCATAAAGCGCGTGCGCATACGGCTCGGTCGATGCCCTGCCTGCGATATAAGTATCGAGATTGTAAACCAGTGTGTCCTCGCCCGCCACCACAGTGATGTCGTCTATCATCTGGTTTGCAGGGACTTGTACGACAATGTATTTGAGGGATTGACCACCCATGGTGACAATATCGCTGTACTGATTATATACCTTTCCGTTCACAAGGACATCACCCTCGTAATCTGCCCTGACATAAAAGACAAACCCGGGTTTCTGGTTTAAGTCGATGCAAGCACCGCGCAGGTTTTCGTATGTGCCGATTTCCTTGACATTCTTCGCCTCCCACACATAGGGCGTGAAGTTGTTGTCACGAAGAAGCTTTTCGATTCTCTCACTGCTCTCGCCGCCGAAGTAGATGCTTGCCTTGTTGATGTAGTCCATCGTTTGCAGAATCAGATGGAGGGTTTCCGCGTCAAGATTGTTTTCTACTGCTGCCTCCGCGTAGCCGATGATGGAAACATAGCGGTCTACTGTTACGGTTTTCTGACCGAGATTGACCGTCAGGACGATTTTCAGGGAATCCTGCGCATCCTTGGGGGCGAGAAGCGGGAAGGTTATGACATAGTAACGCGCTCCCCCGACGATAACGCTCTCGTGCTTGGAAATCCCGACACCGTCGATGTGAGTAATCTCGTCTGTTGCGGGAATGTATGCATGAAAGTCGATTGCCGTATTGAGAGAATAGTTTGCCGAAATCTGTGCGCCGCCTGTGTAATGTGCGGTATAGGTGGCATCTTGGGTGGCGTATTCCTGAATCGGCTCGTCTGTGGTGAGATAGTAGTGATTGCTATTGATGGTGACGCTGTATTTTTCCAGGGAGGGAGAGCGCACCAGAACCCCCTTTTTATAATATGAGGACATGCTTTCCCCTTCGATGAAAAAGGAGATGTTTACAGTGTCGGCAGAAGGAAGGATAGCATAAGTGTCTGCCTCTTCGGTACGCGCCAGAACAAAGTTATCACATATTGTGATATTCTCCGAGGTAAATCCCTTGCCGAACGCCGTGATGCCGAGCGCACCGTTGGTGTCAAAGGTGCAACCTTCGTTCATCGCAATCGCGATACCGGGGGCGCGGCTCACATCCAGCGAGACGCCCTCAAAATGCACATTCGTGAATGACGCGCGCGCTTCGACTTCACTCTCACCGACGAGTTTACCACCCGAGAGGGTGAGGACATGATTATCATTACCGACAGAAAGTGTTCCGTTTGGCGCAAACGAGAAGAGCGGATGCTTCATCAGGTTTTCGACCTTGCCCCCGGGGGAGCTTGTGATAAGCGTAAGCTTCGCTTGTGTATGAATGCCAATCTGGTGATGGACCGTTAAGGTATAGCCGGCAAGATCCATGGTAAGATAACAGCTTTTTCCTACGATAGCCGTCGATGTCGTGGTGATATTTTCAAGAAAACGGAGCGTTGTTTTCTTGCCATCGGTACATGCGAGAGCAAGGTTGTCCGCATAGGTTTCGTTGTCACTCTCGAGAATAACCTCTACCTTATCCGTACCATTTGTCTGCGCCAGCGTCCACGCCTCGTCCAGGGTATAGGGAGCGTTTGTCTGCGGGTTCTGTGTCTTGCCGACGACGATCTCTGTTATGACAGGCTCATTTGCCAAAGTGGAGAGCGACATCGTCATACAAAGAAGGACCATCGTCACGCACAGAATAAATGCTTTCGTGAAATGTTTCATTTATTTTCTCCGAAGGTATTTTTAATTACATAAAAAGTATACCATATAATCTTTCCCTTTGCAAGAGGGGAAGTAAAAAAATTAAAATTACTTGGTTTTTCTGCAAACCGCCCGATAAGGACATCTCTCGCAGGTCTCGGTCGACTTGCCCTTCAGGGGCGTCGCGGAAATAACACCCTCGCGCATATCATGCGCAATACGGCGGATAGCGCCGTCCACGGTTTCCATCAGGTCGGCGAAACCCTCGCGCGAGTAGGTGCGGTCGGCACTTCTTGCATCGACATCGCCGTCCTTCTTGCGCGTTACAGGCAGAAAATCGGGATGCATCGCACCGACGGAATCCTCTTCCCACAGGATCATACCCGAACGCTTCTGGTTCTGGGAGAGTGTCAGGATGGGATCGAAATTCTCGTCAGGCATCTCCTTGGCATCGAGAGCCGTCTGCACATAAATCACGCCACCGGGAACCAGCGCCCCATCCTCGCGCACACCAAGCTTTGTGCGGAAGCTCGTGCTTTCGAGCAGGGAAGCGAGATAGAGGAACATCTGTAAATTCCTGCCTTCGGCAAGGTCGGAGGGCGAAAAGGCTTTTGTGCCCGTTTTGTAGTCCATAACACGGACAAACACCTCGTCACCATTCTGGAAGGTATCGACGCGGTCAATCGTACCGTAAAGGTATACCTTCACGCCGTCCTCCGCCTCAACGGTATGTGGCGAGGGGGCATCGGTACGGTTTCTTTCGATTTTGAGTTCAAAGAATGCCGGCAGATACTTCGACGAGGAAAGCTCATCGAGCAGGCTCGATATGACAGTCACCGCGCTTTCAGTAATGCGCTTCGCCGTATGAATTCTTCTGGCAGGGGTATTGTCGGAATAAAAGCCAATTCTCTTTAAGTATTCTTCGGCAATCAAAGAAACCTCGTCATGCAGTCCCGACCTGTCATATGTGGAAAAATCCGTATTGTTTTCCTTTGCCATAGCGAAGAAGGTCTCTAAAATACCATGCACCATATTACCGATATCCAAGGCATCAAACTTTACCTCGCGCATCTCACCGAGCGCCAGGACATAGCGCAGAAAGTGATGAAGCGGACAGGAGGAAAAGCTCTCAAGACGCGCTTGCGTCAGGTCGAGCGTCTCGGGGAAAATCTCCTTGGCAAGCTCGCCCGAGAGCGAGAGGGACGCGTTGAAAATCGGCATCCGCGAGAGGGAAGCGAGGTCTCCCTCACCGACGTGGCAGAGCGCGCGGTATATCGATTTTTCTTCCTCATCCGTGTGCGAAAGCGCCAGCGCGTCGACAGCACCTCTTATCGTCTGCACGCGCGAGACGAGGGGGAGCGTGTCGATTTTCTGCACAGGAATGAGGGCTATGGTTCTCTTGCTTTCATCGTCTGTATCCACGACGCATGTCGCCTCGAGAATGCTTGTGATGACAGGGGACGGTGGCGTGCTCTTGAAGCTCGCGTTCTTTTCGGTGAAGAGAAGCGTTACGCTATCGGATGCCGACAGAAAGGCACGGGTGAAGAAAAATTGCTCCTTCGCACAGCGGATTTCAGCAGGTGGCTCGGTCGCCAGACCGACCTCGCGCAGAGTCTCACGCTCGCGCTCCGTGAAGTATGAGCCGTCCGATACATTCGCTGGAAACTCGCCATGGTTCACACCGATGAGATAGATGTGCTTTTTGTTATAAAGACGCAGGGAATTTGCCGAACCAAGGGTAACCTCGTCCTGCGACTCGGGAAGTCTGCCGACCTTGATGGAGGAAAAGGCGATGTTGAGAAGTGAGCAGAAGCCACGCGCGTCAACTCTGAAATCATCAAGCGTCTCGACTACCTTGTCCAGTACGCCGACGATGGTACGCCAGAGCCTTGCAACCTCTGCACTCATCGCATCCTCGCCCATCGCTTTGAGATGCTCCGCCTGCTCGGCAAGTCTGCTTTGCAAATCAATTTCAAGCAGGAAGTCGACAAGCGCATGCGCGTGCTCGCGCACCGTCTGCACCTTCGCGGTGTCCTCTTTGAGCATGACGAGAGGCGTTATGATTCTCTCTCTCGCCTTCTGTACGATGGCGATGGTTTCGGTAGCGCTCTTTGATACGCGCTCCGTGTAACCGGCAGGATTCGCAGAAAAAGCGTCCTCGGACAAGAATGCGCCCGAATGAATATTCCATGTGTCTACATACATCTCGAAGGTGTCGGTTTCCTCACTCGTGAGCCCGAACAGACCACACTTTGCGTAAGCGATGACATCTCCGCGATTGAAGTATGAGAAAATCGCGCGGAAAGCAAGGTCGATGAGCTTCACCCCTTGGAAGGAGGTAATCGGAATCTCCCTTGACACAAATGCGGCAATTCCACTCTCGCGCAGCGCACTGCCGAGGGACTCCTTGTACAGGTCGATATCACGGGCAACAATGGCGAAATCGGAGTACCTCGCGCCCGTCTCTCTTATCCGTCTTGCGATATCATTTGCAACAAAAGAACATTCCTCATAAGGCGTTCTCGCAGAGAAGATACGCAGGCTATCTCCGATATTTTGTAAACTTTCCTTGTCAAATTTGACATTTTGCACCCACAAGTATTTCGACAAAAGCAAAAGAGCCTCATTCTTTATCATACGATTGGTATCGAGAACAAAGGGCTTTGTGGTGACGCCGTGCCTTGTCGCGAGGTTTTTCAGAACCTCTGCGGTGTTTCTCGTTTCGGTATACTCAAAATTGCCTGACTGATGCTTTGGCAAGCGAAGCGCTACCGTTACCTCGGTGCGACGGATGAGATGGGAGAGAATCTGAAGCTGCGGCTCGGTAAAGGAGGTAAAGCCTTCAAAATAGAAGGTGGCATCCGAGAAGAGGGACGCATCCTCGCGAAGCATTTTTGCCATGCGTAGCAGGTCAGAGGGGAGAGAACCATCCTCAGTGAGAAGCTCACCGTAAAATTTCAGCATGTGAATGAGGTCGGCAAGCTTGCCGGAGAGACGCGCATTTTCTAAAATCCGTGTATCACCCGCGGCAGAGAGCAGGCTTTCCTTGTCAAGCCCGAGCTGTTCCATCTCGCTCATGGCGCGAAGCGAGCGCTCAACCATACCGGGCGTGATATCACTCCTTGTGTTCTCGGAGAGCAGGGGCATCGCCTCGGAGAGCGCGCGCCACATAAGCAGCGCTTTTGTTGTTTTGTCGTAACAGTCTGTTGCGAGTCCGCCTTTTTTGCGGAAAACTGTGTTCGCCAGTCTTGTGAAGTTCGTGACCTCAAAAAAACGAGGGGCTTCGGGTGGATACTCACGCATCGCCACCTCTTCGGCGATCAGCGTCTCCATTTCAGGCACGACAAGAAAGACCGTCTTGCCGAGACGGATGCGATTTTCAATTTCTTCCTTCAGCTTACCATGCAAATCGACATGGAAGCCGCCGCGATAGATCTTTAACATGTCCTGCCTCCCTTTAAGAATTTCGGCTCAATATAATAACCCTTGCCGCGACGGACGAGAATCACCTTCTCTCCCCGCAATTCAAGCTTTTCACGAAGGTAATGAATATAGACATTGACCGCGCTGGCGCTTGCCTGTCCGCCCCAGAGATGTGCGCAAAGCTCTTCATTGGTGGCACATTCTCCGCCACGCGAGATGAGGTAAGAAAGAAGCTCTCCCTCAAGCTCCGTGAGCTTTATCGTCTCTCCGTAGATATGCGCCACGCGATGGGCATGGTCCAGGGTAAGGGGCGCCCCCTCTTCCGCCCCGCGCAGCAAGGCGAGCAGGGACTTGTTTGTGATAGGCAAACGCGCGGTGTTTCCGATATCGTCGCGCGAGAGAAGAATTACTTTATCGTGAGACAGCGCAGGGAACACCTTTTGTCCCTCGCTCGTGTCGATATCCCATACAAGGAGGGGAAGGGTAGCCTCTTCCTTTGTGATACGATAAGGCGTCCATCCCTCTTTTTCACAAAGCACACGGATTTTCAAAAACAGATATTCATCTTCACTGAAAACATAAACAGGCAAAGACATCGCATGTCCCCTTTTCTAATTTATTAGAACTGACATCATTATACCAAAACCCCAGCGATTTGTCAAGGGCGCAACGCCCGCATGAGAAGAAATATTTTGAGTAAGCAATAAATGCAATATCGATGGCAATATTTGCAATTAACACACCTAAAAATTTATTGTATAATATTCATATATATATAAAAAACATCAAAGGAGAACCATCCCAATGGATATGATGAAAGAACTTGATGAAATCGGTCTCATCCCCGTAATTAAAATTGAAAATCCCGACGATGCTGTACCGCTTGCAAAGGCGTTGATTGACGGCGGACTTCCCGCTGCGGAAATCACCTTCCGCACCGCATGCGCAGCAGAAGCGATTGCTAATATCACCAAGGAATTCCCCGACATGCTCGTCGGCGCAGGCACCGTCCTCACCACTGAGCAGGTTGACGCCGCGATTGCCGCAGGCTCGAAGTTTATCGTTTCCCCTGGTCTGAACCCCAAGGTTACCTCTTATTGCATCTCCAAGGGTGTTCCCATGCTCCCCGGTTGTTCGAACCCCTCGGATATCGAAGCGGCTATCGAACTCGGTCTCACCACCGTTAAGTTCTTCCCTGCAGAAGCGGCAGGCGGTCTTAAGATGCTGAAGGCTATGGCGGCTCCCTATGGTCAGATGACCTTTATGCCGACTGGTGGCATCAATGAAACCAACCTCCGTGACTACCTCGCCTTCAACAAGATTGTTGCTTGCGGCGGTTCCTTCATGGTACAGGATGACCTTATCAAAGCGAAGAA
>JAFVYW010000153.1 GCA_017508465.1 Clostridia bacterium
CCGTATGTATATACGCCTATCGTTCGCAAACGAAGATTTCTGCTCTAAATTAAGCGAGCCCCAAAGGCGCTTCGCACTAAGAATTCAGCATTTTAGTGAAAATTCTTATTCAATACCAACGTATGCTGAATTCTTAATGACTCAGCCCCTTTTTTTATGGGGTTGACTTTTATCGTTTTCATCTGTATACTAAAGATGGAAAAAATATCTTGCATATTTTCCAGAAATATGTTATAATAACGACGGTAAATCCGTATTTTACCGATGATACCTATCGGAATTCAATAAAAAGGAAAAGAAAATGAAAATTGCTTTAATTGCACACGACAAGAAAAAGAGCGAGATTATCGAGGTAGCAAAGAAGTATCGCGATGTCCTCGCAGAGCATGAACTCTACGCCACAGGTACCACGGGTACGATGATAATGGGTGAAACGAAGCTCGATATTTTCCGCCTCAAAAGCGGTCCTCTCGGCGGTGACCAGCAGATTGGCGCGATGCTTGCGAATGGTGAGCTTGACCTCGTTATCTTCCTGCGCGATCCCCTGACGGCGCAGCCGCATGAGCCGGATGTTTCTGCGCTTCTTCGCCTTTGTGATGTTCAACGCATCCCCCTCGCTACCAATGCGACGAGCGCAGTGATTATGCTCGAAGCCCTGAAAAACAAAACATT
Organism: Clostridia bacterium; assembly: GCA_017508465.1. Taxonomy (GTDB): domain Bacteria; phylum Bacillota; class Clostridia; order Oscillospirales; family CAG-272; genus UBA1740. The sequence continues at coordinate 673 of JAFVYW010000153.1, forward strand.
TTATCAAATGGTGAAATAAGGAGAAAAGCGTATGATTCGCGTGCTTGTATGGAACGAATTTGTTCATGAAAAAACCGAGGACGCCGTATTGGCGGTTTATCCGGAAGGCATTCATCAGGCGATCGCTGGCTTCCTTTCGGAAAACGAAGATTTTGAAGTCAGGACCGCTACACTCGATGATGTGGAATGTGGTCTTACCGAAGAAGTTCTTGCCGAGACCGATGTTATCATCTGGTGGGGACATATGGCGCACAACCGAGTGCCCGATGAAGTTGCTGAACGCGTATATAATGCCGTTCTCTCGGGCATGGGCTTTATCGGACTTCATAGCGCCCACCATTCCAAGCCCTTCCGCCGCCTGATGGGTACGGGGGCAGACCTCGGCTGGCGTGAGGATGGGGATTGGGAGCGTCTGTGGGTTATCAATCACAACCATCCCATTATGGCAGGCATCACCGAGCGTTATATTGAGCTTGCGCATGAAGAAACCTATGCCGAGCCCTTTACCATTCCGAATCCTGACGAGGTGCTTATGATTGGTTCATACGAGGGAAGCGAGGTATTCCGTAGCGCCGTGACCTTCCATCGGGACAATGGCAGGATTTTCTACTTCCAGCCTGGACACGAGACCTTCCCGACCTTCTACCATAAGCAAATACAGAGAATTATCACCAACGCCGTCCGCTTTGTCGCGCCCGTCTGCGAGAGAAAGACGCTCGGTTGCCCGCATATCAGGAAAATTGAAAAAGTAACCTGAAAATCATAACTGATACAAAGAAAGCTCCGGCGATTTCCGGAGCTTTCTTTTTCTGAAAAAACGGGCATTTCCCTTGACAAAGGCGGAGGGCTGTGCTAAAATGATTTGGTAAAAAAGGAGGTGCGAAATGGAAAAGTGTACATCCAGGAAGGCAATCCGCGCCTATACATGGCTCTTTTGTCTCTCTTATACGATAAGCTATATGACGCGCATCAACTATGGCGCTATTGTTTCGGCGATGGAGGAGACGCTCGGTGAGGGGAAGGATGTCCTCTCGCTCGCTCTGACATGTAGCTTTGTCACCTATGGCGTCGGTCAGATTGTCAGCGGTATGCTTGGCGACCGCTTCTCCCCGAAACGCCTTGTGGCGCTAGGCTTCCTTGTCACCACGCTGATGAACCTCCTCGTCCCCTTTTTCCCGAATCCGACGGTCATGCTTATTCTCTGGGGAATCAATGGCTTCGCACAGGCGCTTATGTGGCCTCCCATGGTTCGCATTCTCGTCGCAATGTTTGATGATGAAACATATAAAAATATTACCGCAAAAATTTCCTGCGGCGCATCGTATGGCACGATAGCTGTCTATCTGCTCTCACCTCTCTTGCTTCTGGTATCCGACTATCGTAGCGTCTTTTGGTTCAGTAGCGCGATGGGGGCCCTGATGCTTGCTCTCTGGCTTCGCTTTGCCCCGGATGTCGGAAAAAGAGAAGAGAATCCCATATCCCTCACAGCTTCCTCCAAAGAAGCGACGCGTGGCACATGGCGCACGGTATTCACCCCTATGTTTCTGATGATTATGGTGGGCATAGCCCTGCAAGGTATGCTGCGCGATGGTGTTACCACATGGATGCCCTCCTATATCTCCGAGATATATGATATCAGTAATATCCTATCGATTTTGTCGGGTGTCATCATGCCTGTTTTCAGCGTGTTCTGCGTCAGACTTTCTACTCTTCTTTATCAGAAAAAGGTTAAGAATCCGACCACCCTCGCAGGCTTTTTCTTCCTTGCCAGCGCCGTAGCGGCGCTTGTCCTCTTTCTTTCCGGAGGAAAAAATCTTGTCATCTCCATCCTCTCGTTCGCCCTTCTGATTGGTGGCATGCATGGCACAAACCTGATGCTCACCACGATGCTCCCTCCCTACTTCAAAGGGCAGGGCAAGGTCTCGACGGTCTCGGGTGTTCTCAATTCCTGTACCTATGTCGGAAGTGCCGTTTCCACCTATGGGATCGCCCTGCTTTCGACAAGGATGGGGTGGAATTTCACCGTCGCCCTCTGGGTGTTGACTGCGGTGCTTGGCGCTCTCGTCTGTCTTTTTGCTGCCCGTTTGTTTGCCCGCCGTTTTTCTCTTCCCGCTCGGGATGCAGAATCAACGCCTGGTGCAAATGCGGAGGATTCATAAACCGCCTTCTCTGAAAATGTCGGTTTTTAGGAAAATCTTCACAAATCTTCACAAATTTATTGACAAAAGAGAAGCAATATGCTACAATAGTCAACAGGGGAAGTTTCTCCCGCGGAGGAAAACATGATTTTTGTTAGCGACTATTTTGCAATAGTCATAGGTATTGTACTCATATGGTTTTACTTTGTCAATCTGCGTCTGCCATCGAGGCAAGCGGTGATTTTTGCACAGAGCCTGGTTCTGTCGGTTGTTACATCGCTCTTCGGCATTCTCTCGGATATTGTGACAAAGTTACCTACGCACAATCACGCCTTTTGCATATTATCTCTCTCCCTGTATCATATTATAGAATATCTCGCGATGGCATGGGTTTCGCTCTATCTGATGAACAAGATTCTCGAGCATACAAACGAGAAAAAATGCGTCCGCGTCGCATCCTGGATGACCGCGATTCTCGCTATTATCTATGCGGTACTTCTTATCGTCAATGTGAACACAGGTATTGTTTTCAAAATCGAAGACGGAATTCATTCGCGCGGACCGCTGATTTATTTTGCATATGTCGCGGATGTTCTACTCTTCTTCATGACGATACTGTGCTATGTCCGTAATCGCAGGATCGTATCGAATTCCTTGACGCGTGCTTTGCGACACACGCTCCCATTGATTGCGTTCAGTATTATTGTACAACTTGTTTTTGAGGATGTGATGCTCAGCGGTTTTATTATCGTTGTCATCAACATGGTAATCTACTTAAACTTCCAGAAAAAGCGTCTTGGTGAGCATGTCCTCACCGCCCTGGATGACCGTTCTAAGTTCTTCCAGGATCTGAATTTGCTTCTGAAGCGTCATCGCCCGCGCCAACTCTTTCTGATTAACCTGAAAAACTTTTCGGTAGTCAACCAGAAGTTCGGTCACCAATTTGGTGACGAGGTACTGTTTGTCTTTGCTCGCAGCCTGACGAGCCAGTTTGTCAAGGCAAGCGCTTATCATATGAATGGTACAGTTTTTGCTCTTTCGCTCCCTTATGTGGATAAGGTCAAATTGCAGGAGAATACCGAGAAGCTTCAGGATCTTCTTGACACGGGTATTCGTGTGGGCGATCGTCGCATCGATCTTGACTATGTCTGCGTTGAGTACATCTTAAGCGGAATCGAAAAAGAACCGCACGAACTTTTTGACAGCATGGAATATACAGGAAGCGTCGCATATAACCGTGGCGAGCATTTCGTTTGCTATGACGAGGCGTATGCGAAAGAGATGCAAAACCGCGCCCGACTCATAACGCTTTTGTCGACCATTGACAGCGCTCATGGATATGAAGTGTTCTATCAGCCCATCCGCGATATAAGAAAAAATGCATACGCTTCTATGGAAGCCCTGATTCGCCTTCGTGATGCAAATGGCTCGCTTGTTTCTCCCGCTCAACTGATACCCATAGCAGAAGAAACAGGTAAAATACATAACATCACATGGTTCGTTCTGGAAGAGGTCTGCCGTACATTGAACCAGAACCCCATTTTTGCTGACATCCATGTTTCTATCAATATCTCCATGACACAGCTTCTCGATAAAGGATTCCTTCATCGTATCAATGAGATTGTCGACTCCTATCGTATCGCACACTCCCGTATCGTTTTTGAAATCACCGAGCGCGTGATGCTTGAAAATCTCGAGGACACCGAAGCGGTTATGAAAGCGATTTCCAGTATGGGCTACGCCTTCTATCTGGATGATTTCGGCGCAGGCTGCTCAAACTTCTCAACACTGCTCCAATTGCCATTCAAATGCATTAAGCTGGACCGTGCTTTTCTCGCCAATACAATGCAGGGTAATGTCAGGACAGGTATCGTCCGTCACCTTTGTGAAATGTTCCACGACGCAGGACTTTCCGTCACCGCCGAGGGCGCCGAATGCGCAGAGGATGTCGCCACTCTTGTGGAGTGTGGTGTTGACAGTATTCAAGGCTACTACTTCGCCCGTCCGATGCCACTTAATACATTGATTGAATTTCTCGCCAAAGATGAATAAAAAAGGGGCTGAGTCATTAAGAATTCAGCATACTTTGGTATTGAATAAGAATTTTCACTAAAATGCTGAATTCTTAGTGCGAAGCGCCTTTGGGGCTCGCTTGATTTAGAGCAGAAATCTTCGTTTGTGAACGATAGGCGTATATACATACGGCAAGCGAGCAAACGGAGATAGAACGAAAAACCTAAATAAAAAAAGAGAAAACCGTAGGTTTTGACCTTAGTTTTCTCTTAATCTGTAAACGACAGAGGCACATTGATTGTACCTCTGTCGTTTTTCGTTCGGTTATGCCTAAATGAAGCAGCCCCTTTTTATGTAAAACAATTATTCGGCAGCCTCGCCGCTCATGACAACGATATTCGTTACATGGGTGTTCAGGCCGTTGTACCAGTAAACGAAACCGGTAACATCGATAACATCGCCAACCATCATGGTAGCGACGGTCTGATATACTTCACTTTCAGGACCAGTGAGGTAACGCTCAACACAGAAGGAGTATTCCCCTTCGCCCAAACCAAGGGTGAGGTAAATATCATCACCAGGCTCATCATTCTTGTAGGAGATTGCCTTTACAGTAAGTCCCTTGAAGACAGCAAGCTGGTTCTGGTAGTGGATAAGAGTATCCATGCCGAGCTTCGCGGTAAGGTCAACGGGAGTAGCCACCCACTCGCCTTCGAGAACCTCGAAGGAGCAGTCAGTGATTTCCACTTCACCCGACCATTCAGCCTTGTAACCGGTAACGCGGATTTTTTGACCGACAACGAGTGCTTCGCTCTCTTCTTCGGTACAGGTCATTTCATATGCGAAATATGCGCCATCCTCGTCCTGAAGATAAACGGTGATTTTGTTATCCCACCAGGACTGTGTTGCCTGAACATACGCCTCGATAACAACTTCGCTTTCCAGGGGCGCGTTGATGTAATCAAGATAAGTCATCGCACCTTCGCCCTTTTGCGCCTTGCTCATCGATACGATGTGAGGGTTCGCGCCATTGTACCAGTAGAGGAAACCAATAACATCAACAACATCGCCAGCCTTGAGAGTGCTTACATACTCATAAAGAGCAGTTTCAGGACCAGTGAGGTAACGCTCAACACAGAAATCATAGTCGGCGCCGTTTTTGGTAAAGGTAAGGTAAATATCATCGCCTGGCTCGTTGTTCTTGTAGGAAACAGACTTGACGGTCATGCCCTTGAAGAGTGCAAGCTCGTTCTGATGCTTGATGAGGTCATCGGTGCCGAGCTTCGCGGTAAGGTCAGTGGGAGTAGCCACCCAGTTGCCCTCGAGAACCTCAAAGGAGCAGTCGATAATTTCCACTTCACCCGACCATTCAGCCTTGTAACCGGTAACGCGGATTTTCTGTCCCTTTACAAGAGATGCGCTCTCCTCTTCGGTACAAGCCATCTCGTACGCGAAATATGCGCCATCCTCATCCTGAAGATAAACGGTGATCTTGTTATCCCACCAGGACTGTGTCGCCTGAACATATGCTTCGATGACAACTTCGCTCTCCACAGCGGCTGCCATATATTCAGCATGTGTCATAACCTTGACATCGTCTTCGTCAGGGGGCGTGGGAGGTGTGGGCTGTACGCAGGAGAAGCATGCGAGAGCCATGACAAGAACAAGAAGAAATGCGAGTAATTTTTTCATTTTTCTCTTTCCTTTCGAAAAAAATATATTTCCAAAAAATATTATACAACAAAAGAGTGGCTATGTCAAGAATGAAAAGTTTATTTTTTTCGTCTCTGTTTTACATAGCCTATTGTGCAATATGCTATAATTCCGCACCAGACAACACCGAGCGCAATAAGAAGGACAATCGATCCTGTCGGCATTTTGCCAAGATCGATATAAGCGTCCGTCAGCTCAATCTGGTCGAGGCGATAGAGCGCCGTCATCTCATCAAAGAGGTTTTCTATGAATGCGTTGTCAACTGTTTTGTTGCGCCTCACCGCCTTTGTGACCTCTTCGATCATCTGTCCCGCCGCCTGACGCGCCGAGGCAGAGCCGTTGAATACAGGGGTGACAAAGGTGTGTTCCGTGTTCGCGAGCATAAGCTTTGCCGCCTGGATTTTGATGGCGTAATGGGCGTCGTTGTCCTCGCCTTCGCGCGCAAGGTAATCAAGGTATTCAGGGTTCTGCTGCGCCTTTTTTGTGACGGGAACATAGCCTTCCGTCTGCGAGTAGGCAATCTGTACCTCGTCGGTCAGCAGATATTGCACAAACAACCAGGAGGCAAGCACCTCGCCGGGGTCCTCTTTGTTGAAGATACAGACGGACGGTCCCTGTGAAATCATCACAGGCTCTTCGACATTGACCTGGGGAATGGGGCGTACCACGGTCTCAAAATCCACGAGGTTTTCCTCGGAGATATCTGACAGAGGCGCGTCCGAGCCCATCCAGGAGGCACCCGCCGTCGAGTCAATGGCGAAAATGCATTGACCTGCATTCAGGAAGTTGCCGGGATAGGAGGAGATGCCGAAGGTGGAAAAGGCGCGGTTTTCCACATGAGGTACAAGCCCGAGCAGAATTTCCTTTGTCGTGTCATTGAACATCAGGATTTTCGCATCCGCGGAGGTGTATTGCGCACCCATCTGCTTGAGCATCTGTATCATCATGTTGTCGGTGGATTTATAAATGAAGGGGATCATTGTTTTCTGACCATTGACCTTGTAGGTGCCGTCGGGGTTCTTTTCTGTCGCTTTGTCACTCACCTCGAAGATAAAATCCCATGTCAGAACATCGGGGACCTCGTAGCCGAGCTTTTCGACAAGGTCGCGGTTGATATAGCATGCCTCGGTCGAACGCATAAAGGGCATCGCGTATTGCGCGCCGCCGAACTGACCTTCGATAAGGAACTTGTCTACCATCTCTTCCTTTGTCGGTGCATCGAAATTGACGCCGTCAGCGCCGAGACCAAAGGTCTCATCGTTGATGAGTGAGTCGAGAGGGACAATAATATTCTTTCCCGTATTGTAGGTGGCTATATGGTCGGGATAAGAAATGGCGATATTTGGTGTCGTGCCCGTCGAGATATTCGTGATGGCATCCTTATAAATATCATTATAGTTGGTGTAATAGCGGTTGACAATGTGGATGTTCGGGTAAATCTTCTCGAAATCCGCCGCCGCTTTTTCATAAATGTTCTTTTGCGAGATGTTCGAGTCGTTCTTCGACCAGAACACAATCTCATACTGCTTTGTGGTATCAAAGGTCTCGGGTACCTCGAAGGGAGGCGGTGCTTCCACCTTCGCACCATGGCAGGAAAAGAGAGAAAGAAGAGAGAGGAGAAGGGTGAGGGAGAGAAATAAGGAAACGATTCTTTTCATCCTTTTGTACCTCCTCTTGCGACACCTTCCATAACTCTGTCACGGAAGATTAAGAATAGAATAATCAGGGGCAGTGAGACGGAAACGACCGCTGCCATCATCGCGGGGACATTATCTCGTCCGAAGCCGCTTTCGCGAATGGCCTGAATGCCATTGGAAACGAGATAGTATCTCTCATTGTCGGTGATAAGTCTTGGCCAGACATAAGAGTTCCAGCACTCGATTATCTTCAGAATAATTATGGTAATTACGGTGGGCTTTGAAATGGGGAGCATCACGCGCCAGAGATAGACGATATCACGCGTGCCGTCGACCTTCGCCGCAAGATATAGCTCATCGGGAATCTGCGCGAAATTCTCTTTGAGCAGATAGATATAGAACACGCTCGTAATCGAGGGCAGAATCAGACCGGTAAAGGTGTTACGCAGGTTCATATCGGTGATGGTGACATAGTTTGTGATAACGACAAGCTCGGTCGGTATCATCATCAGGGCAAGAAAAAGGGTAAAGGCAATATTCTTGCCGGGGAAGTCGAGTCTGGCAAACGCGAAAGCGGCAAACACCGTCACCACAAGCATGAGCGCAGTTGTCAGAAGGGTGTAAATCAGGGTGTTCAGGAAGTAAGAAAAGAGGGGAACCGCGGTGAACGCTTCGATGTAATTCTCGAAGGTCGGACTTAAAGTGAAGAATTTCGGGACAAACTCCGCGTTATAGGAGGCGAAGGATTTGAAGCTCGAGAGAAGCATCCAGTAGAAAGGGAAGAGAACAAGCAGTGCCCATATGCCGAGCGCGGTATAAATCAGCGCGCTTAAAATCTTTGAGAGCCGCTTGTTTTTCTTTTCTGAAAGGAGGTAACTTGATACAGTACTCATGCCGCACCTCCTTTAAGTATAATGCACATACTTCTTGCTGACAAGCAAGTTGATGGCGGTAATGGTGAGGACAATCATAAAGAGAACGATGGCCGCCGCGGACGCGAACGAGGGATAACCACCGCTGTTGCCGTAAAGCATATCATATACATAGCCGACAAGGGTATTCATGCCCGCGGCATTAAGGTCTGTGCCAAAGAGGGCGACCGAGTCGCTGTATGCTTTGAATGCGCCGATAAAACCCGTGATGACAAGATAGAAAATCATCGGGGAAATCATCGGGAGCGTGATACGCGAGAACATACGCCACCTCGATGCGCCATCGAGCTTTGCCGCCTGATAATAGTCCTCCTTGACCGAGGCGAGGGCGCTGGTCAGGATTAAAATCTTAAAGGGCATGACAATCCAGATGGTATAAAAGCAAAGCACGAACATCTTCGCCGCATACGGACCATCAATAAAGTCCACAGGACCTTGACCGAACCAGGAGAGCAGGAGATTGATGAGACCGTCGGAATAGGGCGTTCTCTTGAAGAGTATCATGAACACAAGACCGACTGCCAGGGTGTTCGTTACATAAGGCAGAAAGTAGATGGTCTGGAACAGCTTGCGAAGCGCTTTGATTTTTGAGAGCCCGAGAGAAATCAGAAGAGCGATGCCCGTCGAGAGGGGAACGGTAATGGCAACCAGAATCAAGGTGTTCTTCAGGGCGGAGAGAAAATAAGGGTCACGAAGGACATAGGCATAGTTGTAGAAGCCAACACCCAGATGTTCGCCCGAGGCAAAGTTGTACCCTTCCTCGAAGGAATAAATGAGTACATCAATGAGGGGGTACACCATAAAGACACCAAGAAAAAGTATGGCAGGTAAGAGATAAAGCCATCCTTTCAGTTTTTTAAGTTTCATAAAATCACCTCATCAGGGTTGCTTCATGGCTTGTCCACATGGGAAAGGTACCATGAAAAGATAGAATACAGGAGATAGGCGCCGAGGGTTACAACGAGCAAATAGGCGCATAAAAAGAGCGGGTAAGGCATATGCAGGAGGAATGGCTCCAGAAAGGAGATGTCCGATGCCTGATGCCTGGAGAGGAAAAACAGATTGAACGGAGTTATGCTTTGCTTTGTGAGAATTGGATAAAAAAGTTCGTTTAATAAGGTGGCAGACAGAGTCATGCAGGTGAAGAGCAGAAAGGTGCGAAGGAATGTGGCGGGACGGAGCCTTTGATATTCACGGGAAAGTATGTAGACGCCTACGATAATCTGAACACCATGCTGAATCAGCGCCTGCGCATTGATAAATACATTGTGGGAAAAGACCGTGTCCGGGATGCAGTAAACACACAGACCTGCCACAAAGGAAAATGAGGCAAGAAACAAAGATGCGACATCGTGCAGTTTTCCCTTTTTTGAAAAAATTACTATCGGTAACACATAAAGAATCATTGCGCAAAGCTGCAGAGGAATGTTTCTCCAGGAGAAAACAAAATGAAATTTACCCTCGGAATAGGGGAAACAGTAGTAAATCTGTCTGATGAACTCAAAAATCAGGATAACAATCCAGAATAAAAACAGAATACCACGATATATCCCTTCAGGGGCTCTGCGAAAAAATCTGACGAGAATATAGGAGATCAGAAATACAAGGCAACAGAAAAACAGGTGGAGAGCACCAAAGGCACGGGGAAGCGGCTCCGTTTGCTGAAGCACGGGCAGAATATGTGTCAGGAGGGCTGTCATTTTAAAGGTTCGGTTTGAGGGATTGGGAGAGCAAAAATTCGACTACCCGTGTATCCTCATAGGCGTTCACCCAGCTGTGATGACCGACGCCATCAAAGATGGTGAAGCGCACATTGGCTCCATTCCTTCTCGCCCCGTTTACCATGTCGATGCTGTTCGAGATATCCACTACGGTATCTGCATTTCCATGGAACGCCCAGATTTCCTTCCCCTTCAGTGCTGTGGTACGCCAGGACATACCACCGCCGCAGACAGGGGCAAAGGCGGCGAAGGCATCCGGGAAGGTCATCGCCATCTCCCATGTGCCAAAGCCACCCATCGAAAGACCGGTGATTGTCATACGATTCTTATCAACACGATATGTTTCCGCCACGCGATCCACAAGCGCCTTAAGATCGAATACCCTCTGGTTCCATACCTGCTCCAGCGGGCATTGAGGACAAAGGGCAATCGCCTCGAAGTTCAGCGTACCCTCCGAGAGATAGCGTGCGACACCGTGTACATTGACGCGTTCCAGGTCACTATCACCGTCACCACGCTCTCCTGCACCATGCAGGCAGAGAATCATCGGGTACTCTTTTTCTTCGCTGTAATTGTCAGGAAGATACAAAATGTAACCAAAAGTTTGCGAATTTTCGATTTTGACATCAATTCTTTTCATGATTCCTTCCCCTTATCTGATAAAATTCGTTCTTTTACGCGCTTCCCGCACAGGTGTGCCATAAGCCTCTTTTCCAAGGCGAATACTCTTGATCAGGAAAGCGGCGTTGCGAGCGAGGGTACGCATATTCTGCATTCCTTCTTCGTCGGCTGACGCTTCCCCGGGAAGCATACCGTGGACGCTGTTCCAGTATTGTCCCGATACGACGGGCATGCCGCTGATGGTAAAATATTTATTGAGCTCATCGAAGGTGGCAGATGTACCGCCGCGGCGTGCCACCGTTATGGCAAAGCCAACCTTCATTTCTTTGGAATAGGGCGTCGAGTAGAAGAGACGGTCGAGCAGGGCAATCAGGGTTGCATTTGCGGATGCATAATATACAGGCGAGCCGACAACGAGACCATCGCACTCACGGAAAATGGGAGCGAGCGTGTTGACAATATCGTCAAAAACGCATTTTTCAAGCTCGCCGCAGCGGCCGCATGCGATACAACCGCGCACGGCAAGATGACCGACATCGAAGTATTCGACTTCTATCCCCTCCTCAACAAAGGTCTTTCTGACCTCTGAAAGAGCGAGCGCTGTGTTTCCGTTTTTTCTTGGACTTCCGTTTAAGATGAGTACCTTCATATACTGACCTCCTCGGGTATTTTGTCTGGGCACTATTCCTTATTATATGTATTATAGCACGCGTGCGCGCTTTTTTCAATGGATAATTTTATTTTTTTGAAAAACAAAAGTTAATTTTCGGAAAATAAAAGGAATTTCTATTGTTTTTTCCTTGTTTTTATGATATAATGGTGAAAACATCTGAAAGGAGGAGAATATGCACATTTTAAAAGAAAAGTGGCGTGAAGCGCTCGCTTCCGTTCTGCCTGTAAGTGCCATCGTGCTGCTGCTCTCAATTACCATCGCGCCGATGAGCCTTTCGGTTTTTCTCTCCTTCCTCTTCGGATCGGTATTCCTCGTCTTTGGTATGGGACTTTTCTCCCTTGGCGCAGATACGGCGATGATGCCTATGGGCGAATATGTTGGCGCCTCTTTGACGAAAATGAAGAAGATTTTCCTTCTGATTCCTCTTTCCTTTTTTGTCGGCGTTCTCATTACCGTTTCCGAGCCTGATTTGCAGGTGCTTTCGCAATATGCTCCTTCAATAGACTCCACCATCCTGATCTGGTCGGTGGGTATCGGCGTCGGTGTGTTCCTTGTGCTTGCGATGCTGCGTATCCTGTTTAATATCAAGCTACGCACCCTTCTTCTCACATCCTACCTTCTCGCTTTTGGTATGGCGTTCTTTGTCAATCCGGACTTCTGGCCGATTGCCTTCGATGCAGGTGGCGTTACCACAGGACCGATGACCGTCCCCTTCATCATGGCGCTTGGTACCGGTGTCAGCGCCATCCGTTCAGATAGTGACAACGCGGCGGACAGCTTTGGTCTTGTCTCTCTTTGCTCCGTCGGACCTATCATTGCCGTTCTCTTCCTCGGACTTATCCTGGAGCCCGAAGGCGCATTCGTTCCCATCACCACGCCTGTGGTCGAGGAATCCCGTGCGCTTGCGTTGGCGTTCTTCCATGCGGTTCCGCATACGATGCTGGAAGTGCTTCGCGCCCTTCTTCCCATCACCGCCTTCTTCCTTATATATCAGCTTTTTGTCAGTCGTCTGCCCATAAAGCATCTTGGAAAAATCCTCATCGGTGTAATATACACCTTTGTCGGTCTTACCCTTTTCCTTACAGGCGCAAATGTCGGCTTCATGCCCGCAGGCTACGCCTTGGGAGAAATTCTCGGTGCGACGAGCTTCAGATATCTCATGATACCTATCGGCATGCTGATTGGTTACTTTATCGTAGCCGCCGAGCCTGCCGTCCAGGTTCTGCAAAAGCAGGTTGAGGATATTACCTCGGGTACGATACCACGCCGTGCGCTCGGTATCACCCTCGGTATCGGTGTTGCTATTTCTGTCGGACTTGCCATGACGCGTGTGCTGACAGGGATATCGATTATGTATTTCCTCGTCCCTGCGTATGTGATTTCCCTTGCACTTACCTTTGTTGTTCCCGATATCTTTACATCCATCGCCTTTGATTCGGGCGGTGTTGCTTCGGGACCTATGACCGCGACATTCCTTCTCCCCTTTGCGATGGGAGCGTGTGTCAGTGTCGGTGGCACGATTGTTACCGATGCGTTCGGTGTTGTTGCGATGGTCGCGATGACGCCCTTGATTGCCATTCAGATACTCGGTCTTGTCTATAAGCTCAAGCTTCGCCATGCGCACAAGATGGCAGAAGAAAGAGAAGAGACGGTCGAGATTATCGAATTCTCCGAGGATTGGAGGTAAAACCATGCAGAAAATGTACTTTTTTATAACGATTGCTAATCGCGCGGATGACAAGGAATTTGTGGAATTCTTTGAGAGAGAAAATGTACAGAACATTTATTCGACGCCTGCCCATGGTACAGCGAGCAGCTCCGTCCTCGATCTTCTCGGGCTTGCCGAGAGCGAGAAAACGGTACACATCTCTCTTCTTCTGCATGATAAGATGAAGAGCATTATCAAAGAACTGACGAGCGAAATGTGGATTGACCTTCCGGGCAGAGGTATCGCTCTCGCCATTCCTCTCTCCAGCATTGGCGGGCGCGAGACGCTCGGATATTTCAGTGGCGGAGAAAATCCCGAAACACCTAAAGAAAGTGAGGAAAAAGTTGTGGAAGCAAGACCTCAGGACAGAAAAACCGATTTGATTGTAGTCATCTGTGAAAAAGGACATACCGATCTCGTTATGGATGCTGCACGCTCCGCTGGCGCAAAAGGTGGTACGGTCACCCGTGCCAAGGGTACAGGCGCGCAGTATACCGATAAGTTCTTCGGCCTTTCCATCGCCGAAGAAAAGGAGATTATCTATATCGTTTCCTCGGGCGAGCATAAAGGAGATATTATGACACAGATTATGACGCAGGCGGGTAGCCATACCCCAGCCCACGCTGTCGTTTTCTCCCTCCCCGTTACCGATACGGCAGGACTTCGTCTCTTCGATGAGAAGGCGGAATAAATCCATATCTGTAAAAAGGATACCGATAACTAAAAAAACACTTGCTTCCCATGGTGGTAGCAAGTGTTTTTCTTTTTTTTACTTAAGATCCTTGCGGGAGAAGAGATGGATGCCAAGGGCAAGGCTGCCTGCGATGGTCAGGATAGGCGAAAGCAGGATATACAGGACATCCTTCGCCGTGTAAGTGACACCAGAGCCAATCAGGCTTGAAGTGAAGAAATTCAGCGCGTTGATAAATTCGACGATGCCAAACCATGAGGAGCTCTTGTCAAGAAACGCGCCTGCGGTCATGAATACCGAGCCGATAATCGAAAGACCGAAGGACAGGGCAAGATAGAGCAAAATGCAGATACCCATGTTTTTCGATAAGGTAGCGATGAAGGTGACAATTGCCGCAATCGCAAGATAGACAATCATCTCAAAGAGCAGCGAGAGCAGGAGATAGCCAAAATCCGACATCGTGAACTTCTCGCTCTGATACGGGAAGAAGCAGAGAGAAAAGGCGAGGGTGAGAAGCGCGTGGGCGAGCATCAGGACGCACATCACGCTTGCGGAAGAAAGAAAATGCGAGAGAAAAATGACGCCTCTGGATTTGCCCGAGATGATTTTGTTGCGTACCGTGCCATGACTGAAATCCTTGCATACGATGATGGAAATCAGAATCGGCATGACAAGACCGAGGTTATCCCCGGGAAGAAATGCGCCAAAGAACATGGATTTTGCATTCATCATTCCATCGAGGAAGTCCTCAAGCTCGAGAGCGCTGAAAAGGATTTTGTTCAGAAGTGGATTGATGAGCGCAAAAACGCCTGCCAGAATGGCGGCAATCAGAAAGAGCTTATCCTTCAGAATGCGTTTGAGGTCGGTGATGTATAAATTACGCATGCTTGCCACCTCCTACGAGAGATAAGTAATAGTCTTCAATGCTGGAGTGGTAGGTGTTCACGGCAGTAATCTGAATGCCCGATGCGATAATCTCACCGAAAATCTGGTTAAGATTGACATCTCCCTCGACACATACGCCACCCTCCGTTACGGTAACGGCATCCTCGCCACAAAGGGCACAGAGCCGAGAGGCGAGAGCCTCATTGTCTGTCGCTTTGATCATTGTGGTATGTTTGCATACCTGCTCGAGCTGTTCTGCGGTTATTTCCTGGAGAATTTTACCCTTGGAGATGATGCCGTAACGCGTTGCTACGAGGGCAAGCTCGGTCAGAATGTGCGAGGAGATGAGGAAGGTGATACCGCTCTCACGGTTCAGACGCAAAATCAATTCGCGAATCTCAACAATTCCCGCAGGGTCCAGACCATTCATCGGCTCGTCGAGAATAATAAACTCCGGCTCTCCGAGAAGAGCCATCGCAATACCGAGTCTCTGGCGCATACCAAGAGAAAAGTCGCCTGCGTGTTTTTTGCTTTCCCAAAGGTCAAAAAGACCGACCTTTGCCAATGTTTCTTTACATTTTTCTTCATCTTTGATGCCAAGAATGCTACATTGCATCTTCAGATTGTCCTGCGCGGACAGGTTCATATAAATCGATGGCGCTTCTACAATTGCACCAACACGGGCGCGCGCCTGACGGATGTCAGGGCTGTTTCCTTTCACGCCGAAGAGCGTGAACTCGCCCTCGTCCGCATGAATCAATCCGCACACAAGTCGGATGACCGTAGTTTTGCCCGAACCGTTTTCACCAACAAAGCCATAAATATCACCTTTTTTGATGTGCATGGTGACACCGTTCAGAACACGGTTCTTCTGATAACTTTTTGTCAGCCCTTCGGCTACAAGTACATATTCCAAATTCTTCTTTTCCTTTCTTGATTGTTTTTGTTACACTTAAGAGTATAGTCATTCTGCTATGAGAAATCAACATACCATTGGTTGAGATTTCTGCGCTGTGCCTGATTGCAAGCAACAAACTGCGCTTTTTGTATCTTCAGTATAGCACAAATTATGCAGAAATGCAATAGATAATTGCTATATCTTATTTTGCAAAAATAAAGTGACGGATTTGCATCCGTCACCCAGATAGAATGCGTAAATCACATTCTTCGTATAAAATCTTCGACAATATTCCGTTTGGAGCGGGGAACTGCGCTGATGTGCCTGACGAGATACAGGACGCAGGACACCGCGAGCGCAAGAAGGGATAAAACAGTGGTCGTCACACTTAAGGATTTGGGAAGGTCTGTAAAAAGCAGGTGTAAAAACAGGGTACAGAACAAAACACATCCAGTGATTTTTCCGTGGATTTTTGCCCCCTCCACGCGCGAGGTGTAGTGTATGGCAATCAGACTTGCGATGCCACATGCTGTTTCCTTGACGGCGAGAGCAATCAGGAGGATTTTCAAAATCGGGTAATAGGAAATCAGACCGAGCAATAACAGAAAATCAGTCATTTTGTCAGCGATAGGGTCGAGCGCCTTCCCGAGACTGCTGATCTCACCAAGATGCCGCGCGAGAAAACCATCGGCAAGGTCGCTTGCCCCCGATAAGAGAAAGACTAAAATCGCAAGAGAGTGCATTCCCTCAATGAGCGCGAGATAGAGAATTGGTGCGAGAAGCATACGGTAGAGTGTCAGAATGTTCGGAAGGGTGAGAATCCCTCTTTCTTTTTCCATCATAGAGAACTCCTTTTTTGAAAGTTTGTCCTCTCGTCATCATTTCATTCAGGAAAAAGAGGGAAAAGTTTTGCCCTGAACTTGACAAGTGTATGTGCATGTGTTAAAATAAAGTATGATAAAATATTTCAGAGGGGAGAGCATATGAAAAACGCAAGAGCCAAAGCCAAAAGCGCTATCATAACTTTTTTGAAAACGGTAACCAGCGCGACAAGACGCGAGGTTCTTGACGGCGCACTCTTGTCATTTGGTCTGTCAAAAGAAGAGCTTGAAGGAAAAAATCAAGGTGGCCGATACGGTACAGCGCGCTCCTATCTTGGTGCGACGCTCTCTGAACTTGTCCGCGTGGGTGATGTCGGCAGAGGTGGCAGAGGCTATCTGTTAGGAAAAGAAGAAGCCGTTGTGATTCGCGAGGACGAAACCGAGCGCAAGCTCCGTGTCTCTTTGAAAAGTCGCGCCCTCACTAAAAATGAGCTTGTTCGTCATCTGGAAAATATCTTTGGCACAAGAGAGACGAGAACGCGTGAGGACGACAGACTTCTTTATACCATTACAGATACCATTCTCTCGCGCCTTGTGGCAGAGGGTGAGGTGAAGATGGAAGGAAATCGTTATGTTCTTTGCCCGAAGCCTGTCTGTCAGAATTGTCCCAAGGAATTGGACGAATTCAAGCTTGCCTTCTTTGACCTCCTTGCTGCGCGTGGTGGTCCTGCGTTTGAGAGATATGTGGCAGGCTTGCTCGAAAAGTATTATCTCATGACAGGCAAAGAGGTGCTTTTTTCCGAAACGCTCGGAGGCAGTGACGATGGCGGGATCGATGTCCGCATTGATGTTGTCGACTCATTTGGCTTTGTCGACCACATATTAGCGCAAGTCAAGTGTCGCAGAAAAATGCATGTGACCGAAAAAGAGGTCCGCGAATTCTATGGCGCGCTTTGCGCAAGAGGCGGTAGCCGCGGTATGTATATCACAACCTCCACCTTCCATATCGGTGCGCAGAATTTTCTCGACTCTCTCGATAATGTAGTAGGTGTTGATGGCGAAAAGCTCTTTTCTATCGCGATGCAGACACTCTATGGCATTCGTAAAAGCAAAGCAGGGTATACCTTCGACACCACAGTATTTGACTAAAATGTAAGTAATTGTTTACAAGGAGATGTAAAATGAGGATAAAAATTCTTGCAGGCGAACATTGGTGGGGCTTCAACAGCATTCATGCGCCAATGCAACCGTTTGATGAAAATACAAAATATCAAGGTCACCTTTTCCTCGATGGTGGTAACCAATCCGCGCCTCTTCTCGTTTCCGACAAGGGCAGATATGTTTATGCGGAAAATGCATATATTCTTCACATGGAAGACGGCTTTCTTTCTTTAGAGGGTGGCGAGGAGCCCGTCCTTTTTGAAGGCGGTAAAAATCTTCGCGATGCCTACCTGGCACTCTCGCGGAATTTCTTTGACCGTACAGGAGCAGTACCACCTCTGAAGTTTTTTGAGACGGCACAGTATAACACCTGGATGGAGTTTACCTACAATCCTACACAGGAGAGCGTTCTTGCCTACGCGAAAAGCATTGTAGAAAGTGGTTATACCCCCGGCATTCTTATCATCGACGAAGGCTGGCATACAAGATACGGACTTTGGGAATTTGACCTGGCGAAATTCCCAGACCCCAAGGGTATGATAGACGAATTGCATTCTATGGGATTCACCGTCATGCTTTGGGTAGTTCCTATCGTTACGGCAGACGGACGCGGCTATCTTGGCATAGATGGTGGCGCCTCTTATCTGAAACCAAAATGGGAGGAAAATCCTTTGCTCAAAACGGATGAGGGCAAGGTCGCTCTCGTACGATGGTGGAATGGTTATAGCGCGATCCTGAACTTCTGTTTACCCTCGGCAAAGGAATACCTCGGCGAAAAATTACGCTTTCTGATGGAAGAATATGGCGTTGACGGCTTTAAGTTCGACGGTGGTAGCCTGGATATGTATCGTGCGGATAATGTTCAGAATGGTACACAGAGCAGATACTCGGCAATAGAACTCAACAAGGCATGGAACGAATTTGGCGAACAATTTGCGTTTCATGAATATAAAGACACCTATGACAGAGGTGGTAAATCGGTCATTCAGCGTATCCGCGATCGCGCTCACCGTTGGGATGGGGATGGGCTTTGTAGCCTGATTCCTTTTGCTCTTGTTGAAGGACTGATGGGATACACCTTCCTTTGCCCCGATATGATTGGTGGCGGAGAGTGGTCCTATACGGAAATGGGCATTCCGTGGGACGAAGAGCTTGTTGTCAGAATGGCAGAATGCTCCGCACTCTTCCCGATGATGCAGTTTTCGCTTGCCCCCTGGCGCATTCTCTCTGACGAGAACGCGCGCCTCTGCCTGGATCAGGCAAGGCTTCACGATGCCTTCGCGCCTCGTATTATTGAGGAAGTGAAGAAGAGCGCACAGACAGGCGAGCCTATCCTTCGCCCCTTGGAATACAATTTCCCTGGAGCAGGATATGAATGCACTACCGATATGTTTATGTTCGGCGAGGACATCCTTGTAGCTCCCGTTCTTGAACAGGGCGTAAACACCAGAACCCTCACTCTCCCCTGTGGCAAATGGCTCTACCGTGGCGAAACCGAGTATACGGGTGGTACGGAAGTCACCGTTCCTGCGCCCCTCGGCACTTTGCCATATTTTGAGAAAGTTCAATAATAAATGCAGTATTTCTGAACAATACTTTTCCTATCAAGGCGGAGCCTTGTATATCATCTGTTCTGAAAGAACAGTATATCATCCGCAACTTGTTGCGGTATATCATCAATGCGGAGCATTGTATATCATCTGTTCTAAAAGAACAGTATATCATCAGTCCAAAGGACTGTATGCATCCGCTGGGTTTTCGCCTACGGCGAATATACGCACACCCTGCGCCTGACAAGCGAGCTTGTCGATCTACGGGTGGCGTATGCGAACCAGTTCTCGCTTCGCTACGCTTGCGAGAAGCAGGTCCGAGACCGCTTCTCCGACAAAAAAAGAGACCCGACTAAAGTCAGGTCTCTTTTTTTGGTGGGGGAAGCTGGATTCGGACCAGCGAAGTCAGTGACAACAGATTTACAGTCTGCCCCCTTTGGCCGCTCGGGAATTCCCCCATTCACAAGTGCCTATATAGTATAGCATATATTTTTTGATTTGTCAAATGTTTTTTTCAAAAATATATAAAAAATTTTAAAAAAACAAAAAAGAGGATATTATGCTCGCCTTTTTCACTAAAAAACAAGAGAAGCCCTGCACCCAAAGACGAGCGCAAGGCTTCTGAATTGAACTCTGTGTGAGTTAATTGTGGTTTTGAATTAGTCTTTTGTTTCTTCCGTAGGAACATCCTCTGCGGGAGCTTCTTCAACAGGAGCATCCTCTGCGGGAACTTCTTCAGCAGGAGCTTCTTCAGCAGGAGCATCCTCTGCGGGAACTTCTTCAGCAGGAGCTTCTTCAGCAGGAGCATCCTCTGCGGGAACTTCCTCTGCGGGAGCCTCCACAACTGCGTCTGCTTCAGGAGCAATGCCAGCAACTAGAGCACGACGTGCTTCAAGGTCAGTCGTGATGGTTTCAAGGGTTTTCTTGTCTACATTATAAACAAAGGTGAGACCGATAAACATAAGGATTGCACTGAACAGGTAGAGACCCGCAACAAGCCAGCACATATTCTTTGCGGTGGTGGGATCCTGACCGATTGTGCCAAGTTTTTCGTCGTAACCGAGCCATCCCATAATGAGAATAACGGCCGCAGGACCGACACCTTGAGCGAGTTTTCTAAAGAAGGAGTGAATTGAGTAAACAACGCCTTCCTCACGTGTGCCGTATTTCCATTCGTTGTAGTCGATAGCGTCACCCATCATAGCCCAGGATACGCAGGTGTAAACACCCATACCGACACCGAAGAACACAAGACCTACAATGTAAACGATAAGACCGAGGTTTGCGTCGGGAATCATCGGGAAAACCATCATAATGAGAGCACCAAGAAGTGCGCCAGCGTTACCGACAACCGACGCTTCCTTCTTGCCCCATTTTTCAACAATCTTCTTGATGAAGGGAATGAAAATGAACATAGGAAGGAAACCGATAATCATAACTACGCCAGAAAGCGATGCCTTACCAAAGTAGGTAGCAAACATAATAGTGTTTGCGGTAGTCGCAGACTGCATTCCGAGGAACATACCCATAGCGGCGATGGTAGCGCCGACTGCAGGACGATTCGCTATGAACTTACCGAAGGACTTGAAAATGTTGACCTTTTCTGTCTGCTCGTTTGTCTTTACTGTATTCTCATCTACACGGATGGTGATCTTTTTGATCATAAACAGAAAGGCAATGAAGCCAAGCACACCCATAATCAATGCAGCGATAAATACACGCTCTCCAAGAAGAATTTCAACATCGCTACCAGTCGAGGGGTTAAGAACCTGATCACCGGGGGCATAAGGTTCACCTGTGAGGGGGTTTTTCATAAAGTCGTCAGCCTTGAAGCCGTCGGGAACGATAATCTTGTCGAGGAAACTCGTCGTACCATCGAACTTAACCTTTTGCCAGATAAGCATAGGAAGAATGATACCAGGAAGCATGTTGCCGAACATCGAGCCGATGGAACGCCAGGTAGAAAGTTCTGCCTGTTCACGCTTATCCTCGGTGACGAGGGGGAGCATCGAACCGTAAGGAACATTTGCGATGGTATAGCAAGCGTCCCAAATGACATAAGCGAGAACGAATACGGTCGACTTCAAAACAGAAGCGAACCATGCCTCACTCATACGGATAGATGTGGGCAAGGGAAGGAATACAAGTGCGCCAGCAACAAGCAGACCGACAGCGCCAATCAGAATATAGGTTTTGAATTTACCCATCTTGTATTTGCGTTTGTCGTTGTCAATCATTGTGCCGAGCATGGGGTCGTTGATTGCGTCCCAAATTTGTGTGATAAGCACGAGAACAGAGAGAATCGTAGGGTTAAGCATCATGTAAACAAGCCAGAAGGTCTGTACCGTGCTTTTGAGTGCGAAACTCATGTTACAACCGAAGTCACCAGCGGCATAAGCGAGTTTATCTGCTATACCGAAAGGCTTGGTTTTGTCATTGGCGAACGAGGTAAAGAAACTTCTGACTTTACCAAAGAAACCGCCCTGACGGGTGTTTTGTGTGTTAGACATAAGGATTTCCTTTCAAAATATTTAATCCGTCAATATCATATCATATTTGTTTGTTTTTGTCAACCTGAAAAAAGCAAACAGTACACAATTGGTGAAAATTAACAAAAATGGGATAGTTTTATCAGCATAACTGCCAACAAAAAAGGTCTGTAACCATGCAAAGTTTCAGACCTTTGAAAAAACTATATCACAAAATTGTCGTTATCATTGACGATAAGGATTCTGTAAGGCAGTGTGCCCTTCAGCGCTTCGATCTTCGGGAATTTGGTGTCACACTTATTGACATGCCAGAACACGAGATTGTCGCATTGAATCTTGTCAAGGAACGGCATCTGTTCAATATCGAAATGCGCAAGCTCGGTGATTACCATGTCGAAATGCTTCTCGAAGCATACCTTCGGGAAATCGTCGTGACGAAGTCCGTGCGACATATCGCCTGTAATCAGGAGACGTTTTCCTTCTGCCTCAATCATAAAACTATATGTGGGGTGGTTGTACTGGAGAAGATGTTTTGTCGGAATGGCACTGACACGGATAGTACCATCGTCATAATTCAGAGTCTCGTCAAAAACAATAGCATGAAGTCGCTCTTCATCCAAAGGTGTATCACTTGTGCCGGCGTGGTAAGCAAGCAAACCGTCCCAGAATCTGCGTTCTGGTATATAAAAGTTTACATTTGTTTCTCTGAAATACCAGGAACAAAGGTTCGCGAGCGAGAAAAGGCAACCTGTGTGGTCGCTATGTACATGGGTGATAAAGACCGCCTTTAAATCGTTCATACTATGGCCGCTCGCAAGAATGCCTTCCACCACGGGCGCGCCACAGTCGAAGATATAAACATTTTCACCGACCTCGAGCATCGCGCACGAACAATGTCTGTCAGGCGCAGGAACACCATGACTTGTTCCTAAAAAGGTAAGTTTCATATCTGCCTCCGGTTTTTTTCTTTAGTATAGCACAATCGTGGAAAAATGCAAGGGCTTTTCACAAAAAAATTCTTTTCTCTTGCCATTTTATCAGAAATATGTTATACTATTGGCATCAAATCAAACGAGGTGCTTATGAAAAAACTTGCTCGTCTCCTTGTCATCTTCCTCTTCCTGTCCTCCTGTGGCTTTCCCGAGATTGCCCCCGGACCGCTTGACGGCGAGGAGTTTGACTATGACTATTATGCCATCAACATGAATACCGACTTCCCGATGAAAGACACCTTGCCACCTGGAGAAGGGAAAACAGCGCGCGTCATTTTTCTCATAGGACAATCGAACGCGACAGGATGCTCCCTGACATCTTATCTGAAACAATCGGTCGGCGAGGAAAAATATGCCGAGTTCGAGAGGGGATATGACAATGTGAAAATTCACTTTTTCCTCGATAATGGAAAATATAACTCTGACGGCGAGTTCCTTCCCGTCACTCTCAACCAAGGTGCAGGGGAAGGCTGCTTCGGCCCTGAACTTGGCATGGCAGAGGTTCTTTCCGGCGCATTTCCCGACGAAACCGTCTTTCTCCTGAAGTTCACGATGTCGGGCTATTCACTCAATCACCATTGGCTTTACGGTTACGAACGCGCATCGATTTACAACGCCTTTCGCGCTTATGCAACTACCGCGCTCTCCTTCCTCGCGGAAAATGGCTACACGCCCTCGGTCGATGCCGTCTGCTGGATGCAGGGCGAGTCTGACACCACCGAGTATAAGGCATCACGCTACCTCGAAAACACCAAGCGTTTTGTCTCCTACCTGCGTGAGGATCTCGCCGCTTATGCAAACCCCAGAGGGATTTACTTTATCGATGCCGGCATTTCCTCCAGCCCCTATTGCGAGCCCGCCTACCCTGAAATCAACGAGGCGAAAAAAACCTTTTCCACCCTTTCACCTCTCAATGTTTATTTCCCGACCATCGAAAAGGGACTGACTACCCTGTACGAACCTGTCGGAGCGCCTGACCTCGGTCACTATGATGCATGGTGTGAGCTTGAACTTGGACGCCTTTTCGGTCAGGAAATTGTAAAAATATACACTTAAGTTTACATAATATATGAAAAGCACCTGTGATAGCGGAAAACCGTTTTTCACAGGTGCTTTTTTATTTGGAAATCAGAAGAGTGCGTTTACACTCTCAACATAGGCACCCAGGCGCTCGATAAGAGAGGCGAGAGGTGCATCATTTTCCTTCGCGTAGTCATAATAAGCGCGAAGATTGAACGCGCCGCTCTTGTCGCCTATGGTATAGGTGACGGTTTCATAGAGCGTGTCGGGGGAGTGTTTGAGAATGAAGTATGTTTTGCCGTCGGAGACCTTCGTCTCGAAGGAGACTACCTCGTCGCCAATACGGAAGGTGGGCGTCGCATCTTCCATACCATCGGCAAGAACGAAGTAGAAGGTAGGACGCTCCGCAAGGCAAAGGCCTGCGCCCTGCATGCCACTATCCTTCGTTAAAGCGACAGAGGAAAGAGAGGTAAGCGTTTCTGGTGCATTCTTCGCGTTGTAATCTTCGCCAAGCACCTGATTGCGTACGGCTGCCGCGGCATTCGCCACGCGTGTATTTTCGTAGAAATACTTCGCGCTCTCGGCAAGATAAGAAATCATATTTGCGGCGAGCGCCTTTTCTTCCTCGCTTGCGCCATTCTTGTAGAACTGCTCGAGGTATCTCTGAATATTGATTTCATAAGTGCGTACCGAGCCGTCGGCGAGAACAATCTCGATGTGCTGATTTACAAATGCATCTTTTGCTACGGTGTCAAGCGTAAAGATCTTGTAGCTTGTCGCGCCAGAAGCGTAGTCACGAAGTGTGTCAAAGGCAAATACCTTTTCGCCAACCTTGATGGATGTGATGCCCTTATCCTTTGCCAGATAGAGATTATAGGAAAGTGAGTTTGCAATCACAATATTGTGAGAGACAATCACGCCTTCGTAAGCATAGGTGGGTGTTGTGGGAATGTAGAGATTGAGTACAGGCGTGTCAAGATTTGCGACGCGAGGGGAAGTAATCTCGAGGCTCGAGAGGGTAAAGCCTGCGCCGCTTGCCGTGATGGTAATTGTGCTGACCTTGGTATCGGCATCGGGGGTGAAGGTATAGGTAATCTTGTTGTCGACAGGGGTGACGGTCTTTTCGAATGCAGTGCCGTCTACCTTGATGGTGTAGGTCTTTGTGCCGTCAGATACGATAGCGCTCACACAGATAGGAGCATACTTCGGCAGGACACCTTCGCCATTTGCGAATGCGCCCGAGAAGGTTACCTTCGTGCCTTGCACATTCAGTTTGCCATCGGTGAGAGCAACCTCACCGTCCGAGGTAACGCTTTCCATCAGCGCATCGCCTGTCAGGGCAAAGTTAAGATTGAGATAAGCGAGAGAGCCATCCTCTGCAACGACTACAAAGATGACCTTCTTGCCGAGGTTTTCGCGGATAAAGGTAGCAAGCTCGACCGTAGCATCACCCTTTTCATCGAAGGCGAAGTCAGCGAGAGGTGCTGCGCCATAGACCTGTTCGAGAAGCATTCCTGCGCCCTGTGCATTGGCAGGTGCATTCAGGAAGGTGAGTGTTTCGGGGAAGGCGAGACCGGAAAGTCCATACAGACGGAAGGTCTGTCCCTGGTGTTCGTTTGCATGAAGGGAAAGAGTTGCACCATGAATGTTCGTAATCGTCGAAAGATCATATTCGAAATACGCCTTCTGTGCGCCCTCTTCGTTTTCGGGAGAGGAAACAACGAGGTTATCGCTGGACATCGTGCCCGAAGTGACAGAATTGCTCTTTCTTGCACCGATAAGCTCACCATTGTCGTCAATCGCGTTGCGATAGCATACGGCATTGTCAATAAACATAGCTACCTCGACCGAGCCGTCTGACTGAACGCCGAAGTTCGAGAAGCGGAAACGGAAACCGAAGCCCTCGTTGCTCGTTCCCGAGTTGATATCGTCGACAAGTGCCTGGTTTACAGTAAATGTGCATGCATATGTGGTCCATTTTCCTACATCGTCTGCTTCAATCACGCAAGCCTGTGCCGCGGGCATGCCGCTGATGGCGGAAGCATTGTGCGACTTTTTCGCGATATCGACATTCAGCGTACCTGTTCCCATGGATTTCAGACGGAAAATGAAGGTGTATGTGTCACCGATATTCTCTTCTGTGATATTGGCGGTATCGATAAGACCTGTGAGGAAGAAGCGGTTGTAGCTCTTGTTGTGAAGGACACGAAGAGAACCGCTGCCGCCTGGGTTGAGGTTTTCAAGGGTAGAATATGCGACACGGTAAAGCTTTGTGCCATTGGCATCCGTAAAGCTTTCAAATCCGTTGGCGAGTGCCTTGTTTGCCAATGCACCGCTGTCAAAGTTGTTTTCTGTACGGGAAACGGGACGGAATGTGTTTTCGCTCTCCTGTACCGAGTAATATCTCATATCGTCCACATACATTGTGGTATTCGCAAGCCCCTGGATACAGAAGTGGATAGGACGCGCGTCACTTGTAATCTTGGAAACGCGATTGCCGACCATCTCCGAGGTGACCTCGAAGGTGTAATTGACAGTTGTCCATGTGTTTGCCTGTACATTCGTAATTATTTGCGCTTGAGCCACTTTGTTCGCTGCCGAACCATCGGATGTGCCTGCCGCCACCGTGGAAAGACCGACACGGAAGCCCGCGGTGGGAACGCTCGTCAGATAGAGTTTGAAGGAGACATGGAATTTCTTCCCGACATCTGCCGTGGTAAATGCACGCTCTGGGCTTTCAATGAGTTTAAGGAACTTATAAACATTGTAGTTGCCCGAGGGAACTACGATCTTCATGCTGTTTCCGCTTACAGCGATGCTACTGTCTGCCGTCAGACCGTCATTTTCCATTTCCTCATGCTTCGCGTACGAACCCTGCATGTAGATGTCTTGCGTGTCATACACATTTTCAGCACGGCGTGTCGCCATGGTGAATGCCTCTTCGTTGAAGTCGAGGAAATTGATTGTCGTCTCGAGGGATGTGCTGTCTGCTTTCACCTGGAATGCGATTTCACCGGAGGTCTTTTCGGTGTCCGCCACAACAGCAAGGACAAGCGTATCCTTTCCTTGTGCCTTCAGGTCGAGAATGGCGCGCGTCAGACCAATCACACAGTCACTACCGGTAAATACATCAAAGCTGCCGAGTGCGCTCTGGTACATAACTGCCGTCTCGTCAATCGTACCGCTGACACGGTTGAGCGCGGGTGCGTTCAGGTAGTTGAGCTTTGCGATATCAAAAGTATCGCCCAGGGCATCGGGTTCAATCACATATGCGCGGATAGCGCCTTCGCCACGGAGGACATTAAGTGCCACGGCATAAGGCGTGGTTGTTGTAAGTGAGGAAATATCAATGGTGAGGTAAGATACGGCGTTATTGTAGCTTTGCATGCCGCTCGTCAGACCGCTGACAAGATAGCCGTCATTGTTGTCAAAGGTGTCGTTTTCGTATTTGCCACTCACGACATAGCCACCATTGACAGGAGCAAGTTTTTCTACCGTCGCGTTCTTGACGGCGAGCGTCGGCGCTATTGCATCATTGGTTCTTTCTTTGGAAATGGTAGGATCTACCACCGTTTCCGTCACCTTCATATTGTCAATATAAACGCTCTCTTCGGAGATGACATTCTGCGCAGTGAGAAGGAAGAGCTGCGATTTTTGTATACTACTCTTTACATAATCGGGATTATCAATGCGATAAGTCAGGGTGACGGTACGCCACTCGCCTGCCTTAAGGTATACCAGCGTGTGTGCTTCGTTGTAAAGATCGACGAAGTATTTACCGTCGGACTGCACATTGTTTTTCGGAAGTTGGACTCTCGCGTGGAAGGGGCGGTCAATGGTCGAATAGACATCAAAGGTAATGGTATAGACGCGACCGAGATCGTCCTCGGTGAGCGTAGAACCGAACAGACCGTTGATTCTCGCTACCTGACCGACATTGAGACGCATAGCGGTGGTATGGTTGGGCGAGGTAACAAAGTTCTGCGAGGCGAATACGCCACGACCGTCCTCTGCTTCAAAATCACTTTCAAATACAGTGCTGATGCCACTTTCCCTGATAGCTTCTACATAGAAGACAGGGGATACGCCCGAGGGAAGAGAAGCGATATACTCGCCGACATCCACCTCGACAATTCCGCGTCCCGTGACACCTACCTCACAGATAGCGTCCCCGAGAGGCGCGTTCTTGTAATCGTCCGCATTCTCACATACAACACCGTAAATGCGAAGTCTGCCCGACGCTTCATTGGTAACGAAGAAGCGAAGGGAAGTGCCAAAGTTGTGAGTGATGTTCAGGGGATTGAATACGAAATAGATACCGTTTTTGCCCTCTTCTGTACCCTTAAGGGTAAAGGAACCGTCCGTGCTTTCTACCGTAGCCGCGGTGAACACTGTATCGAATTTTGTGCAGAAGGAGACGCTCTTTCTTGCTTTCAGGGCGTTACCATTGTCGTCCGTCAGTGTTTCGGGAACGAGTACGGTATAAATAGTGCCACCTTCAAGTCCTGATGGGTGGAAGGTCCATTCGTTGTTTGCATAGGCGCTTTCCCACCAGCCGTCTACACTCTCACCCGTTACGGTGTTGATGACCTTGACTTTGTCCTTGATTTCCCATTCGGGAATTGAACCTGTGAACTTAACAATAATGTTATCTTTGACATCGACTGCCGTTGTGCCATTCGTCGGGAGAATGTATTCGCACACGGAGGCTCTGCCGTACAGATGATAATCGCAGAAATCGAAGAGCGCCTGATACATATCATAGTCACGATCTTCGTTGTAACCATAAACTGTTGTATGTCCAACGCCCTCCATCGACATATCGAATGTCGCCACATTGAGCGAGCGAAGCGCGTTGAGCATGAGGTTCAGGTGCGTATCGTTGGTGAAGTTACCGTCGCTTTCGCCTTGTGTCAGAACGGTAGGTACATTGTCCTCATAAATGAAGTAGGTTGCACCGCCGTTGGACGAATAGACGAGATTGACGCCCGAAGGAATGGCAGAGCCATTCTGGTATGTAAGCCATGGTTGCGTGCCGGAGCATTCGCCTTTGTGACCGGAGATATACTCTTCGTTGGGTTGCAGTTCGGGATGTGCCGTACCGAGCAGGTTGACTGCCGCGCCCTTGGAGTGTCCCCATGCACCGATTTTATCAAGATCGAATTTAAACAATTCAGGGTACATATCCGCGAGTGCGCGTACCTGGCGTACTGCCGCCGTCTGTGCCTGCACACCCGTCTTGAAACGGAGGGTAAAGGCGTTTCGTCTGCCACCCTCGCCCTCGAAATAACCGAAGTGGTCGGTTCTCGCCATGGGAGTATACGCGTGGTCGTAGTTGACAAACGCGTAGCCACGGAACATGAAGCCTGTCGAAATCGGACGGGTTGCCGTCTGGGTAGCATCGGAGCGGAGTTCTGATGAGGATGCGAGCATCATGACGGGCACTTCATTCACAGGATTTGTCGGGTAGGCGATGTCCGTGTAGAGGTTCATATCAATTCTGTCGCCGTTGGTCTTGACACAGTCCCAGAAGTCCTCTGCGATTGCATAGCGGATTTTTATTTCACGCGTTTCTTCGTTTACCCATACGGCATCGTCGGAGACCTTTTTGTAAAGAGGCGTTACCGACGCGCCCTCTGCAAGCATCTCGCCTATGGTGTAAGTGTAATCGGCGTTCTGCGTATAGTATGCATAACCGTCACCCTGTGGAATACAACGGTTGCCCTCGGCATCCTGATAAACCTTCGTGCCGTCATACAGCTCCTTCTGTCCCCAGATGATGGTGACCTTATCGCCACGCGCGTAATCACCCGTGGTCCGTTTGAGGTCGATATTCCAGATGTCCATGATGTATTCGAGGATACCATCAACACCATTCATCTCATAATTGAAGTATTGTACACCGCGCTTTAAGGAATAACCCGCGGGGAGAATGTAGTTATAATCCTTCCAGATTTCAAGAGCGCCTGTATAGGTTGCATACTTCGTACGAACGAGCTGAAGCGACCAGTCAAGGTCGGGCGTGTTTGCGCGTTTTTCATTCTTATAGTCGACCACCATAACGACATAGCCCTGCGCGAGCAGGTCACGGATGATATCGACATCGCTCATCGTGCCATATCGTGTGGTGTTGGTGTTGATAACATAAAGCACCAGGGGCTTGCCCGTTTTTGAGAGCTTGACGGGATTTGGCTCCGTGGTATCGTAGAAATGCTCCATGGTATCCGCCGTTTCTGGTTCAGGAAGCACCGTCGCGTCATTGTAAACGGTGATATCTACGGGAATGCCGATGTAACCGTCATTCGCCATTGTTGTTGTCTCACCGACCTGATAGTCCACGAGGGCATCGCGGATGGCAGGGAATTCGTCCGCCTTACCTTCCACCGTGCCACTTTCCTTGTAGACGGGTTCTTGCTTTACAATTGCCGCCGCACTTGTTGCAAACATGCCGAACAGCATAACTATCGCGAGGATAACAGAAAGAATTCGTTTTTTCATAAGTATTTTCCTTTCGTGAGCAAAATACGGCATATGCCCACATATGCCGTATTCAGAGATCAAAGAACAGGAGGCTCGGGATTACGCGATATAGTCTGCACATGCCATGAAATAGCCATACAGTGCATGCGCATAAGGTTCGGACACCGCCTTGCCTGCGATGTAGGTATCGAGGTTGTAGACGAGCGTATCATTTCCTGCGGTAACCGTCAGGTCTTGTGCCATGCGGTACGCGGGGACTTGAACCACGATGTACTTGAGTTCGACACCGTCCTTTATGATTATATCGCTGTATTCATCGTAAACTACACCGTTTACTGTCAATATGCCATCGTAGTCCGCTCTGACATAAAAGACAAAGCCGGGCGTCTGGTTGAGGTCGAGTGCCGCACCGCGCAGGTTTTCGTACTCGCCGATTTCCTTGACATTCTTTTCTTCCCACACATAAGGGGTAAAACCATTACTTTGGAGCAGAGCTTCAATTCTTGTGACACTCGCACCACCGAAGTAAACATTTGCCTTGTTGATGTAGTCCATCGTGTGAAGGACAAGAGCCTTTGTCTTTTCATCGAGTTCGGTTTTCATCGCCGCCTCGGCATAGCCGACGAGGGAGATGTAGCGATCGACCATAACGGTTTTCTCACCGAGGTTTACCGAGAGGGAGACGAGCTTTGATTTGTGTGCATCCTTGGGCGCGAGGTCAGCGAAGGTAATCTTATAAAAGGATACTGCGCCTACCGTTTTTACTTCAAACTCGCCGACAGGCGTGCCATTGATGGAGACGATTTCATCCGTTGCGGGAATATATGCATGGAAGTCAATCGCCACATTCAGCGTGTAGTTTGCCGAGAGTGTTGCGCCACCGGTATAGCGTGTGGTGTAGGTTGCATTTTCGCTCGCATATTCGGGAAGCGCTTCGTTGTATACAGGTGTATAGGTGTTGCCGTTCAGAGTAACCACAAACGCATCCAGTGCGGGAACGCGAACAGGGGCGCCTGCTTGGTAAGAAACAACGACGGCATCATCGGGAAGTTCCCATGTGAGTTTTATTGCCTCTTCTTCAGGAAGAATGGCGAAGGTGCTTTCTCCGTCTGTACGGGCGAGAACATAACCCTCCTTCACGGTCAGGTTTTTACCAGATGTAAAGGCGTTTCCATAACTGTTGACGCCTGTGACATTAGCCGTATCGAAGGTGCAACCTTCAAGCAGGGTGACCTGCTTTTTGACATCCCATTCGTCGGGGATGACATAATCGTCATTTGCGCCGTTGAGAAGCTTGTTGCTCTCGTCGGAATAGATATGATCGAAATTGAGGTTCACACCTTCAAAATGCGTATTTTTGAAGGTAACTGTGCCGAAGTACGCACCTTGGAAGGTTGGTATCCTTGCGCCACCCTCTTCGCGGATTTGGTTGTCTGAAGCGAACAGAGGATATTCATTACCGCGCACGACAGAGTCTTCGACATGGAAATAGGAGCCATACGCGATAATACCGTTATTCATGGAGGTGGTATCGGAACTTAAAATTTTGTTTTCGTTGTAAGAAAGAATACCTTTGTGCGCGATGTTGATGTCGCAGTTCCTGAAGGTGAACTGCGTTATCGGTTTGTCTGCCTTCGTCGCATACGAATTGAGCTTGATGATAAATTTCGAAGTGGTGATATTCGCCGAATAAATCGAACAGTTTGTTGTTGCGCCATAGAAACTGTTGCTAAATTGGAAGAGTGCGGTCTGTGCTGTCAGGGTGAGGTTCTCGCGAGGATCATCTTCACGACCGAGGATAACGGTCGCGGAATAATTGTCCGCGAAGAAAAACATCGCGAGAGCGGAAGCACTACTGATGGCACCGCCTGTTTCCGAGGAATAAATATGAAGTTTTCCACGAGGATAAAAGCGCGTGGTGCTGTCGGTTGCGGTCATCGCGAAGGTATGACCTTTCAGGTCAAGTGTCAGGTCACCATTCGGACCAAGAGTTGCGCCCTTGGCGAGTTCGATGTCATTTGCTAAAGTGAGAAAGACGGGCTTTTTATAGTTGCTCGTGGCTTTGATATAGGAAATCAGGTCGTCGCCATTACGGACTGATCCGTCACCGATAAAGAGCGAGGTGCGCGTATCATCTGCAAGAAAGACCTGTGCATCGGGCATCGTGTAGTTGCTCGCCACAAGACCAGAGCCGTCTTCCTTCACATAACTTGCATCAGCACCTGTGAAGGTGTTGATACCATGGAAGAAGATACGATTGCTACCGTCATAACCTGCCTCCGCAGCTGTGATATAATAGTCTGATGTACAGTTCTGTGTAGCGGACGCAGTTCCACCCTCGGGGAGATAGGGGTAGTTGGTATCATAAGTTACAGTACCATCTTCATTCTCTACCTTATTGACATAAGTGTAGAACGCGCTGAAGTTTGGTTCGATGTTGGTAAAGGTGCAGTCACCGAAGGAGAGCGTACCGAAATATCTTCCGTTCAAACGCGCTGGATTTGCAAGGAAGTTCACGGCGCTTTCTGTTTTGGAGAGGAATGTGCAATTATCAAATGCAATCGCGCTGTTCATATTGAATGCACCAACATTGGAGCTAAAACCACCTAAATTATGTGAAAGAAAACCGCCATCAAGGCTGAATGTCGCATCACTTGCGTTGATTTTCAAAGCGGAAGGCGTAGCCTGTGAATGCGAATTTACAGTGAGTGTCGCCTGTTTTTTGAGTGATTTGTAGGTGCCACCTTGGAAATTGATTTTACTGGTGCCTTTGGTACCATTGCCAAAAGCGATCATAGCATGATTGGACTCGACCGTCAGGAGCTTATCGTCATTGTTGGCACTGATGAAATTCATCGACGCGGTATGACCGCTACCCACTGCCATAAACAGACCTTGATTTGCTGATGTGTTAGTATTTTTGACTGTACCTGCAGCGGTTGAAGTGCGGAAGGTCAGGGAAGTGTTGTTTTCGCTTACGGTTAAGCGCATTCCTAAAGAAAAGGTATAACCCGAGACATCAATGGTGAGTTTTACACCCGACTTCACGGCCATCTGTGCCGTTGTGCTGACATCCGAGGTGAGTTGAAGCGTTGTTTTCTTGCCAGAAACATGAATGTTCGTAAAGTCGGTTGTGAAGGTGTCATTGTTCGTCTTGACGACGACTTCAACGAGGTCGGTGCCGACGGCTTCCGCTTTTGCCCACGCCTCTGCCAAGGTGTAAGCCACCGCCGTGTCGGGATTGATTGTCTCTCCGACGATAAGAACCGATGGCTCGGTACTCTCGGTTTCTGTCGCAAAAACTGTCAGAGCGAGGAGTGTCATAAGCATGCATAGAGATAGCATTAAGAAGAAGATTCTACAAATTTTTTTCATTTTTCTCTCCTTTTTTGTGTATTTTCACTATCAGTATAACATGGCACAAGAGGCATTTCAATACAATTTTTAAGAATAATTTGCAAAAAACAGACTTTTTTGAAAAGGAAAAGCCGTGTGGTTATAAGGAGAAAAACCACACGGCAACTTGGTATATAAAAGAGTTTCAGATAGTGAAGATCTTGAGGGAGTCTGACCTTTTTAATTCAACGGTGCAAATGTACTCTGGTCGCCAAAATCGTCCTTGCCCATCCATTTGGCAATCGTTATTGCAATCTGTGTATTTTCAACAAAGATATAGTGGAAGCACTCTGTGTCCTTTCCCCATGCAAAAACACGGACATCTGCCCCAGTGTGATCGTCTGTGGCAAAAACAGGCTTGTTATCAAAGTCGGGAAGAAGCGCTCCTGTCTCGTGGTCAGCGGTGATGATGACCATCGTCTCGGGATGATAGAACGCGTATTCCATAAATCTTGCAATCGCCTGATTGAAGCGCATGACCGCGAGATACGCGTTGTCGAGGTCATTGTTGTGACAATGCTTATCAATATACGCCTCCTCGTACATTAAGAAGAAGCCATCTTTGTCGTCAAGCTTGTCAAGCATATCGGTGATATGCTTCTCGATGGTCTCCATACCTCTTTTATTGTAGTGATTGTAGCCACAATCAAGAAGTCCGCCCTTGGTGTATTGGAAGGCGAATTGACTGTCGATGATATCGGAGGAATCTCCGCGGTCGAAGGCATGCGCGGAAAAGGAGGCGGGGGTTGCGCCCGTCGCGCTTTCGGTCGACATAACACCTGCACCCATCCCCATCGAGAGCGCAAGTTCGGGAAGGGAGAGAAGTGGTGTTCCGTCGGGTAATTGACCGACACAACCATTTTCCGTCTTATATCCTGTCGCGAGTGCTGTTCCGCCTGCCGCGCTGTCGGTCGTGCCCGAGAGGGAATTGGTTCTTGAAAAACCGATGTGCGGAAGAAGATAACCATAGAAGATTTCCTCGCCGTCGGAGTAATCACATTCCACCTGATGCATTTCAGGCAATTTCGACTGGTACACACCCATGCCGTCACCGATCAGCAGAATGAAGTTCTTTGCTTCCTTGACAACAGGCGTTGCCACCGTGACCTCTTCGGGAACGACGGCATCGTAGTTATTTGTCGGGAAATAGGTGTCAATAAAGTAATATGCTGCCGCCGCAATCACGAAAGCCTCTCCTTCCATCGCAACTCTGCCATCCTTCGCCATAAAGGCAAATTCGACACCCGATAGTTCAGGGGAAAGCTGCGCGGAGAGTTCTCTCGAAGTCTCACCGACAATAATCTCGTAATCAGAGACGGGGGCATCCGTGTCAGAAATTACAGGCAATTTCACGCCACAACGCGCGGAAATCTCCTCCTGAATATACTCCGCCGCGCGCTCGTTGTAATCGTTCTCTTCGGCCGAGTATACAATCGCATACTCCTTGATGGACACGCCGCAAAGCGTCGACCTCGTCCCCTTGCCACATCCGCCGAGCAGAACCGCAGCGCAAAGCACAAGCATGGCGCAAAGACAGATAACTATTCTTTTCATAAGTTTACCTCAATACCGTTTTTCTTTCATTATAACATATATGAGGCATAAAATCAACATCAAAAAGTATTTGAGATATCTTTACTTTTTTCTTGCCTTTTGTCACGGAATGTGTTATAATGAAGAAAAAGCGAAAGGAGTATCCCATGGGAAGAACATTTACAGAGCATCATAAAAGACAACTTCATAGCCTGAATGGCTTCTTTGGCTTCTGCACAGATAAAGAAAAGAAGGGGCTTTCTCTCGGGTGGCAAAAAGGCATCCCGAGCGAGAGGAAGGTTGCCGTACCGCAGGTGTGGAACAGCGAGGTGGATCTGCTGACCTATACAGGTGTCGCGTGGTATGAAAAGCGCTTTTTCACCGAGGGTGGTACGCTGCACTTCGTGTTCGATGGCGTAATGACAGAATGCACCATCTGGCTCGATGGAGAATTGCTTTGCTCTCACTATGGTGGATTTACATCTTTTGAGAAAATTGTCAAAAATGTAAACAAAGGTGAACATATTCTTGTTTTGCGCGTCGACAACTCCTTTGATGAACACTCCATTCCACAAGCCTATGTGGATTGGTATCACTATGGTGGAATTGTACGCGGCGTGAGCGTGGAAACCCTTTCTGGTATCTGTATCCTGCGCTCGCATATCGAATATTCTCTTGATGAACAACGAAAGAACGCCAAGGTTCAGTTCAGCCTCGACCTTTATAATGCATGTGACACCTCCTTGACCGATACCATTACCGCGACAATCGACGATAAGACAATATCTATCCCCGTCACGATGAACCCTCACGAAACTCTTCATCTGCGAAGCGAAGAAACAGCGCTTTCCAACATTCGCCTTTGGGATATCGGAAAACCCGAACTTTACACCGTCACCTTCGAGAGCGCGACCGATGACCTCTTTGACAGAACAGGCTTCCGCACCTTTGAAGTAAAAGGACACGACATTCTTCTCAACGGCAGAAAAATCGAAATCCGTGGCACGAACCGTCACGAAGAGCACCCCGATTTTGGCTTCGCCTTTCCACCCGCTTTGATGCAACGCGATATCGATCTCATCAAAGCCATGGGCGCGAACGCCATTCGTGGCTCGCACTACCCGAACAGTAAGGAATTCCTCGACCTCGTCGATGAAAACGGATTGCTTTTCTGGAGCGAAATTCCCATCTGGGGTGTCGGCTTCCGTCCCGAGCTTCTTGCCGATGAAGTTATTATCGCTCGTGGACTTGAGATGCATCGTGAGATGCTTGCGCAGTATTATAACCACCCCTCGATTGTCATCTGGGGCATGCATAACGAGATTGCCACAGGCACCGAATATGCCTTGCCGATGTCGAAGCTCTACTATAATTTTCTCAAAGAAAATGGCGGTAATCGCGCCGTGGTGTATGCCTCTTGCCACCCCCTGATTGACATCTGCTTTGACTATACCGATATCCTGTGCCTGAACCTTTATTTTGGTTGGTATCGCGGATATGAAGAGAACGCGTGGGAAAACTTCTTCGATGCATTCGATAAGCGCCTTCTCGAAATCGGACAGTCGCATAAACCTATTATCATGAGCGAGTTCGGCTTTGCCGCCCTCTATGGGAACCACGATGCCGACGATATCCTCTGGAGCGAGGAATATCAGGAGCGAATGTTTGAGCATGTGCTTACCCTCTATCATTCGCGCGAGAATATCGCAGGATTTTATATCTGGCAGTTTGCTGACATCCGCACCAGCAGGGAGGCAGGACTTAACCGCGCACGCTCCTTCAATAACAAGGGCGTGATGAATGAGCATCGCAAGCCAAAACTTGCTTATCGCAAAATCAAATCCCTGTATAATATGTTTGAACAAGAGGAACAAAGCCTCTGAAAAGTTTAAAAATGATAACAATTATTTACAAATTACAACATTTTATAGCATAAAAACCAAAAAGAAAGGGGAACATACCATGCAAAACAACGATAGAAAACCAATCGAAAACGCATGTGGCGCGTCCGATTTTATTCTCGTTAAAGAGAGCTACGGCTATGATATCGATGCCTACATCGGAAATAAAACGGAGGTCACTATTCCCGAGACCATTGATGGCGTGCGTGTCGCCCATATCAATTCTCTCGCCTTCTCTCCACGAAACCCTCGCTTTGATAAGGAGCATCAGGCGTTTCTGCGTGAGAACTTCACGCATGTTTTCATCCCTGAAAGTGTCCGCGTAGAACGCCTCGCCTTTGCCGGATGTCTGAAACTTCAGATTGAAAAGGAAGAATACTGGTCGCAAGAAAAATGGCTCTATTACGCGCCCGATTGTCCCTCGCCGTTTACGCCGATAGTACGCGAGGGCGAAAAGGGCATCTATCGTACTCCCGACACCAATAAAATTTTGTGGAATGAGTTCGTCGTCAGTGGCGAATATCACACCATCGGCGCAGGTGCTTTAATGAGCCGAAACAATCATATTGTCTATGTATGCGAGGGTGTGAAGCGCATTGAAGCCGGTGCATTTACCTTTATGGAGACAATGCATACCGTCTACCTTCCCTCCACACTTGAATATCTCTCGCCGAACGCCTTTATCGAATGTGATGCATTGCCACCCGAGATGATACCTGAAAAATTCCGTACCCCACCGCAAAAGCAGTATACTGCCACCCTCGATATTCACTATGAAAAATGGTCGGATGGCTCTTCCTATCGTATAAAGGACGACCTGACCATAAAACTTGACGGCAAAAGACTTGGTTACAGGATTAATCGCATGGATTACCACTTGCTCGAGCTCACCGCGGATCATGCGGTAGTATTCCTCTCAAAAGTCAAAATGCCTGTTACAATCCCTGTCTCGACCCCCGTAACCTTTACCTTTGGCGTCAGATCGAATGGCGGGATTATCGAAGGCTCTCGCTATTATGACTACGATGACAATTACGAGTATACCTTCACCCTCTCCAATATAAAATAAGCACGCGCAATTGGGTGGTGTCATAAGCGGAGAATTTGAAAAGTGCTATGAAGTGCGAGCATCGCATTTGTCTGGTCAAATACTTTATGGGATAAGCCCCAACCCCTATACAAGCAGAAAAGAGCAAGGATAAAAGGATAAACCTTCCATTCTTGCTCTTATTTTTTCTTCTGTCGATATGCTACGCTCCCATTCGATATGAGATAAATCCCTCGTTTGCGAAGCAAACATATCGAGTGCGTCAGCACATATCGAGTTTGTATATCTCGCCTTTGGCGAGGTATGCAAATCATATCGAAAATCCCGCAAGGGATTTATATCGATGCATGATACTCTTAACGGAGTATCACGCTATTTGCGCGTGCCTTTTTCTCATTACATATGTTCTTTGATCATTCTTGTCAGATTTTCCGTCATTTCCATAATGCCGTCGGGATTGGGATGTACAAGTCCCGTGGTGAGTTTTGACGGATTGGTAAGCACGGTCTTGCCGTTGACATAAACGACATTTGGAAGATTGAACTCCGCTACCACACGGGCGAGAATTTCACGGAAGCATTCCGCCTTTCCATCCCCGACAATGTCACTCCTGCAAGTATAGACATCGATAGCAAAAATCATTGCATTGGGGTGCGCCATAGCGATACGAGGGACAAAGTAACGCACACGCTCCTCGTAATCTGTAGGCTCGATGTCGAGAATATTGATGCCCATCTCGAGCGTTGCAAAATCAAATTCGCACTCGTCGGCGATAAAGTCTGCCATCTCGCGCTCAAGACACGCCGAACCGGCAAGACCAAGGTTTTGCACATCAGCACCGAGATTCGCCGCCACCCGCTCGGTATAGTAATAATAAGGATGCAGTGCGATACTTCCGTGCGTGATTGATGAGCCGTATGCAAGATACTTCTTTGCAGGGTACATATCTTCATCCGGCACGGCGATATCGCCCTCTACCTCAACAATCTGCGGTCTTACCGAAAAGACAAGACGCACCACATCGGGTGAAAATCTGTGTCCGTATTCTTCGGCGAGTTGCTTTAGTATCTTCAGATTTTTGGCTTTGGGAATTGTGACCTCGCATATACCGGAAAACTTTTTCGTCGTTTCAGGCCAGTCGGCAACAAACTCTCCGTGATACACCGTAATCGTACCACTCACGCCTTCATCATACGCCAGTCGCAAAGTCACAGCGTCTCCCTTCAGCACAAAACGGCATTCAATGCCCGTCGCGTTTCTGCTTTGTACCTTTCCTCTTTCTGACAGATGCTGTTCTACCTCGAGTGGCACTCTGATTGTACCGTATGCACCACTCGGCAACTCTTCCAATGCCTCGCAACCATGAATATCAATATTTTGGAAAATCATTCGTGAATCTCCTTTTGTAAAACGCTACCTTATTGTACCACATAATGCTATTTTTGTCAAGATGCGCTCCCTCTTTGTACCAGGATACGCTCCGCGCCCATACACTTAACCCTCCCTTTTTTTCTTTCCGTTTTTCACACTTCAATCTGCAACAAAACCACCCCAAAAACAAAAGCACTCACGGAAAATCCGTGAGTGCTTTCTTCG
Organism: Clostridia bacterium; assembly: GCA_017508465.1. Classification (GTDB taxonomy): domain Bacteria; phylum Bacillota; class Clostridia; order Oscillospirales; family CAG-272; genus UBA1740. Next base: position 40,290 of record JAFVYW010000153.1, read on the forward strand.
CTCATTTGCTATCGCAAACGAGCAAAATGTCGATATTCTGTAAACCGTAATTTACAAAATCTTACTTTTTAAGGGCTGCCTGCGCTGCTGCCAGACGAGCGATCGGAACTCTGAAGGGCGAGCAGGAAACATAGGAGAGACCGATGTTGTGGCAGAATTCTACGGATGCGGGGTCACCACCATGCTCACCGCAGATACCGATGTGCATTTCAGGACGAACACCACGGCCGAGAGCGATTGCGGTCTTCATGAGGCCACCAACGCCAACCTAGTCAAGCTTTGCGAAGGGATCGTTTTCGAAGATCTTTGCATCGTAGTAAGCATCAAGGAACTTACCAGCATCATCACGGCTGAAGCCGTAGGTCATCTGGGTAAGGTCGTTCGTACCGAAGCAGAAGAATTCAGCCTCGGATGCGATTGCATCAGCGGTGATACATGCGCGAGGAATCTCGATCATGGTACCAACTTCATACTTGAGCTCAACGCCTGCTGCAGCGATTTCTGCATCAGCAGTTTCAACAACGATGTTCTTGACATACTTAAGCTCTTTGATTTCGCCTACAAGAGGAATCATGATTTCAGGAACATCCTTCCAGTCGGGATGGTTCTTCTGAACATTGAGTGCTGCACGGATAACAGCCTTGGTCTGCATTCTTGCGATTTCAGGATAGGTAACTGCAAGACGGCATCCACGGTGGCCCATCATGGGGTTCGCTTCATGGAGAGACTCGATAACTGCATGAATTTCAGCAACGGTCTTGCCAGTGTTCTTCGCGAGGAGAGCGATATCGCCATCTTCGGTAGGAACGAACTCATGAAGAGGAGGATCGAGGAAACGAATGGTAACAGGGTTGCCTTCCAGAGCCTCATAGAGCTTCTCGAAGTCAGACTGCTGCATA
>JAFVYW010000154.1 GCA_017508465.1 Clostridia bacterium
CCTATGATGATGAAGGTGCGTAGCGAGCGTTCGCTCCGCTATTGCCTTGAACTCATAGAAGAGCAGATGCGCGTTCTCGGCCTCGAAAAAGATGATACCTATATCGCCCAGGACTTCACCATGCCCTATGAGACAACGGAAGAACTGGCAAAGCGTGGACTTGTTAAGGTTATCTACGGCGAAGGTACTGCCCCTGCGGACACTACCGTTACCGATACCCTCGGACAAATCACCCCTGCCTCCGAGACAGAGCAAGCACCCGAAGCACCCACCGAAGAGGTCGCTCCTGTCGAAGAGACAGTTGTCGAAGCCCCTGCCGAAGAGACAGCGCCCGACGCTGAACAAGCACCCGAAATCCTCGACGCCGAGCCCGCCACCGACAGTCATTCTGAGCAAAGCGAAGAATCTCACTCCGAGCCCGCCCTCAATGGCTTCCGCCCCGAAGAGCTTGCGGTGCGCTATCGTCACTCCTTCCTGTCGAAGCTCATCCAGTCCGACAAGGAGCTTCAACAAATCTACACCGAAATCAAAAACCTTCTCCTATCCTATCGTGGCGTAAAGGCGCGTATGAGCTTCGCCAACGAAACCTTCAAGAAGGCGAAGGTACATATCTCGAAACTGAATGTCAAGGGCAAGTCCTTGACGGTAGAACTTGCGCTCAACCCCGAGAACTATTCCATCCAGAAATATCACTTTATCGACAATTCGGCAAAGAACCCCGAGCTACCTATGATGATGAAGGTGCGTAGTGAGCGTTCGCTCCGCTATTGTCTTGAACTCATAGAAGAGCAGATGCGCGTTCTCGGTCTTGAAAAGGATGATACCTATATCGCCCAGGACTTCACGATGCCCTATGAGACAACGGAAGAACTGGCAAAGCGTGGACTTGTTAAGGTTATTTACGGTGAAGGCACTGCACCTGCGGACACTACCGTTGCCGATACCCTTGGACAAATCACCCCTGCGCCTGATGCAGAGCCTACCACCGAAGCACCCGCCGAAGAGGTCGCTCCTGCCGAAGAACCTGTTATCGAAGAGGTTACTCCTGTTGAAGAGCCGGTTGTCGAAGCACCCATCGAGGAAGTCAGCGCCGAAGCACCTGCTGAAGAGCAAACCCTCGACACCGAGCCTGTCACCGAACAAGCACCCGAAACCCCTGACGCCGAGCCTGCCACCGACAGTCATTCTGAACAAAACGAAGAATCTCACTCCGAGCCTGCCACCGAACAAGCACCAGAAACTATCGAGGGCGAGGACCTCACGAAGTATCTTCCTGATCCCGTGGCATACAGAACGAACATCACTGCTTGTCCTGCAACACCCGTATATATCGGCAAAAATATTCTCCTTCTCTTCAAGGGTGACATTGTTCTTACCAAAAAGATTGAAGACGAAGCGAGCGTGGTATTTCTCGCCCTGTCCCGCAAGGAAGTTCTCGCCCTTCAATCCAAGGAAAGAGCAAAGCTCTTTATGGCTATCCAGGCACTCCCCGATGTGCAGTCAGCGATGGCAACCATCAGACGACTTTCAGGCAAAGAAAAACTGGGACTTCTCGAGCGTTTTGCTATCTCACGCGCCAGTCGCAGGATGGACAAAAGCACCCTTCCTTACTTCGACAAGCTTCTTCCACTCACCGAGGAGCAATACACACTTTATCAGTGCCAAAACGAAATTGCCACCACCCGTGTCAGGATTTCTGGCGCATCTATGTGGAAAGCCCTTCGTACACTCGGTACGGAAGGTATCGTTCTGGATGACAACGATACAGGGGAGGGCAGATAATGCTGAAAAAACTCCCCTGGAAAAAAATGATCTCCATCACCTCGTATCTTTTTCTCGCTCTCGTTATTGTAATCACCATAGGCATTGTGCTTGATAAGGTGCGCGGTGAGGTCCCCGATGTGTTCGGGTTCTCTGTTCTCCATATCACCACAGGCAGCATGGAAGATGAGATTATGGAAAACTCCTATGTCCTCATCCGAAAGTGCAAGGCGGACGATGTTGTCGAGGGGGATATCATCACCTTCTTCTCTCCCGACCCGTCCATTTATGGCATGCTCAATACCCACCGAGTCACCTCGGTGATACAAGAGGACGGAAAGTACACCTTCGTTACCAAAGGAGATGCGAACCCAAAAGAAGATACCTATCCCGTCCCCGAAGAGCGCCTTGTCGGCCGATATGTGACCAACCTCACCCTGATCACATCCCTTACATCCTTCTTCCAGACAAGGGCATCTCTCATTGTTATCGTCATTTTGTGGGTTGTCGTTATCGGCATGATGACTTTTAATTTGATTCACAAAATCAAGGAAGAAAGCGAAGAAGGAAAACAATAGTTTACATCTGAACCTATTTTTTTAATTTTCAGAAAGGAAGAGCCAATATGGAAAAAAGAAAAAAGAATCGCATAGGCGAGATAACAATGGTTGTTTCAATACTTTGCGTTGCCATTTTGCTGATATATTTTCTCTCGCTTCTCTCGGGTTACGCGCTCTTCTTTTCCGGCGTTGCCAGCGATAGCGCTACCGCGCACATGTCCGACACGCTTCATAAGGTGGACGCCGACATCACAAGAGAATTTGAAAAGCTCTATCCCATCTCAAATGAAATTGCGAAATTGAAAACCAAGGACGAAATTGATAATTATATCGAGCAGGAAGTCATTGGACGCGACGATATCGGCGAGCTTTTCTATACCAATGGCACAAATGTCTTTAATGCCTATGGTCACGAAATCTCTGATACCGAAATCTATTCCCACCTCGAGCAATTCCTTGGTGTGAACGCGGAAAAATGTTCGTCTCTTTTCGTCGAACCGAAAGGCAACGGCGTTGTCCCGTTTTATGTGCCTGTCCGTTCAAACACCTCCTGCGACGGACTTATCAGTCTTATTCCCGCCGATGAAATCTTTGATTTGTCACCGTTACTCGGCGAGCAGACCTCCGCGATCGTCCTATTCAATACGGAAGGCTCCAATGGTGAGATTATTGACGATGCCACGGCGAGTGATTTCAACCATACCTTTGGCCGCAATATTTATATCGCGATCCGCGATCTCACGACATCGGAGAGTGTCTACGCTGATGTTTTCAATGCCGTAAACGAAAAATCTCCTGCGACAATAAGCGCCACCATAGATGGCGTTGATTATATGATCGCGATAGGTCAGGTTGCTTCCTCGACCGATGGCGCGATTACCTGTATCACTCTTGCGAAATCTGACCTTCTTGTCGCGTCCTCCTATTCCTACCTTCGCCAGATTGTGACGATATCCATCATCGCGATGCTTGCCTTGATCGCCTTTATCATCATTCACTTTGTCCGTCACCGTTTCCAGACGAAAAAGCTGATTGAAGAGAGTGATACGGATGATAAGGTCGGTTGTCCCAATGCACAGCGCTTCCGCCGTTTTGTTGTCGAGAATGTCTACGCGAGTCCGACAAAGCGCTACGCAATTCTCTCCTGTGAGCTCAAAGGCTTTCACCTTTTAGCGGACACCATGACCGAAAAGGTTATGAATGCCATTCTGAAAGGCATCGCCGATGTCATTGGCGCACTCTGTGCCGATGGCGAATTCTATGGATATAGCGACAATGGTCGTTTTTACATTCTCTATCACTTCTCCTCCGAGCGCGCCCTCGGCGAAAAGGTTCGCCTGCTTCTTGCCCTCATCAATAAGAACCGCGCTCCCATTCCCGAAGCGGAAAGTGCCACTCTCCAGATGCGTATCGGTGTATATATCACAGGTAGCGGCAATCATAAGAGTGTTGACGATATGATCAACTGCGCAACCCTTGCCGCCGAAACGGAAAAGGAAGGCACGAGCCAACCCTACACCCTGTACACCGAGGATGTCAACCAGGAGCACATCCGCCGTCAGCGTATCGAAGCAACGATGGAAAGCGCTCTGGAAAACGGAGAGTTCCGTCTCTTCCTCCAGCCCAAGTACAGTATCGCTCATGACCGTATCGACTCGGCCGAAGCGCTTGTTCGTTGGTTTGATCCGAAAAAAGGCACCTATACCTTCCCCGCAGAGTTTATCTCACAGCTGGAAACGAACGGCTTCATCGCTCGTCTTGACCATTACATGTTCATTCAGGTGTGCGAATACTTCAAGAGCGCTACCGAAAAGGGCGAGCAGGTGTACCCCATCTCCGTGAATGTCTCCCGTGTCACCGCGACACAAGAGGACTTCCTCACCTATTATATCGATAATAAGAAGAAGTACGGCATCGCCGATGACTTCTTAACTCTTGAGCTGACAGAAAGTTTCGCTATCGAGGACAACGCGCGCCTGTTTGAGCTTGTCGAAGCACTGCATAAGAATGGCATCCGCTGTTCGATTGATGACTTCGGCTCTGGTTATTCCTCCTTTGACCTTCTTCGTAAGGTAAAAATGGACGAAATCAAAATTGACCGCGACCTTCTCACGCCGGGCTTCGATGCTCAACGCGACAAAACCCTTCATAAGATGCTTATCGATCTTTCCAGGTCCTTCGGTATGACCGTTGTACAGGAAGGCGTCGAAACGGCAGAGCAGTTTGAGCTTGTCAAAGAGCTTGGCTGCGAGGTTGTTCAGGGTTACTATTATGCCAAACCCATTCCCCTCGAAGAATATCGTATCTTTATCAAGACGAATACCTCTATCCGTTACAAGTCGAGGGTGAAATAATCCGTGATCTCCCAGAAGAAAGGAGAAAATTATGAGTGTTGTTCTGAAAAAAGAACTTGACTATCTTCCAGGTGGCTTTTTTGTCTATAAGCTGGATGCCCCACGCTCTCTGCTTTACCTCAATAGTGAAGTGGTGCGCTTCTTCCGTTGTAAGAGTATGGATGAGTTTGTCGAACTCACCCAAGGCACTCTGCTCGGCATGGTCCATGAGGAAGATAAAAAACACATTGAGACTATTGTAAACAAAGAACCAGATGAAAAAAACAAGCAATTCACGATCGATTTCCGTTTGAATACAACCGACAGCACCGTCCGTTATGTCAATGTTTACGCGAATATTGATACAAACACCCAGGATGGCCCCCTCGCGTATTGCTTTATGGTGGATGTCACCCTCAAAACAGAGGAAAGCCTCGATGTCATGCGCCGCAAGGATCGTTATCACGATCTGTATCGCAAAATTCGTCTTTCGGAGGACCGTTTCCGTTTTATCTCCTCTTTTGCGGGCGTTATGTTTTATGAGTATGACCTGACAAATAAGGAAAACTCAAAATTTGAAAACTCGCTCGATGTCCTCGGTTATACCGAATGGGATCTCCAGGAGGTCTATCGCGAGAGCGAGACAAACGATTGCCTGCGCTATCTTATGAGTGACGAGGACTACGCCCAGACGGAAGAATTCTACAACGAGTTCAATGAAAACGGAGAAGCACACATGGAGCTTCGCCTGCGCCATAAGGATGGCACATACCATTGGTTCTCCGATAACCGTTGCCTGATGTTAAGTCCGAGCGGCGAAGGCTCTTATATCCGTGGTTGCCTCTGGAACACCGATAAAACGCACCAGGTGATTGCCTCGCTTCAACAGTCGGTGAAGCGCGATACGATGACAGGCTTGCTCAATAAGACCTCCGCATTCTCTATCATCGACCGCTACCTTGAAGAACACCGCGGCTCGCTTTGCGCCTTCCTTTTCTTTGATATGGATAATTTCAAGCTGATCAATGACACATTCGGTCATGGTATCGGCGACAGTATCATTCGTATGATGGCGAATGAGCTTACCAATGCCTTCCGTCAGAGCGATGTCCTTGGCCGTTTCGGTGGTGATGAGTTTTTCGCCTTCCTGCCGAATATCAATACGACCGTACCGATCCTGGAAAAGGTCAAGCGCATTATCACCAATCTTAAAAATGCCAAGGAGCTTCAGGGCACAGACTTCGTTCTCTCAACATCCGTTGGTGTCGTGTTTACCACGAATGAGCGCGATGTGAATACGCTTTTTGAAAAGGCAGACAAAGCACTTTACAGCGCCAAGCTGCTCGGCAAAGGACAGTTCTATATCTACGATGAAACGACCTCCGTCACCATCGATGATCCGTATACGATGGGTATGAATGAGAAAAAAGAATTTCTCGATGGCGTGGAAGTTTTCCTGAAAGAGGCACCCGTGTCACAAAAATACGCGCTTGTTTCGGTCGGCATTGAAAATTTCAAGATTTTCAACGAGTGGTTCGGACCTCGCCTTGGCGATAAATATATCGCAGAGCTTTCCTATGTCCTCCATGAGTTTGAGATGAACCACAATGCTACCGTCGCCTATTTCGGACGAGACCACTTCGGACTCTTCCTGCCTGATGACAGGGAACCCCTCGAAGAGCTGGCAACGCGTCTTGTAGCTATCTCGAAGAACCTCTCACAGACCGTAGCCTTTCTGCCCGCCCTCGGCGTTTATCCCATTCGCGACAGATCCCTCTCCATGACGGTTATGTTTGAATGTGCACGCGAAACGATGAAGAATTGTTTCTCCAATGCTCTCACGCGTCTTTCTTATTATAAGCCGAAACAGGTGTCCTCCGCGGAACGCGAAAAGGTATTGCTCATGGAGATCAAGGACGGACTTGCCAAGGGTGAGTTTGAACTTTATTTCCAACCCAAGGTGGATATCAATACCGGTCTTATCATCGGCGCCGAGGTTATTTCTCAATGGAATCACCCCACCCGCGGACTCATGGATGTCTCTCAATACATTCCGATTCTTGAAAAATATGGTCTCACCGCCCTGCATGACCGTATCATCTGGGAAAAGGTCTGTGCCGATATGCGCGCATGGCTTGACCGTCACCCGAAGATTGTTCTTCCCGTTTCCGTCAATATGACCGCGACAGACCTCCTCTCCTGCGATGCTTGCGCTACCTTTGATGCTCTGATTGAAAAATACCATCTTGATCGTATCGATCTTCGCATCGAAGTGAGTGAAACCACGAATGCGCATTACGAGGAACTTGTGGATAACGAAATCGAAAAGCTCAGAGCGAGAGGCTATCTCGTCTTTATGGATAACTTCACCACGAACTATTCCTCCTTCCGTCGCCTGCGCGAAATCCGCGTCGATGCACTGAAAATCAGTATCAGCAACTTCTCGACAGAAAAAGAGAACTTTGCCCAGTCAAGTGACTATACCATCTTGAGATCCCTGATAAATCTTGCGCATAGCCTTGGTATTCCGATGATCGTAGAGGGTATTTCCACAAAGGAAGAGATAGAGTATCTCCGCGGCATCGATTGTCGCTTCGTTCAAGGTAAATATTTCTATCCGCCTATGACGCTTGATGCGTGGGAGAACCTCCTGCTCACCCATACCGAATTGATTTATTCGCGTGATGCGTCTGCTGCCTTTGAGCAAAGAATTCTCTGAATAAAAGAGCCCAGTGCTATGGATGCGTTGGGCTCTTTTGTATAAAGTGTCAGCAATATGGCAAAGGTAGTGGAAAAAGCATGATGCATGGCGTGACTGAGCGAATAATTGCAGTTGACTTTTTCACCCGTTTATGCTACAATATAGAAAAAATAACAAAGGAAAAATATATGAGCAAACGCTTTCGTATGTCTACGGCGCTCGATATCGATGACTTGCTGATGGAGTGTATCCCCTACGCCATCCGTCTTGCCAATGAAAAGTATAAATTCGATCCCCCTCTGACCATTCATGAGGTTGACCGTTGGGGAAAGCTTGGTACACGCGCCGATGTTATCTTTGAGTTTTTTGACGATCCCGAATTCTTCCGCACACAGCCCGTTATCGCGGGCGCACGCGAGTTCGTGCAAAAACTCTCCGAGATGACCGAGGTATTCGTCTCGACCTCCATCACCCCACGCTTCATGGGTATCCGCGCACAGCGCATTCTGGAGGAATTTCCTGAAATACCTCCTGAAAACATCTACATGGGCGCAAGAAAAGATAAAATCAATGTCGATATCCTCTTTGATGATGGTATGCACAATGTTTTCCGCTCGCAAGCCGCCTATCCGATTCTGATGCGCAAGCCCTGGAATCGCAAGGCGACAGGTATGCTCGCTGTCAATACCTATGATGAATTCCTGAAGCTCGTCGAGGTCATCACCAAGAGTTATAGCGCCTCTCCGGAGCGTCTGCTTCCTGGTCGGGCGGGAATGGTGGTTCTTGTCGGTCCATCGGGTAGTGAGAAAAACGAGATTGCAAGACGCCTGCTTGAAGTTCTCCCCTTTGAAAGGCTCAAAAGCTATACCACCAACCCCAAAGCGCCCGAAGCCCTCTATCATATCGTCTCGGTCGATGCGTATCAGAAAATGTGCGACAGAGGGGAGCTTTTTGAATCCACGATGTACGCCTCTCATGGCTATGGCTCACGCTTTTCGGATGTCAGCGATATTCTTGCGCGTGGCAATCATGTCCTGACCGTCATGGATATCTGTGGCGCGATGGCGCTCAAGACAAACTTCGACAATGTAATTACCGTATATATCAAGCGCAACCGCGAAGCACTCCTTCGCACCATTCTGGAGGAGGACATTCCCATCGAGGAAAAGGTCAGTCGCCTGATCTCTATTGAAGGGGAGAGAAATAACGAGGAAATCTGCGACTACTCCATCGCCTTTGACAGCGTGGATGAAGCGGTCGAAAAACTGCTCACCATCCTCAAATAAAGTCGAAATTTGGTAGAAAACAAAGAATTATTCCATCATAGTCCCCTATATACAGAAAAAAGAGCTGCATTTTCAGGAGAAATGCAGCTCTTTTTTTATTCATTTTCTTTATGATACGCCCGAAGAGTGCGTATGTAATGAAATGTGTAGGCGATGAGAGAGAATTGCATCAGGATTGTCGAAAACCAGATAGCCCCATTCGCAAGATGTATTGGCATATGCGGGAAAAGGAGAAGCATGCCCATCACGCCATAAATGATAACCGTATTGACCTTGCCGTACCATCTCGAACTTGTCACGCGCTTTGTTTTTTTGAAAGTGTACATCGAAAAGAATCCGACCACTCCTTCGCGCACAATGAAAGAAATAATCATAAAAAGCATCGCGCGAAAGCGCTTGACAAGACAAACAATCAGGGCGCATTGTGTGAGTTTATCCGCGATGGGATCTATAATTTTTCCAAGATCGCTCACCTGCCCGAAGCGCCTCGCGATGATGCCGTCAAGCACATCGGTCAGAGCCGAGAGTGCCACAAATAAAAGCGCGATGAGGTATTCTTCCTTCAGGATGAACACAACGATGGGGACAATCAGAAGCAGTCTCAACAATGTCAGCGCATTGGGTATCGTCAGAACATCTGTTTTTTTCATTTTCTTCTCCTTATCTGATATGTGCGGTGTATTCCTTTACGCCAAGAACGGTTTCGCCGTCAATCTGCATCGGGCGCGACTCGTCAAATGTTACTGTGATTTCCTCCCCCAGAAGAACATCTACATACTTTTTATGCTTTACATGTTTTCCCGAAAAAATGGATGGGAAAATCATAAGCGTACGGAGCTTCCCCGAGCCATGAAAAACCATGAGAGACAGACGACCGTTTTCTCGGTTTTGCCCGGGCGCGGGCTTCATTCCGCCACCATAGTAACCACCGAGCATCGTCGGCGCAATCCATACCCTTTCATATCGGTGACTCACACCGTCGACCACGACCGTTGCGCCACAGGGCTTGTAATGGAAAAGCAGACCTTTGATGGCGATGCCTGCATAATTCGGAATCTTCCCCTGCGCTTTCATCGCATCTCCAACCTCGCAACAGTACCCATCAATGCCGTAGCCCACGCCGTTGATGAACCTTTTCTCCTCGTCGTTATATTTCACAACAGGAAGCGCGCGAAGATATTTTGTTATTTCCACAGGCTCACTCTCGACAGGCGCTTTCAAATCGGTGAAAAAGTCATTTCCTGTTCCTGTGGGCAGATAATAAACCGTTCCGACAAGGGCATCGGTGTCTAACATGTTGACAAAGCAGTTGAGTGTGCCGTCGCCGCCAAATAGTACGATGCTATCCTCCCTTGCCATGCCTTGCACAATCGATGCGACATCGTCCTTTGTCATATCGACAAGCAAGGAAGGCTCTGCCAAGGTGAGCGCATAGGTTTTTGCGACGTCTTCCGCGTTGCCATGACCGGAAAGTGGATTAAAAAGTAAATAACGCATAAAACACCTCAATGGATTATTTTCCACTAATATTCTACAAATAAAAACAAAACTGAAAATAAACAAAAGCCGTACTTTTGAAAAAAATACGGCTTTTATAAATCATTATTTTATGTGGAGCGTTACGAAAAATGTCGTTTTCATATTCTGGCTTTCGACAAAAACCTCGCCGCCATGCAGGGAAACCACCTTCTTGACGATGGCAAGACCGATGCCGTTGCCTTCTGTTGCATGCGAAGTGTCCGCTTGATAAAACTTGCTGAAAATACGAAGCTTATCCTCATCGGAAATCTCGCTTCCCGTATTGGAAATGGCGACGGTAAGCTTTCCCTCGTGCTCTGCGATACTGATGCCAATCTCTCCGCCTTGAAGCGAAAACTTGATGGCATTATCGATGAGATTGATCCAGACCTCCTTGAGCAATTCCTCACTTGCTACAATCATATATTCAGGGAAATCCATGTCGAAGGAAATCTCCTTCTTCGACCACTTTTCTTCCAGAAGGAGTACCGTGGAACGGATTTGCTCGGACAGATTGAACTCGCATTTGCTTGTCAGGATTTCCTGGTTTTCAATACGCGTCATATTCAGCACATTTGTTGCCATCTGCGAGAGGCGGATGGACTCCTCCTCAATGGCAAGAAGATACTCTTCACGCTCCGCTTCTGTGAGATTGGCATGGCGCAAGAGCTTGGCAAAGCCAGCGATAAACACGATAGGTGTCTTGAACTCGTGGGAGAAATTGTTGATAAAATCACTGCGAAGAAGCTCGACATTCCGAAGCTCCTTTACCATCTTATTAAAGCTCTCCTCCACCTCGACAAAGGCGGGCATGGATGTATAGGGAAATGAAAAGTGAATTTTTGCGTCAAGATTACCGACGGCAAGCTTGTTGATTTCGCTGATACAATGGTTGACAGGGCGTAATGTCAGCTTCGATGTGAAAAAGGAAATTGTCCAACCAAGAACAAGGCTCGCGCCTGCGATAAGCCATACCAGCGCGCCGATATCACGCGTCATCTCACCAAACTCGAAAATCACACCGAACTCGACGAGCAAATACGCCGCTGTCGCAACGAGAACCAAAGCGACTGCAAGGGTTGCAAAAATAATGGCAGAGTAGAGAATGGCGAGAGATAGTTTATTCTTTCTGTCCGAATTCTTCATTTTTTCTTAACCGCCTTATAGCCGAGACCGCGCACAGACACAATTTCGAAATCATCGATATTCTCGAAGCGCTTGCGAAGTCTCGCGATATGAACCGTGACCGTCTCCCATCCTGTCTCACAGTCGTTTCCCCAGATTTCATCCATCAGGGCGATTCGTGTGAAAATTTTGTCAGGATAGGACAGGAGCTTGTAAAGAAGAAGGAATTCCTTTTGTGGCAGTGTTTCGGTGCGCTCACCAATCCTGACGGAGAGCGCATCGTAATCAAGCGTGACGCGGCCGAAGGTGATCTGCTTTTCACTCGCGATTTTCGCACGGCGGAGCAGGGCCTTGATGCGGAATAAAAACTCGTTCGCATCGATAGGCTTTGTCATATAATCATCTGTACCGACAAGAAAGCCTTGGTGCTTGTCCTGCGGCAATTGCTTTGCCGAAACCATAAGGATTGGCAAATAATTGTTTACATTTCTTAATGTTTTGGTAAATTCATACCCATCCATTTTTGGCATCATGATATCAAGAACCACAAGGTCAATGTGTTCTTTATCCATAACATCAAACGCCTCAATGCCATTTTGTGCTGTAAAAACGGTATAACCCTCCTTTTCAAGAAGAGCCTCGAAGTATCGTCTTGTGTTTTTGTCGTCATCAACGACGAGAATGTGTATCATTTTTTATCACCTCGTGATTACATATACCATACGAATCTAAACAAAATATTAATTCTTTGGGGGCAATTTGATTGGGCGCAGCATTTTACCGATACCGCCAAGGAGATGCCCGTTTGCTATCTCGACAAAGCCACATGCGATATGGTAGGGCATCATACCCCCCGATCCCATCGTCATACCATTCAGGGTGTTCATCTCTATCATCCTGCGGAAAAAGAGTGCAGATTTGATACAGTTGTCTCTCTCCCTGGAAGGCTTCATTCGTTTCGCCTTCCACATCGAAAACTTCGGCAGGGAAAGGACGATGGAGGAAAGGCATCTGCCAAAGAAGGTCAGGGAAAGGTCAGAAAAAGGACTCTCCAGCGTAATCGGTAAGCGCTGACGCTCTTCGGGAAGCGTATGGTCGCAGATGACGGCGAACAACTCGTCCGTCATATCACCAATTCTTCCTTCCCGATAAAGCATATCCACCTCTTCGGGATAGGGGGAAGGCAGCGCCTCGCCATCCAGCGTGAGTGTATCCGAGAGTATCGGTGTCATCGCGTCCCTGGCGACGGTAAAGGTGTATTCACCCTTTGCAAGCACAAAGCGCCTCTCGTCGCTATGATAATATTTCAGGTCCTCCTTTTTTATGGTAAGCGTGACTTGCTTGCGCTCACCAGCCCCGAGGGAAACCTTCTCAAACGCGCATAGCTCGCGCACAGGACGCGCCACCGCGCATTCGGGGGAAGAGAAGTAGACCTGTATCACTTCTTTTGCCGCCATTCTGCCACTGTTCTCCAGGTCAACGGTGACTGAAATCTCGTCTCCCATATCGGTAAGTGCCATCCCGTGATAAGAAAACTCACTGTAAGAAAGACCGTAGCCAAAGGGAAACGCTACCGTATCGGGGCGGAAAAATGCCTCGCGATAGCCGACAAAAACGCCTTCCTTATATAGCTCTGTCTCGCCACGGGAAAACGCGTCTGTGAATGGGACAAGGTCGGCGCTGTGACGGAAGGTTTCGCTGAGGCGTCCTGACGGTGAGATATCGCCGAACAGGAGATTCGCCGTTGCAAGACCACCCGCCTGTCCGGGCAGGAGCATCAGCAGAAGGCTCTCGGTTTTGTCAATAAAGGGAAGCGCAATCGCCGAGCCACCATACAGTACAATGTTGATTTTTGCGCCCCTTTCACAGAGCGCATCGACAAGCGCAATCTGCTCCTCGGGCAAGCTCATATCAGCGCGGTCAATACCCTCGCTTTCTATCTCATCGGTAAGTCCGAGGAAGAGAAGCACCGTATCCCCCTCGTGAACATGCGCGAGCGCCTCCTCGCGAAGCCTGTCGCTGTCTCCGTCTCCATTTGCATAGCCCTTGAAATAGGCATAGCGGACACCGCGCGCATCAAAGGCATCCTTCGGCGTGACAAGTCTGGTCGGGCAAATCATCGAGCTGCCCGCCCCCTGGTAACGCATATTCTCAAAGAGATCTCCGATGATTGTGAATTCCGCATCCATCGACAAGGGGAGCGAACCCCCATTTTTGAGAAGCACGGCGCTGTCCTCGGCTATTCTGCGCGCGAGGTCATGATGCGCATCAAAATCCACCTGATACGACTGTCTCTCACCATATTTTTCCACAAGGCTTAAGATGCGAAGAACGCTCTCGTCGAGTGCCTTTTGTACCTCGGGATTGTCTGCGTTGTCATAGAGCATTTTTTTGCATATCGGCGTATCGCCTGGCATCTCGAGGTCGACACCTGCTACGATACCGCGCGCCCTGTCATGAATTGCCCCCCAGTCGGTCATCACCGCGCCGGTAAAGCCCCATTCGTCGCGCAGTATGTCGCGTAGCAACCACCCGTTTTCCGAGCAGAACACCCCGCGGATTTTGTTGTATGCGCACATCACCGTATCGGGCTTTGCCATCCTGATTGTGCGCATGAAGGGGCGAAGATACAACTCGTGTATTGTGCGCATATCTGCGATACTATCACTTATAAAACGGAAATTCTCACTATTGTTCAGGGCGAAATGCTTTAAGGATGTACCGACGCCTGTGCTCTGGACTCCCAGCACCTCCTGCACACCCATCTCACCCGCGAGATAGGGATCTTCGCTGAAGTATTCAAAATTCCGTC
>JAFVYW010000155.1 GCA_017508465.1 Clostridia bacterium
CAGAAGAAGTGCTTGTATCGGACGAGACCTTCGAGGTTTACACCTCCCCTGTCACCTTCTCCGAGATTTATCATGGTGAAACCTGTGATATGACCGCCCCCATCGCCCTGGTTGGTTATGCCGTCAGGGACAATGTTCCGACCGAACTTGTCGAGCAGGTCGGCGAGGATGTCACCGAGCAGGAACATATAAAACCCGTATCCTGTATCATCACCCCGAAGGGGGAGCGTGTCATAGACTTCGGTCAGAATATGACGGGCTATGTCGAGGTGAAGGTAAAGGGAAAGCGCGGCGAAAGAATTGTCCTTCATCATGCAGAGGTTCTCGATAGGGACGGTAACTTCTATACAGAGAACTATCGTAGTGCGAAGAACGAAATGACCTATATTATGAGTGGGGAAGAGGATATCTTCAAGCCCCTCTACTCCTTCCAGGGCTTCCGTTATATCCGCCTCAGCGAGTACCCCTTTGACGAGGTCGACCTCGCCTCCTTCACCGCGATTGCGGTCAACTCGGATATCCGCCGTACAGGCGATTTTGTATCAGGCAACGAGAAAATCAATCAACTTTATCATAATATCATCTGGGGACAGAAGGGCAACTACCTGGATATCCCCACCGATTGTCCCCAGCGTGATGAGCGCCTCGGCTGGACAGGAGATGCACAGGTGTTCTGCCGTACAGCAGCCATTAACTTTGATGTTGAGCGTTTTTTCAGAAAGTGGCTCGGCGATGTTGCGATTGAACAACGCCCTGATGGCGCCGTGATGGATATCGCTCCTGTCTGCATCGATGAAGGACGCCGTATCTCTGCCGCATGGTCAGATGTCGCTTGTATTGCTCCCTGGGAAATGTATCTTGCCTATGGCAATCGCGAGATGCTCCGCGAGAACTTCCCCATGATGAAAAAATGGGTAGAATATATGCACCACGCAGGATGCGAGGAATATCTCTGGCTCGAAGGCCGTCACTATGGCGACTGGCTTTCTATGGATACCGGCAAGGACACCTACGAGGGTGCTACCTCCGCCGATCTTATCGCGAGCGCATTCTTTGCCCATTCGACCAACCTTCTTATTCAAGCTGGCGAAGCCCTCGGCGAAGATATGGCTTCCTACCGTGAGCTTCTTCTAAATATCAAAAAGAGATTTTGCGAATACTTTATGGAAAATGGTATGCCGAAGGCGAAACTTCCTTGTACCGAGCGCCCTGTGGAAGGCTATGATATCTGCGATAAATTCTGCGAGGGTATGACACAGACTGCCCTCACGCTCATTCTTCACTTTGAACTTTGTACTGCCGAAGAACGCCCTGCGCTTGCAGAGAAACTTGTGGAGATGATTCGCGAAAACGGGAATCGCATGACCACGGGCTTTGTTGGTGCAGGATACCTTCTCCACGCGCTCACAGAGACGGGATACACCGATGTCGCGTATGACCTTCTGTTCCAGGAGAAAAATCCCTCGTGGCTCTTCTCGGTCAATCAGGGAGCGACCACCATCTGGGAGCACTGGGATGGTATCAAAGAGGATGGTTCGTTCTGGAGTCGTGATATGAACTCCTTCAACCACTATGCTTATGGTGCTGTATTCGATTGGATTTTTGGCGTTTCCGTAGGCATCAGGCCCGTTTCCACAGCTCCCGCTTATCGCCATATCGAAATCGCGCCCCACCCCGACCGCCGTCTCGGCTTCGCCAAGGCGTCCATCGATTCGCGCTCGGGTAAAGTAGCGCTGTATTGGTACTATAAAGACGATGTTGTTTACTACGAAATCGATATTCCACAAGGTGCTACTGCAACCTTTACTTTCCCCTCGGGAAGAGTGGAAAATCTTTCGTCTGGTAAACATTTGTTTGCAGAATAAGTATATTATTGCAATCATTATATGCTTAAAGCGCAAAAACGGCGTGATTTTTCACGCCGTTTTTTTGTTGTTTTATTGTTTTGCTTCAGGCTCTGACACGGTGTCAGGTTCGGTTGCTATATAGAGTTCCGGTGCTTTGGGAAGTTCACTTTCGCGCCTTTTGATTTCTTTTAAGACGAAGAGAAGAAGAATGATACCGAGCATCGCGCCGAGAATATTGACGCCGACGAAGTTAAACCAGATACCGTCGAGTTCAAAATACCAAAGCGCGCCGAGAAGCAGAACAGGGAAAATCAAAGCCATGGAGACGGACATTGTGGTGGCAAGGAGGGGCTTTTCAATCGCGCTGAAGAAGCTTTGCGTTGCTACGGTAATCCATCGGAAGAGATAGGCATAACAGAATATACGAATCGCTTCTGCTGACATTCTGAGCAGTTCTTGTTTTTCTCCTTCCACAAAAAGAGAAGCTATGGTCTTCGGGAAAAAGAAGAGTAGAGAAGTGGAAATCAGTCCGACGACAGCGGTGGATAGGAATACCGTGCTGGCAATTTTCTTGACACGGGTATAGTTTCTCGCACCCCAGTTGTAGCCAATTGCAGGGGAGAGGGAGTCGCTGATGCCATAAAGCAGAGGCCAGCAGAGGTCGGAGGAATACATCAGGACGGCGTAGATAGCAATCGCCGTTGTGCCTCCGCCTTCACCAAGCACTTTGACACCGAGTGTCATCAGGGAGATGTTCATCAGAATTGAGGTGACACGCCCTGCAATATTGCTGAGGAAAATAGGAGAACCACACGCGACAATCTGCTTTATCATAGAGAAAGAAAACTTCGGCTTCGTGAAGGAGAGAAGCGCCTTGCCACGCAGGAAGGGCGTGATAGCCACCACGGAGCAAAGACACATCGATATCGAGGTTGCCAGCGCCGAGCCGACAACATCCATATGAAAGACGAAGAGGAAGAGAGCGAGAAGCCCGATGGTCGCAAAGTTCGATGCCACATTGATAACCATGCTCGTCTTGACATAACCGCTGATACGAAGGTAGTTATCCATCGCGAAGAATATAGTTGTCACAGGTCCTGTCAGGGCAAAGGTGCGCAGATACTTCACCGAGGTGACAAGCAGGTCACCCTCCGCACCCATAAAACGCACAAGGGGCGTCGCGGCAAAATACATAATCGCGCCCATCACCGCCGAGGTGATGAAAATCATCAGGGTGGAGGCGGAAAAAACATTGTTCGCCGTCTCCTTGTCTCCGCGTCCGAGCGCGATGGAAATCGGGACGGATGCGCCGACACCAATCAGGTCGGCGAGGGAGAAGTTAATCATAACCAGAGGAAAGGCGATATTCACGGCGGCAAACGCATTTTCACCCAAGGTCTGCCCGATAAAAATGCCCTCAATGATGCTGTAAATCGACATCGCGAACATGCTGATCATACCAGGGAGCGCGATGACGAAGAACAGACGCCATATGGGCATACTGTCATACATTTGTTCGGTTTTGGTCTTCATAGTGTCTCACTTATTATTTTTCTCTCACCATTATAATACACTTTCCCCATTTTGTCAAGCAGTCATCCCCGACAATAAAAAGAGAATGAAACCGAAGCCTCATTCTCTTTTTTGTGTATCCGGAATAAAAATCAGTTGTTATCGAAGTTCAAGGTATTATATACCTTGCCGTCCTCAGTGATAACGGCAAGAACACAACCTGCCCAGTAGGTCTTGTTGTTCCAGTTGCAGGGAGCGAGTTCGAGGGTAACCTCCTGTCCTGCAAATTGTTCGAGGAACTTATACTGTGCCGCGCTGGAGCAGTAAAGGGATACGGTAGTGGAGCCACTCTTGATTTTGATATTGGTGTAATATGGAGTAGACTGTACTTCAATGGTCGCCTTTACCACATAAACCTCGTTACAATGCTGCTCATTGGCATTGAGTGCATAGAAGTCTGCAAGCGTTTTGTCGGTGATGAAGAAGGAGGTGTTGTATTCGTGTTCACCAAAAAGGTTCGCTTCGATAACTGCACTCGTGATGGCAATCTGACCTGCGTGGTCGCCGTTATTATTGTGGAAGAGGTCGCGCATGCCTGTCAGAATAACTTCATGTCCGATTTCAAGACCGGCAAATTCGGACATATCGTTTACGATAATTGCAATCATGCCTGTCTCATCGATGAGATAGAAGCCGTCTCTGTTGACAAGGGAAGGACCGACAATACCGCGGATGGTAACGGTTTCATTCTTTTGGGCATTGATAGCAGCCTGAACATTCACATAGTCGAAATCTTCTGGGTTTACCATCTTAATGGTAACAACCTCGGATTTGGTATAATCACCGTAGGTCGCCGTAATGGTGACATTCGCCGTACCGGAGGCGAGACATTCAAGGTAGAGCTTGCCTTCCTTTTCGGTAAACTTGACTGCGGCTTCGTTGTCAGAGGTGTAGGAGACGGTGATACCATGGATGCCGAGAAGGTCAGAGGAAACGCTGGTGATGACTTCAAGATTGGGGTTTGCAACATAGGTATCAAGGAACTGCTCGAGCGCATAATACTTAAGTGCAAACTCGGGTGCATTCTTTGCATCGAAGGTAAAGTTGTTGTCCTCGACCTTTACAGGGAGGAAACGGAAGAAGCAATCGGTGCTGGAGCTCTTCGCGTTGAGAGCTGTCAGATATACGGTACAGATTTTGCCGTCAAATTCGTCGAGCCATGCGAAATCTGCGCCACTTGCCTGGGAATATGCATAAGAGGATGTCTTGTTGTCAAGATCAAAGAAATAGTAGTTGACAAAATCACTTCCAGGAACCTTCTTAACCAACGCATTTACTTTGTAAATGAGGGTGGTGATATCCTCGCTGACAGGTGTTTCCAGAATATCTTTCACGGTGCTTTCGGTAACCCATGCGGTATCGAATGCACTGTTGCCGTTGTCGTTGGAAACGAGGGTAACCTCGGTCAGCTGATTGCATCCGCCGTAGCCGAACTTCTGTGCGCCGGAAATCTCTTTGTCGAGAATCCAGTAGTCTTTCGCGCCTGCGACCTTGACCTTATTACCGATGGAGACGCGCTGTGCGCTGTCGCCGTCATATACATAAATGGAAGAGGTGCCGTCGACAAGAATGTAACCGATAGGCTTCAGACCTGTTGCGTAAGTGATGCGCGCAACCACGCCTTCTACAAGCACCTTGTCACCCTTTTCTGCCGCTCTTGCTTGTGCGATTGTCGCAGGGGTGTAAGCGGAGATGTCCTGCTTGCCCTGATTGTTGACATAGGAAATCAGGCGAGCATTCTTGACTTCCTTTGTACCCTTGTAGTTTTGGAGAATACAATGAAGAAGAACTTCATCTCCCTTTACAGGCTGGTAGTCGAGTTGGGGATAGGTAAGGGAGCCGTCTTCGCTATATGTACCATAAACCGCAATAGAACCCGTCTCGTCTTCAATCACCATAGCGCCAAATTCGGCGTTGGTGACAGACTTGATGGTAGCGCGGATGTAGTAACGGTCGGCGGTGATGTTGCCTTCCTCGCCACAGAGTTCGAGTGCTTCTGCGATTGTGATGGTTACGATTTCATCTTTGTTGCCATCGTCTTTATTACCATCATCTTTGTTGCCATCATCTTTGTTGCCGTCGTCTTTGCCTTCCTCCTCGGTTCCGCCTTCGGAGGTTTCACCGTCGGTTACGGGAGGAACAGGAAAGCAGGATGTGACACAAATCACAAGGATCATAACGAGAGTCAACACCACAAGGAGTCTTTTCAAAAGGGAAGAGCGCATTGTTTTTTACCTCTCAAATATTTATTTTGGTTAAACCAGAATAATTATACACCCAAAAGCGACACTTGTCAACCACAGGCGACAATTTTTTTGCCTTTGCCGATTCTGTACAAATAATAAAAAAATAAAGATAAAAGATTA
The DNA here is from genome assembly GCA_017508465.1 of Clostridia bacterium. Lineage (GTDB taxonomy): Bacteria > Bacillota > Clostridia > Oscillospirales > CAG-272 > UBA1740. Next base: position 5,786 of record JAFVYW010000155.1, read on the forward strand.
GTAAAATTATTGAAATAATAGAAGAAATGTGCTATAATGAGGACAATTAAGGCAACTTGCCACTCAAAAAAAGGAGAGTTCTATGGAAAAATACACAGAGTTTGCCGTAGAGAAAACAATGGAGCTTTTAGCGATCGATAGCCCGACGGGATTTACAGATGGTGCTATCCGCTATGTAAAGGAGGAATTTGAAGCCCTCGGCTATGAAGCGACAATCACAACCAAGGGTGGCGTCCTCGTTACTCTCGCGACCGAGGATACAAGCGGAGAGGGCGGACTTCTCCTGGAGGCGCATGCGGATACCCTCGGCGCCATGGTCGCAGAAATCAAGGGGGATGGCAGACTTCGCCTGACCAACCTCGGCGGTATGCGCGCCGAGAATGCGGAATGTGAGAACGCGCGTCTATACACCCGCGGGGGAAGCATTCTGGAAGGCACCTGTCAGCTGGTGAATGCCTCTGTTCATGTCAACAGCGATTTTGCCGACACCAAGCGCACCTTCTCGAGCGTGGAGCTTGTGCTTGACGAGGATGTTTCGGATGCGGCAGATGTGCGCGCCCTCGGCGTCGAGGTCGGAGACATTGTCGCTTTCGATCCCCGTAGCCGTGTCACTGCTTCAGGTTATATCAAGAGCCGCTTCCTCGATGATAAACTCTCTGTCGGAATTCTGCTCGGCTTCGCGAAAATGATTCGTGAGGAAGGATATACCCTCCCTCGTCCTGTATATGTGCATGTCACTGTATTTGAAGAGGTTGGTCACGGCGGAGCCGCCTCCGTCCCCCTTGGTGTCACCGAAGCCATCAGCGTGGATATGGGATGTGTTGGTGATGGGCTCTCCTGCACGGAGCGCGATGTTTCCATCTGCGCGAAGGACTCGGGCGGCCCATACCACTATGGCGTGGTCGGTAAGTTGATTGAGAGCGCCAAGGCGACGGGTGCTTCCTACGCTGTCGATGTCTATCCCCATTACGGCTCCGATGTGGAGGCTACCCTGTCGGCAGGCGCCGATATCCGCCATGGACTGATTGGCGCAGGCGTGTATGCGAGCCATGGCTATGAACGCTCACATAAAGAGGGTGTCAAAAACACGCTTCTTGTACTGAAGGGTTATCTCGGACTTTAAGTCTTTAATAAACTAAATTGAAAACCATTATTTACATTCAGAGGTGTTTTATGAAAAAAACAAGTAAAGTATTGCTCCTTGTATTATTACTTTCTCTGCTTATCTCGACACTTTCAACCGTGTCTTTTGCCAGCGAGGATGAAAAAGTTACCTTGCGCTCGGCTTACGCTCCCGTTTATGGTGGCGCGAAGGCGATGGCAACACTTACCTTTGATGACTCCGTTTATCCTACCGCTCTTCTGGTACAGCAGATGTGCGAGAAGTACGGTATGGAAGCGACAATGATGATGATTGTCGCGCGCGTTGGCGCTACGGGTAGTGATTACGCTGATGCTGCGACATGGGCAGCCCTTTTCGCAAAAGGTCAGCTTGAACCGCAGAACCACTCCTACTCGCACATGGACCTTCGTTCGAACACCGATAAAGGTATGGCAAACCAGAGCGAAGCGAATTACCAGAAGGAACTTGTGGATTCCAAGACGGCTCTTGAAGAAATGTTCCCCGATTACCCCATCCTCAGCTTTGCTTCTCCCTTTGGAGGTCTTTCGGCGAATGCTTCTGCCATAGCCAGCGCGCATCACTATTCCATTCGTGGTGTATCAGGAAAGAACATTCAGACGACCAATCCCGGCACCTCTGGTGGCACGGGTAGCTGGGCAAATCTGTATGCCCCCGGCGTAACGCCTGATGTTGAAACAGAAGAAGAACAGATTGCCTACCTGAAGGGCATTATCGACAGTTATGTCGAGGCAGGTGGTTGGTACACTCCCTTCATTCATAAGGTTGGCGATGTTTCGGGCAGCGAAATGAGCGCAGCCGTCACCGATGCCTACTTTGCTTACCTCGATTCCTACCAGGAAAAAGGCGACCTCTGGGTGACAAAGCACTCGAGCGCCGTCAAGTATATCCGTGAAAGACAGAACTCCTCCTGCACAGCCTATATGCAGAACGGAAAGATTTATGTCAGCTCTACGATGGCATCCCAGACGGCAGATGGTCTCCCCCTTCCTTCCGATGTGTTCAATCATCCGCTGACCGTCTGTGTCGCGCTTCCCGAGGACTGCCAGGGTGTCACCTATACCCTTGGTGGTGAAACACAGTACCGTGTAGCGAAAAAGAAGGGAACCACCTGCTACGCCTATATCGATGTTCTTCCTGATGGCACGGAGACGGTTGTCACCACCGTGGAGGGTACTCCTACGGCAGATGACAGCGCGCATCCTTTGAGTGACATTGTTCTGGATACGCAGTATGGTAAATTCACCATTCCCGAAGCATACGCCGATGCGGAGGCTTATCCCTGGGTAGCTTTCAAGGAAGACGGTACTCTCATTGTTGCATGCGATACTTTTTGCTCCAGCAGCGACTCTCTCACTTATGTCATGAGACAGACCTATCACAACGCGAACGAGAAGCACTATATCTTCCTCCGCCGCGATTTCATGCATGCGCGTAATGAAACCTTCTGGAACTTTGCCAACCTTGGCAGTGAGCTTGTGATTGACCTTTTAGGCAATACCTTCACCATCTCGCAGATGACAGCCAACGGACTCTTCTTCGGTGAGGGCAAATCCGGAAAGCATGTCAAAGTTACCATTACGAATGGTAGCCTTGTAAACCAGACAGATCACCCCATCTTTTTAGCCCATCCAGGTGCAAAAACGGATGCGCATTTTGATCTCACCTTCAAGGATATGACATTATCCTGCGCAGGCTTTGTCGCCAATGTCAAGGAAGTGGATAAGATGCCACAGAAATACACCATGACATTTATCGACTCCACTCTGGATATCTCCGCGCTCGCGACAACCGAGGTTGCCTTCGTGACAGGCTCGCAACGCGACAATGTGGATGCGAATGTCATTTTCCGTGGTGGCACCATCAAGGGTGACCTGGCTCGCCTTGTCCGCATGAGAGGATTCTCTTATCGCGATGTTACCTTCGAGAAAAATGACAAAGGCGAATATACCACAAACACCCTTGCAGCGACTGCTGTCGCACCCACAAGAATCGTTACCTCTCCCGAAGGACTTTTGACCTTCAAAACAGGTACGGCAGATTCCAAGGATGCATCTCTTATGGTTTATACCCCCACCATTGAGGAAAGCCCTCTCGCCACAAAATATGGTTGGCTTCCCGAGGACGGCAGCTCCATGGTTGTGTTCAGAACCAGCACACAGACGGTGGTTTACAGTGGTGAAAAACTCGTGGACTATTATTCAAGCGTTGAGCATCCTTCGGTATTCTTCAGCATGTATAAAGAGAACGAGAACTTCCTTGTTTACTTCCGCTCCGATGTCGGAACATCGGCGGTAACAGGCTCCTTCTACAATCTCTCGAGCAAATCCAATACTCTGGCCTTTGAGCTGAATGGTCATACCCTGACGCTGGCACAGGCACTCCTGCGCGCACAGGTGAAGGGAAGTGACATCATACAGAAATTCAAGGTGCAGAATGGAACCATTAACCAGAACGGTCAGTGCCTGCTCACCACAGGCTCCAATGCCAATCCGATAAACGGCAGAGTAGACTTCCTGTTTGAGAATCTGACTATCAGAAATATTTCAGGATCCTCCTCTCTGGCGGCGGCTATCATAGATGCCAGCGAAAATCTCCACACCTTCCATATCCATTTCAACAACTGTGATTTTGAAATAGATGGCGCATATACAGGCACACTCTTCAGCTTCAACAAATCCACCCCTGCACACTATGTTACTATCCAGGGCGGTAGTATCAGGACGGCAGGTAAAACGCTTCCCAAGCTCTTCTTCACAAAAGAAGGCAACCCCTCGTCTCTGACATTCCTTCCCGATGCGGACGGCAATTATGCAACACTTACCACCGCGCAGAGCACCGATAAGGTATATCCGCTCGATATCCCCACGCCCTATGGCGCGGCACAGTACGCGAGCATGTCGAGTGCCAGCGGCAACACCAACTGGGAGCTTGTGAAAGTCACACCCTATGGTTATATCGACGGCGCACACTTTGACGAGAATACCTATCCCATGGTCCTCTTCTTTGCCAATAAGACACTTTATCCTGTTGCTTATGGCGGATACGATGCCGAAACCGTTGTCCAGCTTTGCTTCAGAGACTATCCCGCAGAGGACGCGACTCTCTACTTCCGCAAGGATTATACCATTACGGGCGAGAACCATTTTACCGGCAACCTCAAAAACACCTTTGTCATCGACCTTGGTGGCAATACCATCAAGATGGACACCGCCTTGCTCTTCCAGCAGAGCCGTTCCTCTGACGAATGCAATATTGTGGTGAAAAACGGAACGCTTGCACAAGGCTCCGGACAATTCTTCCTCTATGGTACAACAAGCGCCGACAAGAAGCACAGCAATATCGTAGTAGAGAATGTCACCTTCTCCGGCATTACCAAGCACCTTCTTGGCGACGCCTCCTTTGCAAGCAAGGAGGGCTACCCCGAGCGCGATCTTTACACCATGTCGGCGGATATCACCTTCAATGGTTGTACCTTCGAGGTATCTTCTTCGATGCGCTCTGGCGAGCGTCTCTTCCTCTTTGGTGACGATGAACGCGGCAGCATTCATGTCTATGTCAATGGCGGCACCTTCCTTCTTCAGAACAACAACCCCGAGATTTTTGTCACTGGTTGGGACGGACGCACACTGACCTATGGCTCCTTCGGCGATGATGTACCGGAAATTGTCCTCGCGAGCAGCGTTGCTTTCCCACAAAAAACCGAAATCGGTAACGATGGTTTGCCGATGCAATTCCGCAAGACAGAGGATAATGGCACTACCGCAACCTATACGCTCACGCCCTTCTCTGTTGTTTCTGCTTACCTTAATATTACCAATGACCTGAATTTTGTCTATCGTGTATTCCTTCCTGTCGGCTTTGAAAATCCGAGCGCTACCTTTGAGGTAGGCGGACTCACCTTCGGTGCAGGTGCATACACCATTGACAAAGATGGGCTTTATCTCTTCCGCCTCTCCTCCCTTGGTCCTCAAAGAATGGGTGACACCGTGACGATTCATATCAGCGCTACCTATGAGGGTGAGACGGTAACGAAGAGCAACAGCTCCCTCAGCATCAAGACCTACGCGGAGCGTCTGATGGAAGAGCAGAAGGATGATGAAAAACTCATATCTCTTCTGGAAACCCTCCTTGTTTATGGCGCAAATGCGCAGCTTTATATGGATTACAACACCGATAAACTCGTCGCAGATCCGAGCGGTCTTGCGAGCATCCCTGAAGGCTCTGTCACAAAGAGTGGTACGGTAAATGCAGATTATGCAATCATCAGCGCAGGACTTCGCCTGAATGGCGCTTTCAACTTCCGTATCCGCGTCCGCGCGACCGACCTTGCAGGTCTCGCCCTGAAGGTCACGAGGGATGATGCGGAAGCCACACTTCCTATCACCGAGGACATGAAGAAAGACGGCTGTTATGTCGTGTACTACAATGGTCTGATTGCTTCCGAGCTTTCAGAGAACATCACCTTCACCCTTGTGAAGAACGGCGAACAAGTGGGCGAAGCATTCACTTTCAGCGCGAATACTTATCTTGCACGCCTTGCGGATGGCGATGACGAAAAGCTTGCAGGAATTGCCAAGGCGCTGTATCTCTATTCTCTTGCGGCACAGAATTATCACGCTGTCAATGCTCCCGAGGATGCAGAGTATACACCTGAAGGTGTGATTGTGAACAAGGGTGGCGCAGAGGGTACGGTCAGCTATGTCATTGATGACAATGATAACGCGACGGCAACCTTTGCCAACTCTCTTCTCTCGAAGTACCAGAATCTCACCCTGACCTACGCCATCCGCACGAAATATTTCGCAACGCTTCTGACCGAGGAAGGACCTGACGGACTTCTGCGGTACAGACGCTCGGCGGATGGCTCCTATCTCTACACACTCAACGAGCCCAATGTTGCTTTCTGGCGTGAAATTACCGCGTCCGAGCGCGTTGAACTTGTCAACCATACGCATACCCATACATTCTGGGGAACCAACGATGATGGTGGTGAATTCAAGTATCTCAAAACCTCCGATCTGAATACCGTTCTGACATCCACACAGCCTGTCGGCTCGTCCTCGAAGGAGCTTTATGCTACCATGCAGATTCTTAAGGATCTCTTTGGCGACCTCGACCGCAACAATACGCTTTCCTATATTCAGGCAGGTATCAGTGTCTATACTGCAGATCGCGAGGTCAATGGTGAAACCATTGAGACCTACAAAAAATATTTTGATTCGCTTATCAAGGAAGCCATTCAGAATGGCAAGCTTGCAACCGCGCGTGGCACTTTCCAGGTAACAGATACCACCTCGAGCGCAAGCAAGGTCGTTAGCAAAGAGGATCTCGTCACCACCGAGCAGAGAATGAAGGTCAACGCCTACATGATTCTCAACAAGAATGCAGGTGAGAACATTGAAAACTGGACGGCATATATCGACCACGCTCTTGAACAGGGTGGTTGGGCGCCCTTCTGTATCCATCTTATCACCGAAAATGAGCATTCCTCTCACCATATCCTGCAAAGTCAGGCGGACGCTCTCTTCGCATACACCGCATCGCTTGGTGATCGCGTATGGGTAGCAACCTACACCGATGCCTCTCTCTACTTCTGCGAGTGGTCAACGGCGAAGGTGGACTGCAAATACCTCAACAACAATGTTGTTGTCACTGTCACCGACGAAGAGAATGACGAGATATTCAATATGCCCCTCACGGTAAAGGTTACCATTCCTCCGAGCTTTGGCTCTTCTGCCTTTGTGAATGGCGAAGCGCTTGAGGTTCTTGAGGACGAGGGTGGCACAAAGTATGTTCTTGTCGATGTTGTTCCCGACGGTGATGCCGTTATTATCTCCAAATCGTAAGAGAAAAGAGCATAACCCGCTTTTATTTTCCCGCACGAATTTTTCACAATAGTGAAAGGAAAAATGTATGAAACTCAATTATAAACGCACAATTCTGGTTGGTATGGCGTTCTTTCTCATCAGCGCCTTCTGGCAGGCATACGATGCGATCATTCCCCTTATCCTGACCAACCACTTCGGACTTCCTCAGACGGCGTCTGGCGCAGTCATGTCAATCGATAATATCCTTGCCGTATTCCTTCTTCCCATCTTTGGCGCGTTGTCGGACAAGGTACAGACCAGATATGGCAAGCGCACGCCCTTCATCTTCTTTGGTACTATCGCAGCTATTGTAGCATTTGTTGCCCTCACCCTGATCGATAACTATCAGCTGGCAAGGGTGATTGCCGAAGGAATTCCCGCAATAGAGCAGGGTGCCATGACGGATGAAGCCTTCACCGAATTTGTGCGCACCACCACAATGGAGCTCACCCTGAGCAATCCCTGGCCTCTCATCGGCTTTATCGCAACCCTTCTGGTCGTTCTTCTTTCCATGGCGACCTTCCGTTCGCCCGCGGTTGCTTTGATGCCCGATGTCACCGTAAAGCCCCTGCGTTCCAAGGCAAATGCGATTATCAATCTCACAGGTACTGCCGGTGGTATCCTCGTCCTTGTGCTTGGCATGATTTTTGCAACGGCAAAAAATCACTATATGCAGTATACAGGCTATGTTATCGCAGTAACGGCAATTATGGCAACAGGACTTATTGTGTTCCTTCTCACCGTAAAAGAGCCTCTCTGGGTAAAGGAGATGGAGGAGGAGAGTGAAAAACTCGCGCTGGCAGAGGCCACACCTCTGTCGGAAGAGGAAGCCAAGGGTAAGACAGAGCCTCCGAAAGCACTCACGCGTCCCGAGCTTATCTCCCTTCTTCTCATTCTCGCGTCTGTGGCTCTCTGGTATATCGGTTACAACTCGATTACGAGTAAATATTCGGTTTACGCGTCTAACATTCTTCATTTCGATTTCAACTTTACCCTGATTATCGCACAGGCGGCGGCTATCGTGTCATATATCCCCGTAGGTATAATCGCCTCGAAAATCGGAAGAAGAAAGACCATTCTTGCAGGCATTATCCTGCTTGCTTCCGCATTCTTTATCGGCAACTTCATTACCGCCGAGACACCCGAGTTTGTTATGATGCCCGTCTTTATCCTCGCTGGTATGGGCTGGGCAACCATCAATGTCAACTCCTTCCCCATGGTTGTTGAGCTTGCCAAGGGTGGTGATGTCGGTAAGTACACAGGTTACTACTACACAGCATCGATGGCGGCACAGATCGTCGCTCCCATTCTCTCGGGCTTCCTCTATGATGCATTCGGCATGCGCCTTGTATTCTTCGCATTCGGCACACTCTTTGTTGCGCTCTCCTTTGTGACGATGTTCTTCGTTAAGCACGGTGACGCCAAGCCGATTGCCAAAGCGAGTGCTCTTGAAGCTCTCGATGTGGAGGATTGATATGGAGTGGTTATATATTACGCTCGGCGCACTTTTGTTTCTTTTCCTTCTTTACCTTCTTGTTTTGGTATTGCCAAGAGGAAAACAACCAAAAATGCAAACATTACTTTGCAGTTATGCTCACCGAGGACTGCATGATGCGGAAGTTCCCGAAAACTCGCTCGCCGCATTCGCTCTTGCCGTTGAGGCAGGATATGGTATAGAGCTGGATGTGCAGCTCTCGGCGGACGGCGTGGTTATGGTATTTCATGACGATACCCTGACGCGTGTTTGCGGTGTGGAGAAAAAGGTGTGCGACTGCACATACGAAGAGCTTCTCACCTATCGCCTGTACGGAACAGAAGAGACAATTCCCACCTTCGCGCAGGTCTTATCCCTTGTCGGCGGAAAAGTACCACTTCTTGTGGAACTTAAGGGCGAAAGCACCAATACATCGCTTTGCGCCCCCATTGCAGAACTTCTTCGCGCATACAAAGGCGCTTATTGCATCGAGAGCTTTAACCCGATTCTGCTCGGCGCGATGCGAAAGCATTTGTCGGATGCCTATTACGGTCTGCTTTATACGAATGCATGTCGCGAGAAAAAGAAATACACCGCGGTGAATATTCTGGTTACCCTGATGGCGCTCAATGTGGTGGCGAAGCCCAACTTTATTGCCTACAACAAAAAGGTGCGCAAAAGCCCCCTTGTCTTTTTTACCACAAAGGTATGTCGATGCCCTCGCTTTGTCTGGACAATCAAAGGTCAGGCAGAGTATGTGGATGCTGTCGCGCGCGGCGAGTGCCCGATTTTTGAAGACCTATAAGAATTCTATCCGAGGCGAGCGCATGTCCTGCGCTCGCCTTTTGTCGCAAAATGGCGAAGAAGTGGTGGGGCGTGTCAGCTTTTTTAAGGATAAGACAAAAAAGCATTGACAAAAAGAATGTATTTTGCTACAATAATAATACCCATAAAAAGAAAGGAGGAAAATTTATTCATGGGTAAATATTTTGGAACAGACGGCTTCCGTGGCGAAGCGGGAGTGACTCTGACCTCGCATCACGCCTATCAGATTGGGCGTTTCCTTGGCTGGTATTATAAAAAGGGCGACAAAGAAAAAAAGGTACGCGCTGTTGTCGGAAAGGACACCAGACGCTCGAGCTACATGTTTGAGTATGCTATCGTGGCAGGACTGACAGCATCGGGTGCAGATGTCTATATGCTCCATGTTACGACAACTCCCAGCGTTTCCTATGTCGCGCATCAGGACGATTTTGACATTGGCGTTATGATCAGTGCGAGCCACAACCCCTTTTATGATAACGGCATCAAGCTCGTCAATCGCTATGGCGAGAAAATTGACGACGATACCATTCGCGACATTGAGCTTTACCTTGATGGTGAATGGGATGCTCTCGGATTGTCGGACGGCGATATCCCCTATGCCACAGGCGAGGATGTCGGCAGGATTATCGACTATGCTTCGGGAAGAAACCGTTATATCGGCTATTTAATCTCCCTCTCCCGATATTCCTTCCGCGACTTCTCGGTTGGCCTTGACTGTGCAAATGGTAGCGCGTGGATGATAGCGAAAAGTGTATTCGATGCTCTTGGCGCAAAGACCTATACCATTGGTGTTACGCCCGACGGTTTGAATATCAACGAGAACATCGGCTCGACACACATTGACAATCTCGCAGCATTTGTAAAGGAAAACCACCTCAATATTGGTTTCGCCTTCGACGGTGATGCTGACCGTTGTCTTGCGGTGGATGAGTTGGGTAATATCGTTACGGGCGACCATATTCTTTATCTTCTGGCAGAGAATATGAAGAAGCGCGGCGAGCTTTATCAGGACACTGTTGTTACGACCATCATGTCGAACCTTGGTTTGTATCAGGCGCTTGACAGAATTGGACTGCGGTATGAGCAGACGGCTGTCGGCGACCGCTATGTCTATGAGAACATGCGCGAGAATGGCTTTACCCTTGGCGGTGAGCAATCGGGACATATCATCATGTCAAAATATGCGACGACAGGAGATGGTATCCTGACGGCAATCAAGGTGATGGAAGCGGTCATCGCGTCAAAGCTTCCTCTCTCGAAACTCGTTTCTCCTGTGACGATGCTGCCGCAGGTAATGAAGAATGTGCGTGTAGAGAGCAAGGCTGAGGCAAAGGAAAATCCGAAGGTCAAAGAGGCGGTCGCTGCCGTGAGTGAAAAGCTTTCGGGTATCGGACGCATTCTTGTCCGCGAAAGCGGAACGGAGCCTGTCATTCGCGTGATGGTGGAAGCACCTACACTCGAAATCTGTGAGAAGAGCGTGCAGGAGGTTATTGATGTCATGGAAAGTGAGGGACTGGTGAAAGATGTATGAAAAACTGAAAACAAAGGCCCTTTTTCTTGACACGGATCGCACGATAGCATGGGATTATCTTTCGCAATTTGAATATCCCTGGCAGGCACTGGATACCCTTGCCGACTATATTCGTGCGCTTGGAAAAACCTTGCCAGAAGAGGAGTACGACAATCCCAGCGAAGGCGTTTATATTGCCAAGGATGCTAAAATTGCTCCCACGGCGTATATCGGCGCTCCTACGATTATTTGTCAGGGCGCAGAGGTAAGACATGGTGCATACATTCGCGGTGGAGCCATTGTCGGACGCGGCGCGGTTGTCGGTAACTCTGTGGAACTCAAAAACGCCATTCTATTTGACGGCGTTCAGGTACCGCATTTCAATTATGTCGGTGACAGCATTCTCGGTTACAAATCCCATATGGGAGCAGGCGCTGTCACATCCAATGTCAAAAGCGATAAAAGTGAGGTTTCCATTCGCTATGGAAACGAGCGTGTGATGAGTGGCAGACGAAAATTCGGCGCTATTTTGGCGGACTATGTTGAGGTCGGCTGTAACAGCGTTCTCAATACTGGCACCATC
>JAFVYW010000013.1 GCA_017508465.1 Clostridia bacterium
GATTTCGATGGTGTCATCATTTTCAATCTCGGGCATGACTTCGATGGCGGCAAAGGAGGTCTGACGGCGTGCGTTGGCGTCAAAGGGAGATACGCGCACCAGACGGTGTACACCGTTCTCACTCTTGAGATAGCCATAGGCATTGAGGCCTTCGACGATGATCGTCGCCGATTTGATACCTGCCTCATCGCCGTCAAGCCAGTCGACGAGCTTGACATGGAAGCCGTGCTTTTCGCCCCAGCGGACATACATACGATAGAGCATGGATGCCCAGTCCTGCGCTTCCGTACCGCCAGCACCGGGGTGGAAGGAGACAATCGCATTGTTTTTATCATACGGACCGGAAAGAAGCGCTTCAATTCGCTTGCGCTCCGCCTCCGCCTCGATGAATTCGGTTTCGGAGAGTACTTCCTCGACGGAATCCTCATCGTTTTCTTCTATTGCCATCTCGCACAGTGCGAGGGCATCCTCCAGCTTCGAGGTCAGACTCTCGTAGCTCTCAATGGCATCCTTCAATTGTTTGATTTCCTGAAGCTTCTTCGAGGACCTTTCCGCATCCTCCCAGAAATTCTGCACCATAGTCTCACGCTCAAGCTCCTGTGCGCGCTCACGCGCCTCGTCAATACGGAGCTGCAGACCGAGTTCTGCAACGACTGAACGGAGTTCCAGCAGTTTTCTTTTCGCTTCTTCCAAAGCAATAATCATTTCTATTCCTCCAAATTAAGAACATATCATACCAATTGTACATTATACCATAATATTGTCCTCTTGTAAAGAGTTTTAATGAAAAAATGCGTGATTTTTGTTTTCTTGGCTACAAAAAAGACTTATGTTTGTCAAAAATTCACAATCAAACTTTCTCTATATGTATTGATTTTTACAGGGGTTTATGTTATACTAAAGAAAAAAGAAAAGAAAGGTGAACACAATGCAAGTAACAAAACAGAGCCTGATCGGTGATATTCTTGACTACGATCGTGGCACGGCAGAATTCTTCTTTGCCATTGGTATGCACTGCCTTGGTTGCCCTCATTCCAGAGGCGAGTCCATCGAGGAGGCTTGTATGGTACACGGTACCGACGCCGATGCGCTTGTAAAGAAAATCAACGAGTATTTCGCGAGCAAGAACGCATAATGAGAGAATACCTCTCGCCAAGGCTTCGTTGCGTGGCGAATCTCGTGAGGCAGGATGCGGTGCTTGCCGATGTTGGCACAGATCACGCATACCTGCCTCTTTTTTACTATCCGTCGGACACATTGACCGTGCCATCTGCTCCGACATCAACGAAGGCCCGCTTTGCAGCGCAAGAGAAAACGCGCGCGAGATGGGCAAGAGTGAGAACATAACCTTTCTTTTAACAAACGGCCTCACGGGCATTATGGCGCACAGTCCCACCGATATTGCCATATGCGGTATGGGTGGCGAGTTGATTGCCGAAATTCTCCGCTGTGCCCCCGAAGCGCACAAAGAAGGTCTGCGCTTCCTTCTGCAACCGATGACACGGCAGGAGCATCTGCGAGCAACGCTTTTCTCTCTTGGCTTCGGTATCGTGCGCGAAGAATATGTCACCGAGGGGGATAAAACCTATCTGATTATCGTTGCGGAATATTCGGGCGTGACACATCCTTTTACCGAGGCGGAATGCCTTCTCGGCACGCGTGCCCACTCGGATGCGCCGATGACGAGCGCCGAAAAACGCTACTTCCAAAAAAAAGAAAAAGCCCTTCTTCGTCGCAGAGACGGACGCGCCAAGGCGGGTGAGGGCACAGAGGAAGAAGATTTGCTTCTCTCCTATCTTACCCCATATACAAAGGAGTAAATGTATGACAGTCAAAGAACTTTATAGGGCGATGACACAGGTCTTGCCCGACGAGCTTCGCGAGAGCTGGGACAATGACGGCATGATGTGTTGTCCTGACAGCGAGAGAGAAGTGAAAAAGGTGCTTCTCGCGCTTGATGTTACCGAGGAGATTATGGACTACGCCATTGAAAACGAAATGGATCTTATCGTCTCCCACCATCCCCTGATCTTTAAACCGATTCCCCGACTCGTTACAGAGGATCATATCGGCAGAAAGCTGATTGAGCTGATTCAGAATAATATCTCCGTCTTTTCTTTTCACACCCGCGCGGACAAGGCAGAGGGGGGCGTAAATGATATCCTGGCATCCCTCCTGAAGCTTGAGAATGTCCGCCCCTTTGGCGAGGGTGACCTCGGACGCATCGGAGAGCTCCCTGAACCAATTACCCTGGAAGATCTCAGCTATCTTATCAAGGATGAACTTGATGCTCCCTTTGTCCTGACGGCAGACGCCTACAATCCTGTGGAGCGTATCGCCTTTGTTGGCGGGGAAGGACGCGACTTTATCCGTAGCGCGATTGCGGAAGGCGCAGATACCCTGGTCTCTGGCAGACTTGGATATCACCAGATGGAAGACGCCCCCGAAATGGGTATCAATCTCATCGAAGCGGGACACTTCTTTACCGAACACCCCGTTCTCGATTTCTTCGAGAGTATTCTCCACCGCATTGACACGACGCTGATTGTTCAGAAGCTCAAATCTAATGTGATTGGATTTATATCATAAAAAAGAGCCCTATCCATTTCGGATAGGGTTCTTTTGTAAACAATAATTGTCAGAATGCAATATAAACTGTGGTATTTGGACGAATATACAGGGTGATTTTGCCTTCGTGCTTTACCGCTTTTGCTCTTGCATTTTTGGTTTTATCAAGCACCTTGATGCTCGCCTTGCCTCTCGGGAGCGTCACCGTGACGGTCTTGGTGTCGCATCTTGTGTCATCTTCGGTATAGAAGGAGAACATCAGACCATAAGTTTTGCCGTCCGTTGCGCCGACTGCGTGGATTTCCTCATCGTCCACCTCGCAGGCAATTTCTGTTCCGAGCGCATAGAGGTCGGAGAACATACAAAGCGCATGATAGGGCTTCTGGCATTCGTAGGTATAAGGCGCAAATAGACCATTGAAACCGCTGGGGCGCGCATCGTAATACATCAACATATCGACAGGCGCGTGTTGCGCACGAAGCATCGTATCGGCAAAGAATGTCGCGCCCTTGTAGTTGGATATCGTCTTGAGGGAGTATACAAATTCGCTCGACCAACCCCTGACATAGTTGTACTCATTCAGAATGCTCTCGGTGTTCGTGTAGCCGTGTTTTTTAAGGAGCGCATCGATATAATTTGCTCTTTCAATGATTTTTTCGGGGTATGCGGAATAGATGTGCCAGGAGAAGAAATCGATTTCTACGCCTCTTTTTTTCATTTCCCCGAGGAAGCGGTCTGCCCAATCCAAACGATGTGCAAGCGCGGGACCACCGATTTTAAGATTGGGGAAACATTTTTTCAGATGCTTCGCTGTAATTTCATATAAATCAAAGAACTGTGCTTCCGTACCTGCCCAGCAACGCGGATTCGGCGCGTTATCGGGATCGAGGTCAGGCTCGTTCCAGATCTCCCAATAGGTGAGATTGGCGTGTGTGCCGTCTGCCCATCCCTCGTTGATGTGACGGATGATATGCTCGCAGATATGCGCCCACTTTGTAAAATCCTTCGGGGGATAGATGCCGTATTTTTTTGTTTCATGCTCAATTTTCTGACCGAGGCGGAAGAAGGTCTCTGTACCGACACTCCATGTTTTTGCGATATATTCATCCGTCAGATGAAAATCATAGGAGCAAGGATCGTTCTCATCGGCGTCGAAGTTCGGGAAAATGGCGGTAATATCTACTGTATGCGCGCCACCGTAGGATGAACAGAATGCGGCATCATGGTTTCTTGCATAAGGAATTCTCGCTGCTGCGTATGCGCGACCATTGCCGGTGGTTTGGTCGTTTCTCGCAATAACCGGTCCGTTGTTGACCGCGTGCATGGGTTTGATTTTGCCAAGTTTTTTGTCAGGGTATACACGAATGTTCATAGCGCTTTCTCCTTTAAAAAGTTTTTGCACAAATATGGTTGATTATCCGTAAAAAATATGCTATAATAGTCAAAAAAGGGAGGGGATTATATAATGTTGGATCTTCGTATGCCTGAAATGTGTAATTTTTTCGTGAAGTTTTACCATGATAGCTCACAGGGTGAAAAAGCGGCAAAGGAATATCTGGCGCATGTCGACGATATGGTTGAGCTCTATGTTCTCGAAGAGGGGGATGTCTCGTTTTTTGTCGGTGGCAGTCTTTATCGTCTCGAAGCGGGAGATGTCATTTTATCCAAGCCCAACGAAGTGCACAACTGTATTCAGAATTCCACGGGTATCCATCGTCATTATTGCTTTTGGTTTTCCCCGTTGTGTACCCCTCTGATGACATGCTTTATAGAGCATGAGGATGGGAGAGGAAATCTTATCAGGCTCGGTAGCGAGGAGAAGAAGGAACTGCTTTCTATTTGTGAAAAAATAGAAAAGAAAACGGTAGAAGGCGATACCATAAGCGCTTTCTCCTGTGCGGTAGCCATGCTGGAGCTTTGTCGCGGGGGACTTGCGGAAGAAGTGCCATCACATCCTTTGCCCTCCGTTTTGCTCACCGTCATTGACAGGATGAACGAGGATATCGGTACAGTTTCCTCCATTGAAGAAATTTGCAAAGAATATTTTATCAGCCACAGCACCCTGCTTCGTATGTTCCGCCGCTATCTGGGCGTCTCTCCGCATGCTTATCTTGAGGCGCGCCGTCTTGCCATGGCGAGAACCTACCTCAAGGAGGGACGAAGTGTCAGCGAGGTGGCTGACCTGACGGGCTTTGCCGATGTGTCGGCGTTTATCCGTCTGTTCCGTTCACGCTTTTCTATGACACCGCGACAGTATAAGCAGTTGAATAGCAAAACGGCAGAATGAAAATCTAAGTGATTCCGAAAGATCTCCCAGATGGGTTTTATATTATTCTTTATCTATCAACACCGTACGCACACGCCACGGTGCAAGATTTCCGATTTTGACGGTAAAGTATTCGCCGAGCTTTTCAAGCGAAGCTTTCTTTTCGGGCAGGTACGGATCAACAATACGAGCGTCTCTTCCAATCGGGTTTGAAATTGCAAGCTCGATGTCCTCGCATTCAGAGATCGAGACGTTGAGAACGGTTACGCTGACAACCTTTCCCTGTTCATCCACCCTCGGTACGCAAGCAACCTGTCCGACGGATTTTACATAAGTCGCAAAAGGCTTATCCGAAATATAGTTCATCGCACGGATCAGCATATCACGGCGGAAAGTGGGAACGACGGGATTCGCAAGCGCTCTTCCTTTCACAAACCAGCGCGCACCGTATTTCGTCGTAACAACCGCCACCGATGTGCCAAGTCGGGTTTTATATTGAGAGGAATACGCCTCATATATCGGTTCTATTCCCTCGCCTTCGATGAGGAACTGCGTATCCTTGCAAAAATAATAGGAATCACTATAGCGGAAATTCGGAAAGCCATCGGTGATCGAATGTTCACACGGAAGATCGTAAGTGACCATCTTGTACTGATCCGCGACAGGATGCGCATCCGCGCCGATCAGATCGCGATACCCGAGTTCACAAAGCTTACGAAGTGCTTCGCCCGTCAAAATCACGGGGGAGCGTAAAAGCGTTTCCATATCCGCTTCCCGTACCTGCGCCGCCGCTTTTGCAGAAAGGAAATAGATGTCGCCCTCTGGCTCGACATTCACGGGAATGCCAAGGCGCATCAGAGGAATTCCTTCATAGATAACCTCGTCATACCAGGTGTTATCGGGGGCGTCCTTCATTTTGGATAGATGTGGCGTTTTTGGCTGATAGACGGTAAGACCTCCCGTT
This sequence comes from Clostridia bacterium, assembly GCA_017508465.1. Classification (GTDB taxonomy): domain Bacteria; phylum Bacillota; class Clostridia; order Oscillospirales; family CAG-272; genus UBA1740. The sequence continues at coordinate 5,799 of JAFVYW010000013.1, forward strand.
GGCAAAAATCCGTTGTGCGCCGTTACCGCCTCGTAATATGGACGGTACAAAGAAAGCTTTTCAAAGATTTTTCTATGGTAAGAAAGCGACTCAAGGTTATTCATCATCGTAACGCTTGCCGCATTGGCTCCGTATGCCATATAAAGTGCCGCCTCGAGTGCTGAGCATTCCACGGATTTTCCATAAGAGACGAAGGGGAGATTTTCGATCTCCGTTGTGCGAAGAGAAACATAATCGGGAAGTCGCGAGATCATAAAGTTGATCTTCATCGCCTTCACGAGCATCTCCGAAGGATCATGGTCGGCATAAAAACCACCGCCAACGCGACAAGGGGGATTCTTTCCTGTAACCTCGTACATCGCATCGAGACACGCCTCCTGTGACTGCGCCGCGATGGGAACCCGTCCTCCCTGTTGTAGTGCCATTACGGAGTCGGGAGAACTATCGTGAATGCTTTCGGAAATGATCCTCGCAAACTGTGCAAGGCTCTCTATCTGAAATACACGGTAATTCTCGCGAACCTCGTCGTTATCGGATAAAAATGCGTTCTTTAAGCTATCAAAATGAAATTGATAGCCATACTTTTCATTAAACTTGCGAATACAGGTATCACAAAAACAAAGAATGCCTCTTCCATTTGACCAAAGACGAACATCATCGTCCACCCAGACGATATCAGCACCCACCTTGCCCCATTCGCGCATCGCATCGTGGACATAAGCACGGAAGTCATCGCCGCTATAACAAATTCTGCCACCGTCGTACTTACCGTCAAAGAAACGGATAAAATCGTATTTCGCGTTTTCCATTCCTTTGGTGGACTGTGTTTTCATAAGTGTCGGCGCGTGACCGATCGTCCGGCTGATCTGCATAGATGCGATGATGCCGTGACGGCGTATTTCCTCTGCCGTTTTTCGCATATTGGGTATGTGCTTCTGAATCTCGTCCAAAGAGCAAAGTCCGTAATCCGTCGCCATCCAGATCTCATCAAAGGTTCTGGTTTCATCGAGAAGCTCCAAAAGCTCTTTGATAAATGCAGGATCATTGTGATGCGCCGTACCAATGCGGAGTTGAAGAAGATTTTTCATTTTCCGAGGCCCCCCTTTGTTTTTTGTACATTACCTTCAGATTTTAAAATATCTTATAATCGAACTGTGTCGTGACGGACTCAACCCTCGTTCGGTGTTTCCCTATCGCGAACAACGAACTTGACGTAGAAGATCAGACCAATGGTGCCGATAACACCGAGGAACGAGGTGAACTGTTGAGGATACATCGGGATGCCGAAGAGCTGGTTGCCGTTGTTCGCAATGTAGTTTACAGGAATGGTCATAAGACAGGTGGTTAAAAATCCGAGAACACCCGATACCATGAATTTGATAGCAAGTGCGCCTGTTCGTTGTGCGGGTTCAACATAATCATAAATCAGATTGACTTCACTACTGTTGGTACCCGCCAATGTAATTGCCGCCAAAATGCTATAAATCGTAAACAAAACTTTACCATTTGACGGAACGGCAAACATTGCGGCGGTAAAAGCGAGGATCTTGATGCAGTAGCAAAGCAAGAGCAATTTTTTGAAAGAATACTTGTCTGCGAAACGTCCCATCGTACGGCTGACCAAGGCGCGTGCAAGGCTTGAGACGACAGTTAAAATGGCATTGAAGGTCATTGAAAATCCAAGAACGCCAAGACGGTATGTACCGTAGAAGGGTGTGATCGCGTTGGAGATAATCGACCAGATTGCGCTGACACCGATAACACGGTAGAGCGTTTTGTTTTTGAAAAGTGCGCGTAGAATGTCACGCGTTCTTACCGTATTTTCTGTATGTTCTATCGGTTTTTCCTTGGTAAAGATTAGGGTGAGCGTATGGAGAATCGTCAGGATGAGCATCGTAATTGCGACAAGTATAAAAGCAGTCCTGATCTCGCCTTTTTCTTCAAAGTAGTCAATCACGCGTCCCATCGAAAGTGAGATAACGATACCGGAAAGCAGGGATACGATTTCCTTGTTGGCGGTAAAGACACCACGCTCGCGGTCGGGGACGAGAGACATCAGCCAGTTGGTTTTACTCGGGTTGATGACATTCATTACAATTTGGGCAAGCAGAAGCGCACATACAAAGAATGGCACACGAAGAGAAAAGCCATCAGGGAGGAGAGGTACAACATACATAAAGGAAAAGAGCAGTTGGTTTAAAAGTCCGAACCAGACCGTGCGTTTTTTTACCGATTTCTGTTGTGAGAGGAAGATGGCGAAAATCTGGAAAGCGTGGCCGAGTGCGACAAATGATGTCAGAATACCGATGCCTGCATCGGAAATACCGACGGACATTGCGATTTTTGCGAGGTAAGTTTCCGAAACCAGCAAGGCAATAAAATATTCAAGCGCCGCCTCAATGATATATAGAGTACGGCTGGTTTTGTAGGGATCACGCACCTTTTCTGCGGTGGGCGTTGTTGGTGTTTTGTTTTGCAAGTTAAAAGCTCCTTTTTGTTTATTCGTTAGCATTATAACAGAAAAAAATATTTATTTCTATATAAAAAGAAGCAACAAATGTGCAAAAATCGTCAAAAATGGCTATCCCGATAGAGATAGCCATTTTTTCATAAAAGGGAATATTGCGAAAGGTGCTGGTCGATTTTTTCTCTGACCTCGGGGGATGGCTCTGCGAGGGGGAGTCGAAGCTCGCTTCTGCACAGCCCGAGCTTCGAGAGCGCATACTTGACAGGCGAAGGATTGGTATCCGTAAACAGAGCATGAGAGAGAGGAAGTGTTGCGTTCGCAAGCGCGCGGGAGCGAGCGATGTCGCCCTGAAAATAAGCGCGGCAAACCTCCTCCACCTCTCGCGGCATAAGGTTCGATAATACCGAGATGATACCCTCACCGCCGAGGGCGAGCGTCGGGAACAGTTGCGTATCATTTCCTGAATAAATAGCGAGTTTGTCTCCCAGAACTGCCGTCAGATCGACAAGTCGGTCGAGGGAGTCCGATGCTTCCTTGAGGGCGACAATGTTGTCGATTTCTGCGAGCTTCCCGAGCATATCCAGCGAGAGATTTACCCCTGTGCGCGAGGGCACGTTGTAGAGAATAATGGGTAGCTTTGTTGCGTTGGCGATGGCTTCATAGTGCGAAAGGATGCCGTTTTTTGTCCCTTTGTTATAGTAAGGCGTTACCGTCAGAACGGCATCGGCACCGAGAGATTCGGCAAGTTTTGTGTGAGAAATCGCGACACGGGTGTCGTTTGTGCCGTTTCCGAGAATGACCTTCACCCGTCCGTCGATGACCTCGACCGCATAGCGATAGAGTTCTTCGCGCTCCTTGTCACCAAGGGTGGCGCATTCCCCTGTCGTGCCACCAATGACGAGGGCGCTCACGCCGCTTGCGATCTGTCGTTCAATCAGCTTGCCAAAGCTTCTCTTGTCAATTTCCCCATTCAAAAACGGCGTCACAAGCGCTGTCGCACAACCCTTGAAAGGAGGATTATTTTTCATAAGATGTTTCCTACTTGAAAAAAAGTGGAAAGATGTTGCAGAACCCTTGAAAAACGAAGGACATTCGTGTATAATAGTAAAAGGCTCTGCAATATTCATTTTATGAAATACAAGAAAAAAGGTTGACTTATGATTAAGGTTACAGAAAAAATAAACAACACGCGCCCACAATCCTCTCTTCGGACATCGGATTTTTACTTTGACTTGCCCGAAGAGTTGATTGCCCAGTCCCCGAGCGAAGAGCGTGACGGTTGTCGCCTGATGGTTCTCAATCGAAAGACAGGTGCGCTGGAACATCATATTTTCCGTGATATTATCGAATACTTAAACCCCGAGGATATGCTCGTTGTCAATTCTTCCAAGGTTATTCCGGCGAGACTTCTCGGTGAAAGCGAAAAGACAGGATCGCCGATGGAGCTGCTCCTGCTTCGTATGCTGGAGAGCGGAGAGTGGGAAACGCTTGTCCGTCCTGGTAAACGTGCGAAGGTCGGCGCGACATTCCTCTTTGGCAAAGATGGAGACACACATATTCTTCGCGCCACAATCACAGGCATTGTCGAAGGTGGAAACCGTACGGTCGCCTTCTCGTATGACGAAACGAAGTATCGCACGATCTATGAGGTCCTCGATGCCGTAGGCAATATGCCCCTTCCTCCCTACATCACAAAAAAACTCGAAAATAAAAGCGACTATCAGACCGTCTACGCGAAGGCGGAAGGCTCTGCCGCGGCACCCACCGCAGGCCTGCACTTCACCGAAGAGCTCCTCGCTCGCATTCGCGAGAAGGGCGTCGGCTACGGCGAAGTAACACTGCATGTCGGACTTGGTACATTCCGCCCTGTAAAGGTCGATAATGTGGAAGAGCACCTGATGCATGGCGAATACTTCTATGTGCCAGACGAGGTAGCCGAGGAAATCAATCGCCGTCGCAGAAACGGTGGGCGTATTATTGCCGTCGGTACGACATCGGCGCGCGTGCTGGAAAGTGCCTCCCAAGAGGACGGCACCGTCCTTCCCATTGAGGGCGAAACCGCGATTTTCATCTATCCTGGCTATCGCTTCAAAGCCACCGATGCCCTCATCACCAATTTTCATCTTCCCGAATCCACCCTCATCATGCTCGTCAGCGCCCTCGCTGATCGCGACATGATTTTAAATGCTTATAAAACAGCAGTAGAGGAGAGGTATCGTTTTTTCTCTTTCGGTGATGCTATGTTTATACAATAAAAGAAAAATTTTACCGTAGGGGCGACCAGTGGTCGCCCGCGGGCGTTCAATGAACGCCCCTACATGCCTCGTCTTGAACGATTTCTACGGCTCAACAAGTTGATTGAACAAATTGCGCGATACTGCGTTAAAACTTCGACTTGGTCAAATCGCCGTAGGTAACTACGGCTTCATTTCCCTCGCTCGTTTTGCTTTATCCCGAACAATTTCTCCGAACCAACATCCAAAGAATGAAAGGAAGTGGCGCTCGTGAAAACTGTATATGCATGCCCCAAGTGTAAGGGCGCGCTCTATCGTCAAGACAGATGCTACCGATGTGAAAACGGGCATAGCTTTGACCTCTCAAAAGAAGGTTATGTCAATCTGTTGATGGGCAAGGGAAGTGGTACGCACGGTGACAACCGCGAGATGTTACTGGCGCGTCAAGCCTTTCTGTCATATGGCTATTATCGGCGGATGGCGGATACCGTGTCAGGATTTTTGCGTAAATTTGGCGTTTTGAATGGCGAATGTCGATTGCTTGACATCGGATGTGGCGAAGGGTATTATACCAGGATTTTTCGCGATGCTTTGCAAGAGATGGGAGCAGAGGTGTACGCCTTCGATATCTCACGCGAGGCAGTAAAGCTTGCGGCGAAGCGCTCTGGCAAAGGGGAGGAGCAAGTCTCCCTATCGGTGGCAAGTGCCTATCACATGCCCTATCTCGACAGTTCCTTTACCATCGCGACGAACCTTTTCTCGCCCCTCGCACCCGAAGAGGTCGCGCGCGTTTTGCGCGATGGTGGTCATTTCGTGATGGTTATCCCTGAAAAAGAGCATCTGTTTGGTCTGAAAAGTGCAATTTACGATACGCCATATAAAAATGAGGTCATGCCATTTGACCTTGTCGGTTTTGCTCTCGTACATGACGAAAGACTGCGCTATACCGTCACGCTCAACCATGACGAGACCATAGTTCTCTTTGGTATGACTCCGTATGCATATCGCACATCGAGCGTCGGACGCGAGCGCATTCATTCTCTGGATACGCTTACGACAGATATTGATTTTCATATTTTGGTTTATAAAAAGGCATAAAATGCTAACAAAAGTATACAAAAAGGATATATTATGGATATAACACATGGAAAATATCTCGCCGTAGACTATGGCGACAAGAGAACGGGGCTTGCTGAATGCGACCTTTGTGGCATGCTGGCATCGGGGATTGGTACGATCCGCGAGGGTGGTATGAGAAACACGGCGGTGCGCGTGGCGAAGGAGGCAACATCACGCTCCTGTAAAAAGATTATTGTAGGACTTCCTCGTAATATGGATGGAAGCGAAGGGGATCGCGCAAGGACGGTGCGCGCTTTTGTCGAAATTCTCTCGACACTGGTCGACATTCCTATCGAGTTTTATGATGAGAGAATGACGACTATGGTTGCCTATCGTTATCTGGGCGCGACCGAGACCTATGGAAAACGGCGCAAGGAGAGTGTTGACACTCTTTCCGCCGAGATTATTCTTCAGGACTACCTGAACTATGAAAAGAATAAAAAGTAATTTTTGAGAGTGTGCAAAACGCACTCTCATTTTCTTTTTTCCTTCCTCATATATTATCAGGAAAGGAGTACGGTATGTTAAGGCGTTTTTTAATTCTTTTTCTTGTGGGAGCGCTTCTGCTCCTCACGGCTTGTCACAAAACAATGAGCGCGGATGCGCTTATGCGCAACCTGCTCGCGGCTTATCCTTTTCCACAGGGACAAATCTATTCGAGCGAGGAAAAGGTGAACAGTGGTCGACACCTGACGGACGAAATGCTCTCCGTCCTTTATGGAGAGGGAGAACGACCGTTGTATCACAGCCTTGCGGTTCTGCTTTTTGCCGATATCGATCATGTTGTTGAATGTGGCATTTTTGTTATCCGCGATGGTGCTGGGAAACTGGACGATATTATATTCACCGAGGCGATGTTTTCCTATCGGTTAAAGCAAATTGCTTTGGCGTTTCCCGAGGCAGAAGGGAAAATCCTTCGCTACGGAAATACGCTCGTCTATATTGTAACACCTGACAACGCACGCGCCGAGCGTTGCCTTGAAAGACTGTTGTAGGATTTACCCTTGACAAATGGGAAAAAGACCTGTATAATAGTCTTTGTAAAAAAAGAAACGGAGTTTGAAAATGAAAGAAGTTATTCTTTGTAAATATGGAGAGATTATTCTCAAAGGAGCAAATCGCGCGACCTTTGAGTCCTCGCTGGTCAAGGAGCTGCGCCGACGCGCATCCCCTCTTGGCACCTTTAAAATCTACTTCCGTCAAAGCACTATATACATTGAACCGCAGGACGATTTTTCGGACATGGATGCCATGTATGACACGGCGCGCCATGTGTTCGGTATTGTCGGTGTTACGCGTTGCGCAGTCTGTGAAAAGAATATGGATTCGATTCTTGAGACCGTACGCGCCTACCTGCCTGAAAAGTTGGAAGGCAAGCGCACCTTCAAGGTGGAAGCAAAGCGCTCAGACAAACGCTTCCCACTGAAATCTCCCGAGATTTCTGCCGAGGTCGGCGGTGTCATTCTCTCGATGGTACGAGGCATCCGCGTGGATGTCCACAACCCCGAGGTCACAGTCGGCGTCGAAGTTCGTGATGAGCATGCCTATGTCCGTGCGGCGCAAGAGAGTGGCGCGGGCGGTCTGCCGATTCGCAGCGCAGGTCGCGGTCTGCTCCTTCTCTCGGGCGGCATTGATTCTCCCGTCGCTGGTTGCATGATGGCGAAGCGTGGTATGGAAATTGAGGCTGTGCATTTTGACTCCTTCCCCTATACCTCTGAACGCGCGCTTGAAAAGGTAATGACACTCGCCGAGGAAATGTGTGAATTCTGTTCGCGTATTCATGTGCATACGATCTCCCTGACACATATTCAGGAGGCCATCCGCGACAATTGTGACGAGGATTACTTCACCCTCCTTCTGCGCGTCTTTATGATGCGCCTCGCCGAGAGATGCGCGAGGGAATATAACTGTCAGGCTCTTGTGACAGGTGAGAGCCTCGGACAGGTAGCGTCTCAGACGCTTAAGGCAATATCCGTCACCGATTCGGTAGTGGATATTCCTGTGTTCCGTCCCTGCATCGGTCTTGACAAAAACGAGATTGTCACCTATGCGCGTTATTATGGTACATTTGAGACCTCCATCCTGCCCTTTGAAGATTGCTGTACCGTTTTTACCCCTCGTCACCCCAAGACGCAACCCAAGCGCGAAGGCGTTATGGCAGAACTGGAAAAGCTCCCAGTGGAAGAACTCCTGGAGGAAGCCTACGCCACCCTTCGCACCACCACAAAACGCATTTTCCCCGAGTACAGATAAGTATCAAAAGCCACCCCGTGTCAGATTTTTTAAAATTTTTCAAAGAGCAAGTGTTACCTCTTGCTCTTTTTTCTTGCAAGGGAGTACTCTCGTCTGCTCTTTCCAACCTCTACCACATCTGGCAGATTTTTTGCCTTGCAAGAGTAGTATATTTCATGCTATAATCTATATGTCAGGGAGGCCCCCCTGATAGAAAGGAGGACGCAATAAAAACGATAAAGGAGGTAAAAAAATGACCACAACAAAGAAACGGCTTTTTGCCATTGTCCTCGCGACTCTCATGCTTTTTTCGTCCTTGATGTTGACGAGCTTTGCGAGAGCGCCAAGACAAAATCTATCTGGTACAAAGCCAATCAAAGACAAAAATGTAAACAACTATGAGCATATTCCTGTAAATATTGCAGGAAGTGACCTCTCCGATAAAGCGCTGCTTATCAATGAAACCACCTATGTCACCTTGCGGTCTTTCAGCGATGCTCTGACCGATGTCAGAATATCCTATAATGGATGGAATAGACGGGCAGAAGTCGTCGCCGAAGGCTTGCTCCTGACGGCAACCGATGGCGCTTATGTGGTGGAGGCAAACGGCAGAGCGCTCTTTTCCATGACACCTGTCGTAATCATGAGCAACGGAAAAATGTATGTTCCCGTCCGTACGCTTGCCAAAGCATACGGTGTTTCAGTCCTATGGCAAAATGAAACGCGAACGGTGAATATCCGTGGCGCTTTTTCTCCGCTGGAAAGCGCAGAAACATTTTATGATAAGGACGAGCTTTATTGGCTCTCGCGTATCATCAATGCAGAAAGTCGGGGTGAACCAATGCTCGGACAGATTGCCGTCGGTAATGTTGTCCTCAACCGTGTAAAGCATCGCGACTACCCTGCGACGATTTATGGCGTTATCTTTGATCGCAAGCACGGCGTACAATTTAGTCCGGTCCTGGACGGCTCTATTTATAAAGAACCGACCTATTCATCCACCCTTTCTGCCAAGATTGTTCTCGAAGGATTTACCTTAAGTGAGCGCGCCCTCTTCTTTTTAGCACCGAAAATCGCCCAGTCAAACTGGATAGTAAATAACCGTACATATCTCTTTACGGTAGGAAATCACGATTTTTATGCTTAAAAAATGAAAAACCCCTTGACCTGCCCGAAGATTTGTTGTATACTTGATATGTAATTCATTTCCAGAAAGAGAAAAGAGGAAAAGTTATGGTATACAACATTCAGGTGGCAGGTCTTTCGCGCGACCTTCCGCTTTGTCCCATAGGAGAAAACCTTTATATCGGTGCGTTCATTATGTTTGGCGACACCGAGTTGACAGAGAGAGCGGCAGAGGCTCTTCTCGAGCGCGCCCCCGAACACGATGTGCTTATCACCGCGGAGTCCAAGGGCATTCCCCTGATCTGCTCTATGTGCCGTATGTCGGGCAAAAATCGCTATGTCCTCGCGAGAAAATCGGTAAAGCTTTATATGAAGAATGTCGTTAAATGCGAGGTCAAGTCGATTACGACCGAAGCGCGTCAGACACTTTATGTGGATGGTGATGATGCCGAGTATATGAAGGGCAAGCGCGTTCTTATCGTAGATGATGTTATCAGCACGGGCGAATCGCTTCGCACTCTGGAAGAGCTCGTTCGTATCTCGGGCGGTGAAATCGTCGGCAGAATGGCAGTTCTCGCAGAAGGCGATGCCATTGGAAGAGAGGATATTATCACATTGGCGCCTCTCCCCCTCTTCGATGCACAGGGCAACGCGCTCTGATTTTTACATAATATAGTTCAGGGCGTATGCCCTGTCAGACAAAACAAAAGGCAACATCCGCGGATGTTGCCTTTTTGCTATCCCGAAACATTCGGGATAGCATTTTTATTAGCGTTTATTTTGTTGCAAAGTAGGCGTTTACGCTTTCGCTATAACGGTACAGTCGCTCTACAAGACGGATAAGCGCCTCGTCGTTCTGCTTGTGCGCATAATCGTAATATGCGCGCAGATTGAATTCGCCAGAGCATTCGCCAATCGTCCACTTCACCGTTTCGGTGAGGTCGCATGGAGAGAAGGCAAGGAGATAATAAACATCCGTACCATCTGCCTCGGTAGTATAGGTGAGCTCGGTGTCACCAAGGAAGAAATGCGGTGTTTCGGTGCGATGCGCTTCATCAGCGACAAAGTAGAAGGTAGGACGCTCGGCAAGGTTCAGACCGGCACCCTTCATTCCGCTATTTTCGCCAACATACGCTGGTGTCTGCACAGGGCGGAGCGCCGAAGGATTTGCTTCGTCATAGCCGTCGCCGAGAAGGGAAACAAGCACGCGTTCCGCACCCTCGGAAACCGTCGCATTGACATCCTGATAGAAGTATACAACGCTTGCGACGAGGTAGGAAAGCATATCGGAAGCGAGGTGATATTCTTCGTCGGTTTTTGCCATATCGAGAAGCTGTGCGAGATAGTTGCGGATACCGATATCGTAGGTCGCGGTCGAACCGTCGGCAAGTGTAACCGTTACCACCTCAAAGCCGAGAGAATACTTCGCTACGGTATCGATGCTCAACAGACGGTATACCTTGCCTGCGATTGTCTTTTCGGGAAGTGTGCTTATCAGGATGGTCTTACCACCGACAATCACGCTTTCAGCACCCTTACTCTCATCGAGATAGAGGTTGTAGATGAGGTTCTCGCTGATTTCAACATTATGGAAGGCAACAACACCGTCAAACGAGCAAACAGGTGTATCAGGACGATACATAATAAGCTCGGGTGCTTCGAGCACGGCGACACCGTTTGAGGTGATTTCCATTCTGGAGATGGCAAATCCAGATGCATCGGCAGTTACCGTAATGCTCGATACGCTGATGTCGGTATCGGGGACAAATGTAAAGGAAACTTTACCATTTTCGGGGGTAAGTGTCTCGGTATACTTCGTGCCGTCTACGCTGATGGTGTAAGTGGTAGCGCCCACAGAGGCGACGGAAATGCTGATGGTAACGGGTTGCCCTTTCGCGATTGTGGTGCTTCCCGATGCGAAGGCGTGATTGAGTGTTACACTGTTTGCCGTGACATTCAATTTACCATCTTCGAGTGTCAGCGCACCTGTCGATGTCATGTTTTCGAGAAGCACAAGTCCTGCTTCTGACATATCGAGGTCGAGATACTTCATCGAGCCGTCCTCTGCCGTTACGGCAAAGACGACACTCTCACCGAGGTGTTCTTTGACATAGGCGGTCACATCAACGATTGCCTTGCCGTTGTCGTCAAAGGTAAAGGTTGCCACAGGCGCACCGCCGAAGGCGTACTGCTTCAGAATGCCCTCGCCCATATCGTTTGCGACGATATTATTGTAAGTGAGGTTTTCGGGAAGTGCGATGCCTTCAAGCGCCCAGAGAGAGAAGGTCTGTCCCTGATGCTCTTTTGCATTGAGGGCGATAGTTGCCTTGTGTGCGAAGAGGAAGTCCGCAAGGTTATAAGAGAAGAAGAATTTGTGAATACCGCCGGGGATGGAAGGCGTGGCAGGAGCGTTCACCTCGCTGTCGAGCGTATCACTTGTGACGGTTTTGAGATCGTCAGAGTTTTCAAATACCGCATTGGCGGGAAGATTGCGATAGACTACAAAATCGTCGAGGTAAATTGCCGTTTCCTGTTTACCAAAGCCGGCATTGAAATGAATGCGGAGCGAGGAAGCAGGAGCGGTCTGGGTTAAGGTCTTGACACCATCGATGGTTTCGTACTTATAAGGCGCATTGACCATACCTTCCGTTACGGTGAAGGTGTAAGTCATGCTCACCCACTTGCCGACCTGATCTTCGGTGAAGGTCATTGTGCCGATGGTAGGCATACCTGTGTAACTACCGGTTTCCGATGCAGGATGGGCAGGGGAGAGGTAGAAGGAACCAGCGCGCGAAACCTTCGCATTAAAAGTGACGGTATAGACATCACCGATATTTTGTGTTGTGATATATTCTGCGGGGAACATATTGTGGAAGAAGAAGCGGTTATAGGCCTTGTTGTGCTGGAGCCAATATGCGTAAGAGCCACCCCGTGTCGTGTTTTCGGTGTCCACCTTGCCATATCGGAGGATTTTGGTGCCGTCCTCAAGCTCCATCTGCTCCCAGCCGTTCGGGGTAAAGGACACAGAGCCTTCAAAGTCCTGCTCGGTGACAATATAGTTGTCCGCGAGAAGTTCGTTATTCTTGGAGGCGCCGACAGGGAGCATAATACCGCCTGCACCCGTTTTTCTCATACATACGAAATCGTCGAAGAACAGTTCGCTGTTCGCTGAGCCAAAGCCGTTCAGGTTGAAGCGCAGACCGGAGTAGCCTGTCGCAATCACGCCTTCGGTAACGGTGAAGGTGTAAGATTTTGTAACCCACTTGCCGACTTCATCTGCCGTGATGGAAATGATCGCCTTGGGAGGCATACCATCAAAGGCTGTACCGCTGGTGTAATTATAATCACCAATCATTACTTCCATCGAATTTGCCTTATTCGACTTCATCTTGAAGGTGACGGTAAAGGTGTCGCCGACATTGTCGCTCGTCAGGGAGAAGAGTTTGGTCGCGTAAATACGGTTATAGCTCTTGTTCGCGAGGACGCGATAAGCATATTTACCACCATAGGTGGTATTCTGGAGGTCGGAATAAGAAACACGGAGGGAGGTGGTACCATCGCCGTTGTCAATCGGCTCAAAGCCGTTTGCTGTCATGCCACTCTTGCTTTCCATGTCGATGAAGGTGCGCAGAGTGCTTTCGTACTCTTCAGGTTTGTATTCAAGACTCTGATAAAGCGCGAGATTATCGATGTAGAAGGTGGTGTCTCTCATACCGAAGATGGCAAAATGTACAGGACGGCCGTCCTTACCCATCGAAGCACCGCTCTCACCGATTCTGCCGGTGACCATCGCTTCATCGACGGTGAAGGTGTAGGAAATGTCTGCCCATTCGCCGACTTTGAGATAGTCTTTCATAGAGACTTTCTGATGCAGTTTGCTTGCGTCGCTACCGTCGTAAGTCGCACTCGCTGCAGTGCATGCCAATCCCATATAAGGATTCTTTGCTGATGCTTTTTCGAGGTAAATCGAGAAGGTGATGGTATAGGTGTTGCCAAGGTCTGCTTCGGTAAAGACAAAGTCTTTGGTATCTACAAGTTTCAGGAACTTATAGACATTGTAGCCGTTGTTGGGTGCCTGAATCTGAAGGCTCTGTCCCGAAGTGCCACGATAGATGGTGGAAGAAGGATTTGCGCCATTGTTCGGGTAGGTTTTCTGGTCGTTTGCACCGCCCTGCATATAGATATCCGTCTGGTCATAGAGGGCAAGGTCACGGTTTGTCGTCAGGTCAAATGCATTCTGTTTGTCAAAATTCAGGGCGTTGATGACCGTATTGAAGGAGGTCTTTTTGGCAGGTGTGAAATCGAAATAGATTGCGCCATCCGTTCCGTCTGCCGCCATAATGATGAATGCCGCGTATGCATAGCCGAAGCCCTTCATCGACTGGATGTAGTCGGTAACGGTGAACTGATAGTCACCTGCGCCGTAAATGTCGAGCGTTCCAAGCTTTTCACCTTGGTAGAGGTAAGCGGGGTTCGGCTTGCCAAGCGAACGGTCAAAAGCAGGAGCGTTCAGGTAGTTCAGCTTCGCAATATCGATACCCTCGCACATCTCGCTGTCTGCGATGCCGTAGATATCGAATGCGCCCGAGCCGCCTGTTACAGAGAAGGAAAGCACATAGGGCATACCACTCGTCACAGCGCGCAGGTCTGCTTTGACATAGGTCATAGCAAGGCGGCTTTGCGGAACGCCTTCGACTGCGCCCGAAACGGGATAACCGTCTTTGCCGTCAAAGGTGGTGTCCGCGTATGTACCACTGACAACATAGCCTGCGCCGTTGTTCATAACCGCGATGTCCTCTGCCGTCTTTACTGCGAGAACGGGAAGAATGGAGTTTGCATCATCGGTCGCGCCGATGGTTGCATCAACAACGGTATCGTTTACTCTGATATTATCAATGTAAACAAATTCGTCTGCGTTGTTTTCACCAGTAAATTCAATGTAAATTTTGCGTTTTTGTACATCATCCTTTACATAATCGAGGTCATCGATGAGATATTCCAGGGTGATGGTCTGCCACTCGCCAACTTTCAGACGGTCGACGGTATAGGCATCGTTGTAGTAATCCACATAATATTCGCCGTTTTCATCCTCGGGGTTGTTCGCGACGGTCATGTAGGTGTGCATCGCGCGTTCCATCGTGGAGTAAACCTCGAAGGTGATGGTGATACGGCGACCGTAGTCGGCTTCGGTAAGGGCAGGGAGCTGCCATGTCACAAAGTGACCGACCAACGCTTTAAAGCCTCTCGTACCGTTGGGCAAGGGATTATCCCAACCACTCGGTGCGCGCAGAGAGATGATGGAAGGGGAGGTCGATTTATCGTTGAGGTCATAGAAAAGTGTTGTGGTTGTTCCTGCTTCTTTGACGGTTTCGACATAGAAGGCAGGGGTTGCGCCTTCGGGCAGGGATGCGATATATTCGCTGACATTCACCTCGACAATCTCGTTTCCTGCGACACCGACATCGGAAATCGGCTCCTGGGTGAGCGTGCTTTCCGCACGGTTTTCGGCGAGGGAGGTAACACCCCATACGCGAAGAAGAGTAGATGCCTTGTTGGTAACGGAGAAGCGAAGGGTAGTTTCGATATTGTGTTCCACTTCAATGGGGTTAAAAATGAAGTAGATGCCGTTTGCGCCACTTTCCGTTCTGGAGAGGGTAAGCGAGCCATCGGTACTTGTTACTTCGGCAGCGCCAAACTGGCTCTCATACGCGGTACGGAAGGCTACGGTTTTGCCCGATTGGATCGCCTTGTTGTTTTCACCGATGAGATCAGCAGGTACTTCTACCGTGTATACGGCACCACCTTCGAGATGGAAGGGAGAGAAGGTCCATTCGTTGCCACCGAAGGCACTCGTCCATACACCGCGGACAATTTCGCCCGTCTTATTGTTGCGGACCTTTACCTTTTCCTCGATTTCGCTCTCGGGAATGGGACCTGTGAATTTGACGATAATGTCATCGGTCAGACCGACATTGACCGTACCATTCTTCGGCAGAATATATTCGCATACACTTGCCTCGTCTTTGAGGAAATAGTTGCAGAAATCGAAGAGTGCCTGATACATATCATAGTCACGCTCTTCGTTGTAGCCATAAATCGTGGTATGTCCGACACCTTCCATCGACATATCCAGAGCAGGTGTGTCGAAGGAGCGAAGCGCGTGGAGCATAATCGAATAGTGTGTGTGCGAGGTGAAAGCACCGTCGACCTCACCCTGTGTAATCACCGTAGGAGGTGCATCGGGATAGGTGTTATAAGTGCCACCACCGTTGGAGGAGTAAACCAGTTGAATGTTGGAGGGGATGGGTGTGCCGTCGGTATAGGTGAGCCAGGGTTGTGTGCCGGAGCATTCACCGTGGTGACCGCTGACATATGCATCATTCGTTTCCAGTTCGGGATGTGCCGTACCGAGACGGTTGACACTCGCGCCCTTGGAGTGTCCCCAAGCGCCGAATTTGTCAAGGTCGATGCGGATTTCTTCCGCATACATCTCACCCAAAGCGCGAACACATCTTACCGCTGCAGTCTGGGATTCGACACCCGTCTTATCATTAACGGTGAAACCGTTTCTTCTGCCAGCGGTCGATTCGCCCTCGAAGTAACCGAAGTGGTCATCACGCGCCATAGGCGTGTAGGCGTGGTCATAGTTGACAAAGGCATAGCCTGTGAAAAGGAAGCCTGTCGAAATCGGACGCGTTGCCGTTTTTGTCGCGCTCGAACGGAGTTCGGACGAGGAGGCGAGCATCATAACGGGAACTTCATGTTCGGGGTTGGTCGGGTAGGTGATGTCGAGGTAGAGATTGAAGTCTACTCTCTCACCGTTCGCCTTAACCATATCCCACCAGTCCTCTGCGATAGCGTAACGGATCTGGCACTTTCTTGTGCCCTCGTCAAGCCATTGTACATCGTCTGTGGTTTTCTTGTAAAGAGGTGTGACGGAAGAGGGATCTGCTACTGCCTCACCTACTGTGTAGGTGTAGTCGGCATTCTGCGTGTAATATGCATAGCCGTCACCCTGTCGGATACAACGTCTGCCTTCGGCATCCTGATAGACGAGCGTTCCATCCACAAGCTCCTTCTGTCCCCAGATGACGCTCCATTTGGTACCGCGGTTATAATCGCCCGAGGTGCGCTTGAGGTCGATGTTCCAGATTTCTACCATACATTCCAGTACGCCGTCGACGCCACTTTCCACATAGTTGAAATACTGAACGCCACGACGGATGGTATATCCTGCGGGGACAATGTAATCGTAATCTGCCCAGAAGAGAAGGTCGCCGACAAATTCTGCGGTATGCGTGCGCACCTTCTGAAGCGACCAGTCAAGGTCAGGCGTTCTCGCGCGCTTTTCATTCAAATAGTCGACTACCAGAACGATATAACCTTCAGAAAGAAGGCTCTTTATGATATCGACATCACTATCGGTACCGACACGCTCGGTATTGGTGTTGATGACATAGTAAACAACAGGCTTGCCGTCCGCGCTCAATCTGTATGGGTTCGGCTCGCTTGTCTCATAGAGAAAATCAAGGTGGTCCTTGTCCTTTGCCACAGGCTTCGCGGTGGCATCGTTATATACGGTGACCTGATAGGGAATGCCTATGTATTCATCCGTATAGGATTTTGTCTCGCCCACCTGATAGTCGGCAAGACCTTCCGCAATTGCAGGAAAAGCATCCTCTTTTCCCTCTACTGTACCGCCCTCTGTGTACACGGGGTTCTGCGATACGATGGCATACGCCGTCGTAGCAAATGCAGAAACGAGAAGTGTAACAAAAAGCAACAGAGCAACAATTCTTTGTTTCATAACAGTTCTCCTTTGTGAATGGAAATGGTTTGTGCATATTACACAAAAAACTTTGTTAATATTTTATATTATTTATAGTCTGTGTCTACATTGTAGCATAATTATTTCCAAAAATCAAGAGGTGTTTCGTTTTTTATATCTCTTCTTTCGTTTTTTAAATCTCATTTTAACAGGCGCGCAAGTTCTTCGGGCAAGGAGACATCGCATATACAGGCATCCACCTCGGAGAGATTTCCCATATTGTAGAAGTATCGGTTTCCGATTTTGCTCTTGTCGCACAGGAGTATCTTTTTCTTCGCGTGTGCAAACATCACTTGACGAAGGCTTGCCTCATCAATCGAGCGGTCACTCATCGTGCCGTCGAGGTCGAGCCCGTGACAGGAGAAAAAGAGAATATCCGCATTGATTTTACGGACGAAGTTTTCGGCATCCGCACCGACATAAGAGAAAGAATGAATGCGCATCTGTCCGCCTGTCGAGAAGGTGCGGATATTTGCCTCGGCAAGCGAGACCGCCGTTTTTGCGCCACTCGTCACCACAATAAGGTCCTTTTTTCCGACGAGGTAAGGGACGAGATGATACGCGCTGCTCGAGCCGTCGAGCATCACCACCATACCATCCTCAATATAATCGGATGCCATCCGTCCAATCTGCGCCTTCGCGATACTGCGCTCGTTCTCGCGCAGAAGAAAGGGAATTTCACGGTCTGCCATACCGCCACGCAGGACGGCGCCACCATGGATTTTCTGCACCAGCCCCCTCGCGTCGAGCTCCGTCAGGTCACGACGGACGGTAGGCTCGCTGACATGTAATTTCTGTGCCAGCTCGCGCACCGTGATTTCGGGATGCTCAGCAAGATATGCCATCAGTTGCTTTTGTCTCTCTTCAATCCACATATTCTGCTTCCTTTTTTGATTATTTATGATTATTTGTTATCATTTTCGTGATTATTTGTCTTTTTGTGTGTCCCTTATTGACATTTTACGAAAATTATGATTATATTATAGTAGAAATGATTATCTTTGTCAAGGAGAAACCTTATGAAAACGAAAGCTGTTCGCATGTACGGTGCGATGGATTTACGCACCGAAGAATTTGAGCTTCCCGAGATTACCGCAGATGAGGTCCTGATGCGTGTGGTATCCGACTCGCTCTGTCAGTCTACCTACAAGGCGGTGAAGCAGGGAAGTGCGCACAAGAGAGTACCCGAAAACATTGCCGAAGTTCCTGTTATCATCGGTCACGAAATGTGTGGAGAAATTGTTGCCGTGGGCGAAAATCTGGGAGAGGAATGGAAGGTCGGTCAGCGCGCCGTTGTTCAGCCTGCACTGAAGCTGGAAAGCGGTTATGATCCTGGTTATTCCTATCCGTATATCGGTGGCGCGGCTACTTATGTTGTTGTACCGAGGATTGTGCTCGAGCGCGGTTGTCTTGTGCATTATAATGGCGACAGCTTCTTCAAGGGCTCGCTTGTTGAGTCGGTTGGCTGTGTTCTCCGTGGTTACAAGGGCTTCTATCACACCGATTACACCAACTATGTCCGCACCGATGGCGCGAAGCGCGGTGGCAGGATTGCCATTCTCGGAGGCGCAGGTCCTATGGGTATCGCTGCGGTCGAGCTTGCTCTCGACTATGCAGGCTGTGCGCAGATTGTTGTCACCGACCTCTCCGCGGAGCGTCTCGATTACGCCGCCCGCAAGAGCTCTGTGGAAAACGCAAAGGCACATGGCGCAGACCTGACCTATCTCGATATCTCTTCTATTGCCGATCCTGTCGCTGCTCTGCTTGAGCTTTCGGATGGTGGCTTTGACGATGTATTTGTTATGGTTCCTGTTCCTGCCCTCTTCACAATGGCAGAAGCCATTTGTCGCGAGGACGGATGCGTGAATTTCTTTGCAGGTCCTGCCGTAAAGCAGCTGCAAGGTTCGCTGAACCTCTACCGCGTACATTATGATGGCATCCATGTTGTCGGTACGGCAGGTAGCATTCCTCGGGATACCGTGGATACCATCGGACTGATTGAAGAGAAAAAAATCAACCCTGGTGCTATTGTCTCTCACATCCTTGGTCTGAACGCTTATGCCGATGCCATATTCGCGATGGAGCATCCGAGTGGTGCAAAGAAGGTATGTTATACCGGTCTGGATATCCCCTATATCGCCGTCGATGAGCTTGCGCTCTGGGGCGAAAAAGATCCTCTTTATAAGACGCTCGCCGAGATCGTCGAAGCGCATGGTGGCCTGTGGTGCGCCGAGGCGGAAGAATACCTCCTCGCCAATGCGCCTGGAATTTAAGAGGTGGGTTATGCAGATTATCACTTTAACACTCGCGCCTGCCTATGATATTCATTGTCAATGTGACACATTCTGCGCACAGCAGGAAAATCTCGCCCACATTCTTTCGCACGATGCTGGTGGTAAAGGCGTGAATATCTCGCGCGCTCTTACGGTATTTGGCGTAAAAAATACGGCGATTGTACTCGTTGGACGCGAGAATGGCAATCCCTTTCTCTCCGCTATTGAAGGAGAGGGAATAGATAACATTCCCCTGACGGTCGATGGCAGAATCCGCGAAAACATTACCTTGCACCAGGCGGGATATAAGGAAACGCGCATCTCGTTCCCCGGGTTTTCTGCCTCGCCTGAAATTCTCGACAAAGTCGAGGACCTCGTGCTTGCCCTCGCCGAAGGTCTCCCGACCGTCGTCACCCTGACAGGCAGACTGCCCGAGGGCATACCGATGGAAAAAGTCAAAGGAATGCTTCTGCGCTTTCATGAACAGGATATCCGTTTTGTGATTGACTCGCGCTCCTTTACCCTTGCTGACCTGATAGAAGTCAAACCCTATCTTATCAAGCCGAACGAGGAAGAAATCGTTGCTTATATGCATCGTGAGGTCAATACCATGGAAGATGCCCTTGCCTCTGCGAGAGAACTGCATGATACGGGTATTACCAATGTCATGATCAGCATGGGCGCGCAGGGCGCGGTGCTTGTATCGGATACGGGCGCATATGTGACGAAAGCCCCTTCGATTGTCCCCGTCTCCACCATCGGCGCGGGCGATAGCTCTATCGCAGGCTTCCTCGCCGCACTCTCCCTTGGCGAGAGGGAAGAGAACGCGCTCCGCTACGCCGTAGCCTTTGGTTCTGCGGCATGCCTGACCGAGGGTACAAGCGCGCCTCGCGCCGAGGTCATCCGTTCCTTTCTATAATATATTCGCGGGAGGGGCTCGCTTAATTTAGAGCAGAAATCTTCGTTTGCGAACGATAGGCTTAGCCGTACGGGAGCCGAACTCATAAGGTTTGAAGAGATAGATTTTTCCTCATACTTCGCAAACTTTTTCTTGAATATCTGTATATTCTACA
>JAFVYW010000014.1 GCA_017508465.1 Clostridia bacterium
GGTGCCGGGCTTGCAGAAGAACTCAAGCTCCATCTGCTCGAACTCACGGGTACGGAAGACAAAGTTGCCGGGGGTGATCTCGTTACGGAAGGACTTACCGATCTGGCAGATACCGAAAGGCAGCTTCTTTCTCGTGGAACGCTGAACAGCGGGGAAATTCACGAAAATACCCTGTGTCGTCTCGGGGCGAAGGTAAACGGTCGAGGAATTGTCCTCGGTAACACCGATGAAGGTCTTGAACATCAGGTTGAACTTCTTGATGTCGGTGAACTCATGACCGCCGCAAAGGGGGCATGCAATTCCCTTTTCCTTGATGAACTCTGCCATTTCGGCAAAGGTCCAGGAGGCAGGGTTATCGTCTGTTCCATTCTGGAACGCATAATCTTCAATCAGCTTGTCTGCTCTGTGACGCGCTTTACATTGTTTGCAGTCCATGAGAGGATCGGAGAAACCGCCTACATGTCCCGATGCTACCCATGTCTGTGGGTTCATAATAATTGCGCTGTCAAGACCTACATTATAGGGAGACTCCTGTACGAACTTTCTCCACCATGCGCGTTTTACATTGTTCTTGAACTCCACGCCAAGAGGACCGTAGTCCCAGGAGTTTGCAAGTCCGCCGTAAATTTCAGAACCGGGGAAAATAAAGCCACGCGTTTTACAAAGCGCGACAATTTTGTCCATTGTCTTTTTGCTGTTTTCCATTGTTAATCTCCATTTTTGTATACTTTTATTTACATTTAATTCAATTCTGCTATGATGACGCCGTCGCGATGCGCCACAGGTATTACCGTGACAATCTCGCCATGCAAATCTCCTTTATCCTTCGGCACCATAACGCGCACCTCAAGGAAGGAGTCGGAATGTGAGGAATAACTTCCATCGTCCCAGCGTTTTTCCAGGACTACGGAAAGCGTCTTTTTCTCACGGATATACTCGTCTAATATCTCGTCGCGGATCTGATTTTTCAGGGCGATGAGCTTCGCGCTTCGCGCGTGTTTCACCTCTTGTGCCACTTGTCCTTCATAGGTCGCGGCAGGGGTGTTCGGCCGTCTTGAATAAGCAAAAACATGAATGTCAAGGAAGCGCGCTTCGCGCACAAACGTAAGCGTCTCTTCAAATTCCTCTTCGCTCTCCCCGGGGAAACCGACCATCAGGTCAGTTGTAAACTCAACACGGGGTATGGCTTCACGCAAGCGAGCCAGAGCCTCTTTTGCCATTCTGATATTATATCGCCGCTTCATGCGACGAAGAACGCCGTCACTTCCCGATTGCATCGATAGATGAAAATGGGGAACGAGAAGAGAGAGCGCGCGGATTTTTTCAACGAAGTCTGCCGTCATAAGCTCGGGTGTCAAGGAACCGAGACGAATGCGCTCGGCGCTGCCGCGTCGGTCAAGCTCGCAAAGAAGATCGCCAAGGCGATAGCCATTGTCGAAGTCAGCGCCATAGGATGCGGTTTCGATGCCTGTGAGAACTACCTCGCGCACACCCGACCGATACAGACCTTCCACCTCGGATATGACATCCTCGGGTGCTTTGGAGCGCACAGGTCCTCGCGCGCCGGGAATCGCGCAGTAGGTGCAACGGCATTCGCAACCGTCCTCAATTTTTACGTAAGCACGCGTGCGCGGCGCGCGCGTAATACACATTTTCTCGAAGGGTGCGCCTTCAAGCGATTCATTTTTGACCAGGACAGAAAAGTCGCCTGTCATGCGTCTTGCCTTTACCTCTTCCACAAGCTGGGGGAGGGAGAGCTTGTCCCTTGTGCCAATCACGACAGAAACACCTGGAATCGTCGCAACTTCGTCAGCGCTGGTCTGTGAATAGCATCCGCAAACACACACGATGGCGGAAGGGTTGTTCTTGATGGCGCGGCGGATCATCTGACGCGATTTACGATCGCTCTCTGCGGTGACGGTGCAGGTGTTAATGACATAGACATCACAGGCATCGGTAAAGGGGCGTACCTCATAACCCCGCGCGGCAAAAGCCTCGGCGACGGCTTCGCTTTCGTATTGTGAAACCTTACACCCGAGCGTTTGTGTCGCTATTGTGGGGCGTGTCATTCCGAAAGGTGTCATTGTTCGTAAACCGAGCGTTTCAGAACGCCGACATAGGGGAGCGCACGATATTTTTCATCATAATCAAGCCCATAACCGATGACGAATTCGTCAGGAATTTCGCATCCGATATAGTCGGGCACAAATGGTGCGGTGCGACGGGAGGGTTTGTCGAGAAGCGTACAGGTTTTCACGCTCTTCGCGCCCTTTCCTTTGAGATATTTCACAAGATAATTCAAGGTATTACCACTGTCAACAATATCTTCAATAATCAGAAGATTGCACTCTGCAATGTCCGCACGAAGCAGGTCGAGATAGATATGGACCATACCACTGGATGCTGTTCCTGCGCCATAGGAGGAGACCTTCATGCAGTCGATTTCCACAGGCACCGTCACCTTTTTCATCAGGTCGGACATGAACATAATTGAGCCCTTCAGAATACACACAAGCACAACTCGCCCTTCAGCGTTCGCATAATCGCGGTCGATTTCGCCCGCAAGACGCGTGGTGATTTCATCAAGCGTTTTTTCGTCAATCAGAATTTTTTCTACATCGGGGTGCATTGGCATCGGTGTCATCTCCTTGAGAATGAAATATTTTTTCATCTTATTCTACCACTTTTCCCTCGTCTTGTCAAGAGTTCACGCCAATTCTTACAGGAGAAAATCACAAGCGAAAGCGCATCCCATGGCAAAATTGAGAAAAAGACGAAAAAGTTATTGACAAACCCCTACTTGTGTGGTATAATGTTTTGGCAAAACCAAGAAACCCTCGCACCACGAGAGCCTGTTTCGGTATCCAAGCATAACATAATACCCCATTTCAACTTTCCCAATCCATTTACATGCAAAATCGAGGCGTAGCGAAGGTGGTATCGCGCCAGTTTCGGGTCTCAATCACCGTTCTCGGCGTATAATTTTCGAGTAGAGCCGAAAGCCCTTGAAAACACTGACTTTTTCGGCTCTCCCGAATGCCGAAAATTCCGCAAATTCTCGGTCTGACCACATGTTTGACCACTTACAAAAAAATCGA
>JAFVYW010000004.1 GCA_017508465.1 Clostridia bacterium
ATAGAACGAAAAACCTAAATAAAAAAAGAGAAAACCGTAGGTTTTGACCTTAGTTTCCTCTTAATCTGTAAACGACAGAGGCAATTTGATTGTACCTCTGTCGTTTTTCGTTCGGTTATGCCTAAATGAAGCAGCCCCTTTATTTTTGGTAAAAAAGAGGGAAAGACCTTGACATACTTATTTATAAATGATAAAATAGGGATGCAAAAATGACCTGTGGAGGTTTTTATGAGACATACAAAAATTGCGGTGGCAAAGCCTTTTGCGGGCGCACCGAAAATCAACCTGCCGTCCGTTTATGGTGCATCGCCGAACAAGCCGATCCTGCTTCGCGTTGCCACAACGGGTGAGAGGCCGATGACCTTTACGGCGGAGAATCTGCCCGAAGGGCTGACACTTTGTGGAAATATCCTCTCTGGTGTGATTGCCGAAGAGGGAAATTATAAAATTGCTCTGGTAGCAAAAAATGCGCTGGGCGAGGACAAAAAAGAGATTACGCTTGAAATTGTCCCTGGTCGCGTGCTTCTCACGCCCCTGATGGGCTTTACCACATGGAATGCCTTCGCTTCGCGTGTGCGCCAGGAGAATGTGGTGGAGATTGCCCAGCGCGTGAGCGACCTTGGTATCGCGGAATACGGCTATGGTTATATCAACCTCGACTCTGGTTGGCAATGGAAATACGGTGGCGAATATGACGCCATTATGCCTAACGAAAAGTTCCCCGATATGAAGGCGATGACCGATGCGGTTCATGCCCTCGGCTTCAAGTGCGGTATCTATTCCACGCCTATGCTGACCGCCTGGGGTTGTCCCGAGGAATTTTCCTCCATCCCCGGTTGCACCGTCGGTGAGCCCGACGCGCGCTTCTCGGAAACGATGAGGGGTATCGGTGTTATTCATAAGGAAGCGAATAATGTCAGACAGTGGGATGCCTGGGGCTTTGACTACCTGAAGTATGACTGGCGTCCGACCGATCCTGTCAACGCGGAGCTTATGCGCGTGGAACTCCTGAAGGCGAGCCGTGACTTCGGCTATTGCGTGACCGTCAAGGCGCTGATTGACTACCATCGTTATTGGTCGATGCATGTCAATTCCTACCGCTGTAATGTCGACTCTCAAGGATATTGGGACAATCTCGTCGAGATTTATCGCACCTATTTCCCCTTCATTCCTCATATCAATAAAGGACACTTCTTCGACCTCGATATGCTTGATGTCGGTACTTGTGGTCTGCAACCCTCGCGCCTGACGGAGGACGAGGCGGTGATTGCTTATACGATGCGCGCCTTCTTCAACTCGCCCATCCAGATCAGCAGCACGCTGGAGAATATCGGTGAGTTTGAGTTCTCACTTTACTGCAACGAGGAGATGATCGCCATCAATCAGGACAGCGCCTTCCAGACGGCACACCCTGTGATGATTGAGGAGAAGGACGGCTATATTTATCATGTGTTCGAGAAAAAGCTCGAGGATGGCAAATATGCCTACGCTCTCTTTAACCTTGGCGAAAAATCCATGCACACGCAGACCTTCTTTGAAGGAAAGGGTGTCATCCGCGATGTCTGGGCAAAGGAGAACCTTACCAAAGACGGCGATTATCTCTTCTTCCGTATGCATCCTCATACCGTGCGCGTTCTTAAGAGTGACACGCGCCTGTATCTCACCGTCAACAATATTGAACTTACCGTTATTTAAGATGATGATTTTACAGAATTTACATACCCATTCGACCTTCTGCGACGGAAAACATACCCCACGCGAGATGGTGGAATTTGCTTTGGCGAAGGGATTTTCCTCGCTTGGTTTCTCTTCGCATTCCTGCTCCAATCGCCCCGACCGCATAAAGAGCGTGTGGTTAGAACGGAATGAAGCATACAGGCGCGAGGTGCTCTCGCTCAAAGAGGAATACCGCGGACGGCTTGACATTTTCCTTGGACTTGAGGTAGAGGCTGGTATTGATATCGACTTTACACCGTACGATTACCTGATAGGCGCGGTGCATCTTTTGGAGAGAAATGGCGAATACTTTGAAGTGGATTCTTCTCTCGCTATCACCGAGGATGCGATTGCGCGCCACTTCGGTGGCTCGCCCCTCGACTATGCCGAGGCGTATTTTCGCGCGGTGGCAGAGATGCCCGAGACAGGGAGGTATGACATCCTCGCGCACTTTGACCTTATCACGAAGTTCGAGGAACAAAAGCACCTCTTTGACGAGAACCACCCGAGATATGTCCGCGCGGCACTTGACGCGCTGGATGGGGTAGAGGGAAAAATCCCCTTTTTCGAGATTAACACGGGCGCGATATCACGCGGATACCGTACCACGCCTTACCCTGCTATGAGATGGCTTCGTGAGTTTAAAAGACGAGGCTTTGGCGCGGTGATTACCACGGATTGCCACAATGGCGAGTGGCTCGATTGCGCTTATGAAATGTCGGCAGAATTGCTTCGCTCGGCAGGATTTACAGAGCGCTTCGTTCTGACAAAAGAAGGATTTATACCGACAAAACTTTAATATTTTGACAACAATGCTTTACATATTATCGCAAATACAGGAGATTTAAATGAATAAAACACTTTTTTCTGTTGCTGAAAACATTTACTATATAGGTGTGGACGACAGAGACATCGACCTCTTTGAAGGTCAGTATCGCACGGCGGGAATGTGCTACAATTCCTATGTGATTGTGGATGAAAAGGTCGCCGTCCTTGATGGCGTGGATGCGCGCTTTGGCGAGGTGTGGCTCTCAAATATCAGTGAGGTTCTCGGTGGGCGCACCGTCGATTACTTCATCGTACAACATATGGAGCCTGACCATAGTGCGAGCGTTGCGCGTTTTGTGGAGTGTTATCCCGAGGCAACCGTCGTTGCGACAAAGCAGGCGTTCATGATGATGGAAAAATATTTCGGTGTCGGCTTCGCTGGGCATCGTCTTGTCGCCGAAGAGGGACAACCCCTTTCCCTTGGTGCGCATACCTTACATTTTGTGAAAGCACCGATGGTGCATTGGCCCGAGGTAATGGTGACATACGAGGAGAGCGAAAAAATTCTCTTCTCGGCAGATGCCTTCGGCAAGTTTGGTCTGTATAGTGATGACGATGGCTGGGTGGAGGAAGCACGGCGTTATTATATCGGTATCGTCGGCAAGTACGGAAAACCTGTGTGTGACCTTCTTGCCAAAGCGTCCGCACTGGATATAGAGACCATCTGCCCCTTGCACGGCCCCGTTCTTCGCGCGCCCCTTGACAAGTACCTTTCCCTCTATCAGAAGTGGGCGACCTATACGCCCGAAGAGGACGGTGTCCTGATTGCCTATACCTCGGTGTACGGCAATACCAGACGCGCCGTGGAATTCCTCGCGGATGCACTCGCTGTGCGCGGGGTAAAGGTGACCGTGCGCGATCTCGCCCGCTCGGATATATCCGAAGTTGTGGCGAATGCCTTCCGCTATCCGAAAGTGGTTCTCGCGACCACCACCTATAATGGCGATGTGTTTCCCTTCATGCGTGACTTTATTCTGCACCTCACCGAGCGTAATTTCTCTTCACGCACCGTTGCCCTGATTGAAAACGGCTCATGGGCGCCGATGGCGTGCCGTGTGATGCGCAAGATGCTCGAGGGCGCGCAGAATATCACCTACACCGCCGATGTCAAAATTCACGCCGCCCCCAATGGCGCAACCGAGGCCGAGCTTCTCGCCCTCGCCGACGCCCTGATTTAAGGGGTACGGCTTTTAGGAGTACGGTTTTAGGGGTACGGCTTTTAGGAGTACGGTTTCCGAACTTTTTCGGAAAAAGTTCGACAAAAACTTTTATAGAAGAGTTTTGGAAGAGAGTTTTCAGCGATACGAATTGGCATACTGACGGGAAAACAGAAGAAAATACCAGAA
>JAFVYW010000015.1 GCA_017508465.1 Clostridia bacterium
CAAGAAAATGACGGAGGGATTGTTGCTCACTTCTCTTTCCTCTTTTTGTTCTCTCCGTAGCATTTCACAATCCCTCAGTCTCGCATTCGCTCGACAGCTCCCTTTACACAAGGGAGCCTTTGACACGATATAGTTCTGCCCTTGCTTTTTATTGTCTTTCTCTTCATCGGCAGAGCCTCTTTTGAACCACGCGACTATCGCGTGGTTTTCGTCTTACAACAAGGGCGACCTGCCACAGCAGGTCGCCCTTTGCATTATAAAAGTATCTCACAAATCATCGGTGTGCCACGCACCGTTTGCCTCAAAGTCCGATTTCATCGAAGCGCACCTTTGTGATTTTTGTGCTATTTAAGCAGATCCCCTTACCGTCCGAATGATAGTATGCAACGAGGAAGCCGTCCGCCACCTCAACAAGCGCGGGGTAGCAATAGCTTTCCGCTGTGTCATCCTCGAGAAGATAGCACATTTTTGGGAAGGTGCGGCAGTAGCCGTGCATTGCCGACTTACCGACATTCCGGGTATTGTCAAAGTCTCTGCCATCGCCCGTGGTTACGGCGAGGACGAAGGGAGTGCGCTTGGCTGAGCCCCAACTTTCAAGTCGGTCAACCATACAGTTGAAGCCCTGCGGATTGAATACTGCGAGTGTACCTCGCGAGATCTGACGGACGAGCATGGGGGAGTCGGGCGAGGTAAAGTAAAGATTCGGCTCAACGCCTGTGAAGGTGTTGCCGCCGTCATGGGAGAATGCCTGATACTGATAGCCGTATGGGGTACGGAAATACACCCAAAGCGTGCCGTCGTCGAATTCGATAACGCCGGGCTCGGTGAGTCCGAGTCCCTCGGAATAGCAAAGGAAGATGTCAGGGGGAAGGAAGTCCCAGCTTCTGCCGTTGTCATCGGAATACAATAGACGGATATGTCCGGGCTCGATGTGGTGGGTGACTGTGTTGTAAAAGTCACCGCAATGCGAAAGCGCCATGAGAATTCTTCCGCTCTTGGTAAGAGTGATGCGGTCATTGACACAGATATAATAACCGGGAACGGTGGTACAGGGTATTGGCTCACTGAAGGTTTTCCCCTCATCGTTTGAATAGCTGAAAATGGGCATACAGTAAACGCAGCCATCCCCCGTGTCAAGCTTTTCAAGGTAAAGCATACCGATTTCTTCATTCAGCATACGAACAAGGCTTACCGACATGATGTTCATCTGATGCGCCTTCTTTTCGATCAGAACAACGGGCTCACCGAAGCTCTCACCCTCGTCCGAGGAATAAATTGCACTGATGCGAGCGGTCGCGTGATCCGCCCAATCCTCTCCGTAATATTCGGTATAGGCGTACATAATTCTGCCGTCCTTCAGACGGACAAACGAGCCCTCTCCACTTCTTGGATTTCCTTTTCCAGTATGAAGAAAGGCGACCTCTTTACCAACTTTTTTCATAAAATTGCTCCTTTTTCTGTTGTCATATTATATCGGGATGCGGTTCATTGACCGTGGTGGTTTGTTTTTTGTACAGGCGGAAAACATTGAACAGTGCAGTTGCTGTACAGATCAGGTTATAAACTCCTGCTACGGCGTGCGGCAGGAAGGAAATGTCCGTCAATGTCACCTGAATGGTTAGCATCAGGGACAGAATATTCGACAGTAGCCACAACGGCGCGTATTCGATATAGGCGAGCATCGTGAGAAGAGAAACGAGAATGCCAAGCAAGGAAACGCTTGTGTCGAGAATGGCGAAGTCAGAGCCAAGGAGAATGAGCGCGCCGAGTATCGCTCCCCAAGACACGAGGAAGAGGGCGAGGGTAAGAATTCTTCCCTTGTTGCTCATTTTCCGAAGGACGGTGGATTTTTCATAGGAGTGCTTTTGCCAACGAAGAAAGGTCATGAGCTGTATCGGCAAGGAAAAGAGGAGTGCTGATGCCGCACTCGCGTATATTCCTGTTGAAATGTAAACAATAGCATACAAAACAGAGTTAATTCCGCCGAGAAGATAACCAAAACGATTCACTCTCGCCTGAAGCATTACCACAAAGAGAGAGACAAAAAGCGGGAGAATGGTAAGAAACGGAACTTGGAATACAATCCCACAAATCACGTACGCGACAAAGGCAAACGAAAGGAGCAC
The DNA here is from genome assembly GCA_017508465.1 of Clostridia bacterium. Classification (GTDB taxonomy): domain Bacteria; phylum Bacillota; class Clostridia; order Oscillospirales; family CAG-272; genus UBA1740. The sequence continues at coordinate 2,127 of JAFVYW010000015.1, forward strand.
GTAGCGAAAAATCTGTGTTTCGGATTGCTTGCTTGAGCTTTGTGTTGACATAAATTTTCCCTTTTCCACAAAAGAATCTGATACAAAAATAAAATCGCCATGAGGAGATCTCTGTACGGTTCTATTTTATCACAACGCGCACGCGATGTAAATACTGTTTTTTCGCATTTTTAAGATGAAAATGACACATTTCGGTATATCTATATTGACTTTCTTGCGAGTGTTTGCTATAATAGGCACGAGGTGATACTATGGCGAGAGAGCAGTATGACGAATTCCCGTTAAAAGTCGGGGAAATACAGTTTTTATTTTTCATCGACGGCGGTTTTTATCAAAGTGAAGGGTACTTTTCCACCCCGCATCTGCACAGCTTTACCGAATTGATTTATGTTGCACGAGGAAAGGTGTGTGTTAAGGTTTCAAATAAAGAAATTCTTCTCGAGGAAGGTTCTCTTCTCGCCCTGCCGCGTGAGACGGAGCATGAGGTGCGCGCATTAAGCGGTGCATCCTTCACCTTTCTTGCCTTCTGGGATGAAGCAAATTTTATAGAGGAACTCTGCCACATCTCTCCCTTTCCTGTCGGTGATGTTTTTCTGCGGCTACTTGATTATTATTATGGAAACAGCGTTTATAAATACGAGCTCATCTGCGCCTGTCTGACGGAAATCTGTGTGCATCTGATACAAGCAGTACACGCACCTGAAATTGCGTCAAGGCCTTTGATGGAGGGACAAAAAACCAGGCATTACACCATCGAATACTATATTCGTTCCAACTATAAAAACGCCCCCTCTCTGTCTGCTCTCGCAAAATCCCTGCATTTAAGTCTTTCGCAAACCGACCGCACCGTGAGGCAGATATACGGTATGTCCTTTTCCGAGAAGGTGCGCGCGCTACGGATGGAAGAAGCGAAAAGCCTGCTGACAACCACCACTCTACCCGTCGCAAAGATTGCCCTGAATCTCGGCTACGCCAACGCGCACAACTTCCATACCGCTTTCAAAAAAGAGACAGGAATTACGCCTGGGGAGTATCGTCGGCAAGCAAAAAACAACAGTCGGCAATTATAGGAAATTACACGAATAAACGGGCAGAAGAACAAAAGAAGAACATGCCATGTTAAGCAGTAAGCACTGCCTGAACGAAAAAAAGGGACAACCGCGAGGGTTATTCCCTTTTTTTAGTGGATTTATTTTGCCGAAGGCGGATTTCGTAAAAAAAACCTCATCCGATGTGGATGAGGTTTTTTTGGTGGGGGTAGTTGGGCTCGAACCAATGACCTCTACCATGTCAAGGTAGCGCTCTAACCAACTGAGCTATACCTCCGCCTGAGGTTGCATATATTATAGCATACTTTTTCAAAAAAAGCAATACCTTTAGGGAAAGTTTTTAATATTATTTAGAGTTAATTTTTAGTTTTAAAAAATAGACCTGAAATCAAAGGCGTTCCGCTATGAAATGCTTTTATAAAGAGGAAAGAAAAAACAAAACCCTCTTGAAAAGATGTGCATTGTATGATATAATATACAAAACGAAAGAAAGGGCGACGGATGAAAAAACGGGTATATATTGAAATTGGTAATATATGCAATTTGGCGTGTTCGTTTTGTCCGACGCTGAAGCGAGAGAGGCGGCAGATGAATGAGGCGGAGTTTCGTCGTGTGATGGACGAGGTCGCGCCTTATGCATCGGAGATTTTCCTTCACCTGATGGGTGAGCCCTTGCTACATCCTATGCTTGAACGCTTACTCTCGATCGCCGAAGGCTACGGTGTTCCCGTCTCGATTACGACAAATGGTTTTCTTCTTCCAAAACAGGGAGAACTTCTGCTTCGTCATGGAAAAATCATCAAAAAAGTAAACATCTCTTTGCAATCTTATGAGGCAAACCGTGAAAGATGTACACTTGATGCCTATCTTGGCGGTTGTATTTCCTTTGCGAGATGTGCAGCGGATGTTGGTATTTACACGGTTTTCCGTCTATGGAATTTTGATAGCGAGACGGAAAAAGGGCGTAATACACACAACAATGAGATCCTGGCGCGTCTGCATGATGCCTACCCTGGCGAGTGGCAGACAAGATATAGCGGTTTTCGCATCGGGAAGAACACCTTTTTAGAATGTGCCGAAATCTTTGAATGGCCGAGCGAGAGCGAGGCAGAGGCTTGCGAGGTGGGACGATGTCATGGCATGGTCGACCAGATTGGTATCCTTGCCGACGGAACTGTTGTTCCCTGTTGCCTGGATAGCGAGGGGGAGATTGCGCTTGGCAACCTTTTTGAAATGTCTCTCTGTGAGATACTCGACACACAGAGGGCAAGAGAAATGGAGCGCGCGATGCGCTGTGGCGCTTTTACCGAAGCGCTTTGTAAAACTTGCACTTATGCAAGACGATTTTCAAGAAAAAATTGACACGGGTGCCGTGTTTTTAATGTGTGAGGTATTATGAAACCAATACGAATTTATCCGATAGCAAAAGATTATTTGTGGGGTGGTGTTCGTTTGCGCGAACAATTCGGCAAGAATTTCCCACTCGACAAGGTGGCGGAGACATGGGAATTGTCTTTGCACAAGGACGGCGAAAGCATGACCGAGGACGGCACGCCACTCTCTATGGCAATTCCAAGGGAGGCATTCGGAACGCATGCAGAAGAGTTCCCCTTCTTCCCGATGCTTATCAAATTTATTGACGCGTCGGACAATTTATCCATTCAGGTGCATCCGAGCGATGCTTACGCTTTAGCAAACGAAAACAGCTTCGGCAAAACGGAGATGTGGTATATTGTTGATGCCGAAGAGGGTGCGGGCATTTATCTTGGTCTGCGCGAGGACACCACAAGAGAGGAGTTCGAGAGCGCCATACGCGAAAATCGACTTTGTGACCTTTTGAATTTCTATCCTGTGAAGCCCGGCGAATGCTATTTTATCCCTTCCGAGACCATTCACGCCATAGCGAAGGGATGCCTGATTGCTGAAATCCAGCAGAACTCCAATCTGACCTATCGCGTATATGATTATGGCCGCGTGGACAAAAACGGCAAGGGGCGCGAATTACATATCGAAAAAGCGCTCGCAGTTTCAAATCTCTCGGCATTCGAAAACAATTCGCTCCATATCAGGACGGCGCTCGGTGAAATTCTTGGCGTGAGCAAATATTTCACAGTAACAAAAATTGTTGTCGATGGAGAAATGACACTCCCGACAGATAAAAAAACCTTCCGTCACCTCTTGTGTGTGAAGGGCGAAGGCTTGCTCGATGGCGAACAGATAAAGCAAGGAGACAGTATTCTGCTTCCTGCTGCAAATGAAAAATACAAACTTTCTGGAAGGATGGAAATTCTCATGAGTGAAGTAAGAAAATATTATGTCGGTATCGACCTTGGCGGTACCTTTATCAAGGGCGGTATTGTCGACGACCTCGGACAAATCCTGATTGAGGACAAGGTTCCCACCGAAAGCGAAGGGGGCTCTGCTGTTGTCGCAAAGAACATCGCAAATTTAGCGAACTCCCTGCTCGCTCGTCTCAACCTCACGGCATCGGATGCCGTAGGTATTGGCATGGGCGTCCCCGGTATGATTGATACCAAGCGTGGTATTGTCACCTACTCGAATAATCTCGCGTGGGAGAACTTCGAAATAGCAAAAACGGTGGAAGAACTCACTTCCCTGCCCGTAAAAATTGCGAACGATGCGAATGTTGCCGCTCTTGGCGAATACAAATTCGGTAGCGGTAAAAACGCAAGTTCTGTTATTCTGATTACCCTTGGCACAGGCGTTGGCGGTGGCGCGATTATCGAAGGCAGAATGCTTCTCGGTAATGAAGGCGCAGGCGCGGAATTTGGCCATTCTGTAATTGTGGTGGACGGCGAACCCTGCTCCTGTGGCAGACGCGGCTGCTTCGAAGCTTATGCTTCGGCTACCGCACTCATTCGTGACACAAAACGCGCGATGGAGCGCACAAAGGGCTCTCTTATGTGGAAGTTCGCACCCTCGCCCGATGAAGTCGATGGTCGTACCGCCTTCCTCGCACAAGCCGAGGGTGACGATGCGGCGAAGGCTGTTGTAGAGAATTATATCAAGATGCTCGGCGAAGGTCTCACGAACATCGCATCGGTCTTCCGTCCCGATATGATTTTGCTCGGCGGTGGTGTGAGCGCACAGGGAGACGAGTTGACAAATCCCCTTCAGGCATATGTAGATGCACACATTTACGGTGGGAATATGGGCCCCCGTGTCAAGATTTCCTGTGCCTCTCTTGGCAACAAGGCAGGGCTTCTCGGTGCGGCCGCGCTTCTGATGTAACTATATAAAAAGATAAAAAATCCTTTCCCTCGCGGGAAAGGATTTTTTATTATATCAGGACAAGGTGCAAAGTGAGTAAAGTAAAAAGCAGGGCGGGAACAGAAATGAGAATACCATAGCGAACAAAATCCCGATAGTCGAACTTCACACCCTCACGGCGAAGAATATCCGCCCACATAATGCCCGCAAGCGCTCCGACGGGAGTAAGACACGCGCCAAGATTTGAACCGACAATGGTACCGAAAATGGCGCCATTCGTGGGAGCCAAACTAACAAGATCGGCGAAAAGAACACTCATGGGAATATTGTTGATAAGGTTAGCGATAAGGTAGGATGTTACA
>JAFVYW010000016.1 GCA_017508465.1 Clostridia bacterium
GATAAGCTCCGCCTTGATATTCGACATCGCGACATCCTCGGGGAAGGGAGAGACATCGGTCAGATTGAGTTCGAGGTCCTCGACGGTCTTGCGGAAGGTTTCCTTCGTTTCCTCCAGCACCTCGGGCGAGGGGGTGGAAAGTCTGCCGTCGGTATCGCGGATGCGCGAGACGAGAGTGACCGCGCGCGTCGCTACCTCGTGAATGGTTTTGATATAAGTGGTAAGTCTTTTGCAAAGGTCGCCCGTTTTGGCAAATCCACCCTTTTCTGCCTGCTCGGCGCCTGCCTTAAGGAAGGACATGAGCATGTCATATCTGTCGTGGCGGTAGCCCTGTATGTAGAAGAGGACGAGATACTTCGCGCCGAGGCGGATCAGAAGCGCCTGGCTGTCGCGCTTTTCATGGAAAAGCTGTGGGTCGACCTCCTCGGAGATATTGAAGCGGTTATAGCTTGCACAAACCTTCTTGAACTCTTCAAACGCGCTTTTCAGTTCAGCGAGATTGAGGGAGGTTTTATAGGCGAGGTTGGCAGTTTGCTGGGGAGTTGGCATTTCGTTGCTCCTTTGCTTTGATATGGTTTGCGTGGAATTCCACGGGAATTTTCTGATTTATTCTTATTTAATAATAAGGAAGAATTATATATGTTCACCTGGCGGTGAACGTGATATGCTCGCTTTGCGAGCGTGATATGTCTCCTTCGGAGACGCGATATGCTCGCTTTGCGAGCGCGATGTGTTCACCTAACGGTGAACGAGAGATGCTTGTAGGGCGGGGGTTTACTCCCGCCGATAACTAAGTGGAGAGTGAACCCTCTTGTCAGTGAAGTTTTGACCTATGGTCAAAGTGAAGTTTGCTACGCAAGTGAAGTTTTTGCTAAAGCAAAAGTGAAGTTTCGCCTGTGGCGAAGTAATGAGGGGAGAGGATTTCATCCGCGGGAGGCGGATGAAATCCTGGAAAACAAAATCAGGTATCGTTGCCGATAGCGAGACCATCGAGGGAGATGCCACCTGTGGTCTGGGTTTCGGGGGTTTCGGTCTGTTCGACAGGGCGCTGGGTGCGACGGCGGCGGTTGAGAATTTCCTGTGCGCGGCTGTTTGCCTGCTGTTCTCTCTGCGCTCTCGCGTTGTCCTGTGTCTGTGTCTGACCGACGCGGACGCCTTCGTGGGTGATACCACGGACTTCCTGACGGAGATTGCGGAGTGCCGCATTGGTTTCGGTACCCATGGTGTTCGCAGTCTTTGCGAGCGCGTCCATGTTGACGAATTCCATCATATCCTGCTCGTTTGCGGTGTTCTCAAGAATTTTGTTAAGAACGGCAAAGTTGATGCATCCTGCAAGAGATACGAGGTTGGTCTTGTTGTTGATCTGGGTGGTAAGAATGTGGTAGGTCTGCTCGAGCAAACGGATGTTCGACTCGTTGGCAAGAATACCTCTGTTCTGTGCGGAAAGGCTGACCTGGTAGTCCTCAATCTGAAGGTCGAGGTCCTGAAGCTGGAAGTCGAGGTCCTCCAGTTGCTGTGCGAGAAGGTAGTCGCCTTCCTGTCCGCCCTGGCAGGAGAGCTCGTAACGAAGAGAAACGTCGTCAAGCTCGGCTTCGAGCTGTCTCTTTTCTTCCTTGAGCATGTCGAGTGTCTGTTGCATCGCCATCTGACCTGTCGTGTCGACATTCTGACGGGTTTTTGCGATAAGGCTTGCGATTGCTTCGACCTTTGCTCTTGCCTCGGGATATTTTGCAAGGACGAGCATACGGCGGTGGCTGTCATTCTTCATCGCGGCCTCATAGGTGTAATATGCGCCTTCTTCTGCTTCCTTGGTGCCTTTGTTCAGGAAACCGAAGATACCGCCGCCCGTCTTGACTGCGGGCGCTTTGAGCGCCGCCCAGCTCTTTGCTGCGGTAGCCGCTTTTGCCAGCTCGTTCAGGGCACTGTCTGCGAAGTTGCCGTTGGCGAACTCGTGCGCCCAGGTTGCCATAGCGTCGAAAATTTGTTTTTGCAGTTTTGCGGCATTTTCACTCGAACCGTCGGCAACACCGTCGATGGATGCGGCGATTTCGGTGATATAGCCCTGTGCTTTCTTGACTTTGTCAAGCTTTGCTCTGTCGCCCTGTGTGTCGCCCTCGAGGCCGGGAATGCCCTCGAGATACACGCTGACGATTTGTTGTGCATTCTCGCGAATGTTCATAATACTTTCTCCTTCTTCATAGGAAATCATAGTAAATTGATTTTCAAATTGGTTGAGTTGTTCACTTAATGCGGAGACATCACGGTTCTGGAGTCTGTCCATATTGCGTTTCGCAAAGGAAACAAAGGCATCCACCGCACCGCCGACAATCTTCATCTCGGCCTCGCGGTAACCACGGCTTCTGGCATTGTGCTCAAGCGTTTTGATACGCTCGAAGGCGCGCTCCAGCTGTACGCCGAAGGCAGCGGCTCTTGCCTTTTCAGGCAAGATAGCCGACAGAGCCTTCTGTTGTTTTGGCGTAATGACGCCTACCGCAGCAAGAGAATCTGCAAATTCTTTAATCTGGGCATTCGTTATCATCAGATATCCTCCTCAATGAGCTTGACAACATCTGCCGCTACTCTTTGTTGCTTGTGATAGTAGAAAATGTCGTCATCGAAGAAGATACAGGGGTGTCCCTTGGCGCTGTCGATAAGCTCGGTGATTGCCTGATATTCATTCGCTTCAATCCATTTGCGGATTTTGGCGCGTTCGCCAGCGCTGTTGTAAATGCCGTGCTTTCCTGCATTGTTGAAGAAGTAAATCGCGACATTACCATCGGGAAGGTCATCGCCCTCCACTCTGGCACGGATGCTGTCCTCGGTGATAACGGGACGGAAATCGCTCATCATGTTCATATCGACATACGCGAAGTTGTCGGATACGGGCGCGAAAGCAAATTCCAGTTTTTTGGTTTTTACCACGACATCGGCGTGGAGAATGGTTTCAAGGTTCTGGTGGAGTTCTTCCTTGGTGGTGAAGATGACGCCAAAGGTGGGGGCGCGCTTCTTCGATACCGCCGAGGAGAGAAGGTCCTCGAGACGACGGCGCAGGGAAGTCGCACGGCTCTTACCTGTCGAGAAGAGCTCTTCCACTTCCTCGGCACTGATAAGTCCCATCGAACGAATGCTTTCCACGGTCTTGTGGAAGGAGGAACGCTCACGGGGCGCAAGTCCTGCGACCATCTTGATCAGGTCACGGGCAGCGCGTACGCGCAGTTCCTTGAAATCGCCCATCCAGCCGGCAACCTCGCTCTCGGTGTGGAGCGCGATGGTGCTGTAATACTTCGCCGCGACACGGCAACGCTCAAGCTCGGTACGGTCGGTCTCAACGAAGTCCTTATCGTAGTAGTAGCCCATGTTCCACATCGCTTCGGGGTGGCCCGTGAGGGCTGCCTCAAGACAGAGCGAGGTGGCTCTCTCGAAGCATTCCTCATAGTCGGGACTGCCGGAGGGTACGCTTTCCTTACCAATCTCACGGGCGATGCCACGGAAGAAGTAGGCGCGGGAGAGACGGTAAAGTTCGTCCGCATTCGAGCCCGCCTTCATCTGCGGTGCTTCGGGAATGGGACTTGCCTCTTTCATGCAAGAGGGGCAAATACGCTTGCCGTTGAACAGGTTCAGTGTTCTTGTAAGTTGTTTTTTGCAGTGAATACAAATCATTTGCTTGCCTCCTCTCTTATGCGGTGATGACGAAGTTCGTCAGGGTAGCGTTTTCCAGCTCGTAGTTGTTCTGGTCTGCCGAGTTGGTCAGGGTAGCGGTGACAGTGTAGACACCTGTCTGTACGGCGGAGGACACGGTCTGACCATTGTATTTGAATGTCAGGGTGAAGGAGAGCGCCTTACCGTTGACACCCTGTGCGACAGGTGTGGGAGATTTTGCTGTGCCATCATACGATGCGCTCGTTCCGTTCCAATGTACGGAAATCTTCGCTTTCTTGATGGTGAAGGTTGTCTGATAGCTCGATACGGCGTAGTTGGTGTTCGAGGTGCTTGCCGTAGCGGTGTAAGTACCAGCGTTGGTAGGATTGGTTACGCTCTGACCTTGCGCATTCTTGAAGGTAATCTGCAGGGTTGCGACATCACCGTCAAGAGGTGTTGCGCTTGCGGTCGGCTTTTGTACATTACCCGTGTAGGTGTAATCTCCGACTGCCCACGATACAGGAAGCTCTGCCGGTTTGATGGTGAACTTGATGGTGGGGTTCTGGAGCTTATAGTTTGTGTTGAGACAAACTGCGGTCGCGGTGTAGGGGCTGTTCGGTCTTGCATCGCGCTCGCCACCGGTGACAGAGGAGATAATCTCTTCGCCGTAGACGCCAGTTGCCGTAGCGGTGGGCACCTGTACCTGACCGTTATAGTAGAATACGGTCTCGCCCCATGTGACAACGACGGTCTTGGGGTTGATGGTGTAGGTTTTGGATGCGTACGAGCTGGTAATCTCGTAGTTGGGGTTGTCAAGCTCGATGTGCATCGTGTAGGTGCCAGCATCGACATTTGCGCTGTCCTGATAGTTGATGTTGACCGTATCGCCCTCGCAAATCATATTGGAAGGAATGGTAGCGACAGGCGCATGCTCGAAACCGTCAAAGGTAACAGTCGCGTAATTCTGCCAGCTGACATAGATGGATTTCTTCTTGATGGTGAAGAACGTGGTTTCTGTACCATCCTTGATGGTGTAGTTTGAGGAGTTTATTTCTGCGGTAGCCACATAGTTTTCACCCGCCAGAATCTTTCCACCAGTGGCTGTCAGGAATACGGTCTTACTGTCAACTTCGAGAATGTTGCCAGAGGGAATGGGCTTTTGTTCCGTACCGTTGTATTCCGGAGTCAGATTTGTCCATTTTACCTCGATTTCAAGAGGAGTGATATCAAAGGTGGTCGTTCCATTCACAATCTCAACATTTGCATCGTTAGTGTAAATTGAGAACTCTATGCCTCTCTGCGCATTGCGCGCACCCTCAATAGAACGCTCTACCGCATAAGTATAATTTGCTACCTGCTGGAGTTGGTAGAAGGGCCTCTGCAGATCGCCATTGTAAACAAAACTCGTCTTGGTCCAGGTAGGAGTGACCTGAAGTTTGTTGATGATAAGTTGTGTTTCGGGATTTGCTACGACATAGTTGTTGTTGGAAATGGTGTAATATACGGTGTAATCCCCCGCATTGACCTGCGTGGCCTTGGTCGCACCAAGGATGGTCTCATTCTCACCCGCAACAAGTCCTTTCAGGGTATATGCAGGGAAGCGTGCGGTGTTATTGAAGGTGAAGATGTTGTTACCCCATTCGATGGTGATGGTGGCAGGGGTGATGTCGTATTCATAGGAGAGGGTGTTTTCATCGTCAATCTTGTAGTTGGGGTTGCCGATGGTAAGCTTTGCGGTATAATGACCAACATTGATACCCTTTCCTTGGATGGAAGCCAGGGCGGTGTCCGTTCCGAGCAGACCATAGAAGGTGTATTCGGGGTGCTGTTCCTTTGCGTTATAGACAAAGGAGTTTCCGCTGAAGGCGACAGAGATTGTCGCTTGTTCAATCACCATGGTTTGCGTTGCGTTCTGGGTGACGGTGTAGTTGTTGTTCTTGAGCTTGATGGTGAAGTCATAAGAGCCTGCGCTTGACTGTTTTCCTTTGTCAAACTCATAAGGCACATCATCGCCCGAGAAGATACCGGTAAAGGTAACGGTAGGCTGGTGCGATGCTCTGTCATAAATGAACAGAAGGTCGGTCCAGTCGGGTGTCAGGATGGCTTTCTCGATCACGAAATCCTTTTCGCTCGAGGAAAGCTCGTAGCAATCCGCCATCGTGGAGAGGGTGATCTTCGCGGTGTGCGTACCTGCGTTAATCTGGGGAGCGGAAAGGGTGAACTCGACAATGTCGGTGGTCACAATACCATCCAGCGTGACGGTGGGGTTCTTTTCGGTGCGGTCATAGCTGAAGGTGAGGTTCGACCAGACGGGTGTCAATACCTTTTTCGCGATGGAGAAGAGACATTCTTCCTGTCCTGCAACGATGACATAGTTGTCATTGGAAAGGGTGGCAACAGCCGTGTAGGATGCGCCGGGGATTTTCTGCTCGCCGCTTGCGCTGACGGTAACATTGTCATTCGTGATAGCACCGCTTGCGATAGAGACGGTGGGAATCTGGTTTTTCGCGTTGTAGATAAAGGCGTTGTTACCCCAGGTGAGAGTGACCTCCTTCTTCGTGATGGTAAGTGTTGACGAGAGGGAGACGGCTTCGATTTCATAGTTTGCCGATGTATAACTCATCATGATGGGTGCATTGTCGCAGACATTCATCTGTGCGCCCGAGATGGAGACGATGATGCTGTGTCCTGCGCCCTCACCATAAGTGTCAGAGCCGAGCAAACCAACGATTTCGTAAGAGGGGAGAAGGTTCTTGTGCGCGTAGGTCTGGGTGTTGTTCGACCATTCGACATGCACGGTCGCCTTGATAATCTGATAGGTATGAGAGCTGTTCGCGCTGTTTAATACATAGTTCTTGTTCTGGCTCGTCGCAATAACGGTGTAAGTACCGACATTCGTCGCGCCGAGACCTTCGGCAATCTCATAAGTAAGGTTTACGGTGTCACCGTCTACGATACCGACGAGAGAGTTCTGGGGATACTGCTTTGCCGCGGTATATACAAGAGATGAGGTTCTCCACTCGACATTCAGCGTCTTGGGAGAGATGGTATATTCCTTGGTTGAGCCTTCGGTGACGATGCGGTAGTTGTCACTATTGATGGTGACGCCTACGGTATATGTACCTGCATCCGTGCCTGCGTTGATGCGTGTAATCTGCACGCCGGCACTCAAATCCTTCGCTTCAATACCTGTGGTCGAAGGAACGGGGCCCTGCTCGGTCTTGTTATAGATGTACGAGCTTTCCGATGCCCAGGAGATGGTGATATCCTTGCGGAGAATGGTGAACTGTTTTGTTGCGACTTCGGCAATCTTGTAGTTCGCATTGTCGAGAACGGCTTCTGCGTCATAGGTGCCGACGATGGTTCTCTCGCTCGCCTGGGTGATCGTGACGCCAACGCTATCACCAGCGCAGATACCTGCGATAATCGCGGCGGAAGGCTTCTGTGCCTCGGCATTGTAGGTCAGGGTGAGGTTCGACCATTCAATCGTTACGGGCTTCTGGGTGATTTCGTAAGACTGCTTCAGGTCATTCTGACGGAGAACATATTTGGTGTCGGCATCACCTGTCAGGGAGATGGTGATGTCATATCTGCCTGCGTTCTTCAGGGCGCTCTGCGAGAACTCAAAGGTGAAGGTGTCGCGGGGTGCGCCTGTGGGAGTAACGAGATCATTTTCGTTATAGGAAATGCTGATAGTGTGAGAGAGACTGTCATACTCGCGTACATAAGAGAGGTCCTCGATGCCATCCCAGGTGATGTCGATTTCCTTCTTCGCTACGGTGAGGGTGGTGCTCTTCGTAATCTCGGAGGTCAGGGAGGTGACGGTGCTGCTCGACGCGGTGACCTTTACGGTATATTCGCCGTTCTGGTTCATCAGGATAACGGGAATTTCGTAGTTTTCGGTCGTCGCGAGATAGGTCTCGCCGAAGTACCAGTCATAGGTGAGGACAGTGCCCTGTGCGGGAGCGGTCGCGTTGATATCAAAATCCACGCGGTCACCATAGGTGAATGCGCCACTCGCGCTGTTGGTGGTCAGGGAGTTGATGGTAGGCGCTTTGAGCGTCCAGGTGGGTGTTACGGTAAACTGGCTCTCGTCGCGTCCGTCAAGCGTAGAGAGAAGCGCTTCGACCGATGTGGTCGCTTCGGGAAGGGTAAAGCCGTTGCCATAGCCGTACTCCCAGGCAATCGTGAAGCCCGTTCTCTCTTCCATGGAAGGAAGAAGAGACGCGATGGTCGAGGGGGTTACATAACGGTAGTTGACATCCTGACCGTTTGCCACAATCGAGGTAAAGCTCTCGGGCATCTGATAGAGGGTGTCATTGTCCTCCTTGATTTCGACACGGTAAATCTTCTCGAAGTCGACCGTGACATTCTGGTGGGACTTCTGGATGGTCGTGCCGTTGAGAGGGGTTTTCGCATCAAGCATTATGGGAAGGAGAATGTATCCGCTACCCTGCTTTTGCGAGGTGTAAAGCTCGTGGAGGAGGGCTTCGTCGGTATTGTCGGTGTTGACAATGTATTCGATATTCTCTGCAAGGGCGGAGAGGTCGAAGCGGTCACCCTTGTGACCAATCCACGAGGGAAGGAAGGTTTCACCGATGCAGTCAAGTGCGGTTTCGGTGTAGGAGAAGGTGATGTAAATCTCGTCATCTGCAAGGTCGGAGGGGACGGAGAGAGAGGCGAGAGTGAGAAGATCGGCGTTCTGGTCGCCGTCGCGGTACGCGGTGTAGAACTCACGCTGAAGGGTGGTGAGGGTATCACGCTGTGCGGTGATTTCACCGACGGTGATGGCGTTTACCTTATCGAGGTTGAGAAGGGAAACGGTGGAGTCGGTCTGGATTTCCAGGCGGTCCAGGCGCTTTGCCGAGAAGATGGACGCGTCGATGGCGCGGACGGGCTTGCCGTCAAACTCGCTCGGGATAATCGCGAACTTTCCGCTACCATCGAGCAGACCTGTCGCGGTGTAAGAGTCGGTCTTTTCATCGTAGGCATAAACAACAGGGCGCGCGGTCAGGCTTCCCTGTCCGAAGTAACCCTGCGCCGAGCCGAACGCGACATACGCGCCGACCGAGCCGATGAAGAGAATGACAAGAAGCGCGGTAGCAAGGTGGTGTCCCTTCTGTCTGGTGATTGCACCCTTGGCGCCGAGCATGATAACGATAAAGTTCAGGATATGAACGACAACCCAGATAATCAGGGCAATCGCAGTCATTGCGGTTTCCGCGCCGCCACGGATTACGAAGAAATGACCAAGGACACAGCCGAGGAAAATCGCAAGATATGTGGCAGTATAGGGAATACTGTAACGGAAACGGAAGTTGGTGAAAAGGGCAATCGCAAGAAAGGCGATATCCGCAACTGCAAGAACAATGGGAAGAGCAACATAGCCCCACAAGCCTGCAATCATCAGAAGCACAACCACGAAGATGTCTGCGACACCTGCCGTGATGGCACCGAGAAGCAAGGCGAGTTTCTGACTCTTGATATGCTCTTTGGTATATTCAAATTTAGCCATTTTCTGCTACCTCCTACTTAAGATTTGGTCGTCTTCTTGGGGTTCTGGATATAACCGCGCTCACGAAGACTGAATTTATGGAAGATGTATTTGTTATCACCAAGACGGAAGAGAAGAATTTCATCGTCCTCAAGGCAGAGCTTTTCACCCTTGCCGGAGAACAGACGAAGGGTAACAGGAAGAATCTCACGATACTTCTTGTAGTTCTCGACAGCCTCGTCGTGATTGAACTTCGAGCAGAACGAGCACATCGTAGCCTTTCCATCGGAACGGAAGGGGCGCTCGCAGCTCGTGCAGAGCTTTGTCTCTGCGGTGGAAACCATAGCACCCTCGGTGGGTACATAGGTGAGAAGTCTGGTAAAGTGAGCGCCCGTCTTGTCGGTGTAGACAATTTCAGGGTTGGGACAGTCGGCGCAGAAGAATGCCTTCTCGTCATCGTTGTTGATAGCAAGCTCAATGAGATTCTGACGGCAACGCTTCTTTGTGCAAAGACCGCCACGGACCTTCTGCTTGCAGTACGAGCCGACAGGAATATAGTGGCTCGCAATCACATCGCTCGCGCGGATAGCATCGAGGGTGGACGCGTCGATACCGAGACCTGCCTCTTCGGGGCGGACGGTAATATCGCGGCGCTTGCCGTTTTTGTCGATGTAGACGAGAATGTTGTTGTCGATGATAGGCTCTTTTGTATCGCATCCGAGACAGAAGAGGGTGATACCGCCCGAGATACTGCTGTGGATACGGAAGATGCGTTCAGGACCGTCATATACATCGTACGCGTGTGGTTTCCATTTAATGTTGGAAATACCGAGAATCTGCACGCTGCGGCACTGGAGGTTCATGTTCGCGATAGCCGTCGCGTCAAGACAAGTCTTGACGGCGTCATGGTCGACCGTTTCGGTGAAGTAAAGGCTCTCGGCGAGGTGGTTATCCTCATCCTTTGTGTAATGCTCAAAGGCGTCAAGAAGAGCCGAGACGAGCGCCGAGTCCACAACCTCCTCTTCCGAGAGGGCATCGTCATCGGTCAGCTCGAGCGAATGCTCAAGTGCCTCTGCCTCAAAGCCTGTCATCAGGGTGAAGTCTTTGCCATAACGCTTGATATAGACCGTACCGAGTACGGGAATGAGCTCTCCCATACCATTACCAATCTGCAGACACAGGGAAAGACCGTAGATATCCTCGTCATCAATATCGCGCTCGGAGACGGGAGCGAGCGTGACAGGAGTGATATCGAAGAGGGTAGTCATAATGTTCTGCGCGAAGTTCTGATATTCGTCAAGCTGTGCCTTTCCGTCGCCATCATTGGTTTTACGGAACGCGGAGAGGAAATATTTTTTGTGATACGCATCGGCAAGGGCGGTGATGAACTGCTTCCATTTCTGTGTACCGTCCTCTTCAAGCTCCGTCGCCTCGCCACGCGCTCTGCGACGGAAGCCCTCAAACCACGAAGCGCCCTCGCTCGTCATTGTCATACGGGACTGCGACGCCGCATATTCCTGAATCTGCTCGACATAGACAAAGACATCGTCGCCGTGTTTGATAGAGCCGTCGGAGAGAACCGCGCATTCGAGCGCGCCACGGACAAGTCCGCTCTTTATGAGTTCTTGTGCGCTGGAGAATGCCTCTTTATAATCGGCACCATTGATTTCAATTCTCATAATTATCTTTCACCCTCTCTCATCTTATCGTTGTCAAGGATGTCACGGATGGTGGCAACCTTCTTCGCCTCTGCACGAAGGTTATCGCAGAAGGCGTTTTCGTCAAAGTGGAAGTTCCAGAGCGCCTGTACATAGCTCGAGAAGGTACGGGCAACCACGGGAACAAGCTTACCGCCACGGCGTCTGCCCTCTGCTACGCAGATAGGACAGGGTGCTTCCCACTTCTCGTTGAATACGAGCTTCATCGGAGGCACGGGCTGGCAGGTGCTGTTACGGCAGGTCGAGCAGGACTGGATGGCTTCAGGACCTTCACCATAACGGCAACGGGGAGGACATTTGTTTTCGCAACGGTTGCAACGCTCGCGCAGCTCAATCGGATCGGTAATGCCTTTCTTGTAGAGGGCGAGTGCGCCACAATGCTCGTATTCGCCACCAGGCATGAACTGCTGACAGTGGAGCATCGCGCACGCCTTGTTACAGTAAACCATACGGTCACCGCCACGGCCGCTGTTGCACATGATACCACGGTCCATGGAAAGACATTCGTAACCCTCGGTCGAACGCACAAAGGTGTTGCCGCATTCGGTACAACGGAAGTCGTATACATTGATTTCCGTCATCATCGTGCCCTCGGGATTTTCGAGACGGCACATATCGAGCGCACGGCACATCAGCTCCTCGGGGTTGCGCTTTGCAACCTCGTAGTTCTCACGCGAGTAAAGCTTTACGCGACCGCACTTTTCACAGCGGACGGATACCATGTTGTTGTTGATCGCGCCCGCGATGATGGTAGCATCACCCGAGTTCGATTCGATAAGACCGATACGGGTGTAGTACATCAGTACATAGCCCTCGAGGTCACACATATTGGCAAGGGAGTAAATGGTAACATTACTCTTCTGTCCGAGACGGAATACACGACCGATTCTCTGTTCCATCGCGACAGGGTCGGGGGTGACTTCAAAGTTGATTACGATAGCACAGCTCTGAAGGTTACGGCCCTCGGTGATACCTGCCTGCTTGGCGACGAGGATAGCACCCTCTTTGTCGCGGAACTCATCGTCGAGCTTCTTGACGGTGTTTTCCAGAATTCTCGATGCGAATTCGGGCATTTTACGAAGGGCGTCTTCTACGCGCTCTGCGACAGACGCTTCGCCACGGGGCGGCTTTTTGTCGTAGTCGAAGAAAATCAGCACTCTCTCGTTCTTGTGCTGACGGAGCAGACGAACGGTGTAATCAAGCTTTGCCTTGAAGATGCTTTCGGCATCCATTTTTGTCATAGGATAGAAGTTGAGCTTGACGCTGTCGCTCATCGCACGGAACTGCTCGGAGTAGAAGCCGGTGAGCGCGCCGCGACGGCGGAGCGTGGTATGCGAGTCAAAGGTGACGGTGAAGGATTCATCCGTCAGACCGAGCGCCTTCCAGACCTCGTTGTAGAACAGAAGCTGACCGTGCGTGAACTTACGGTTACCGCGGTTTTCAAGGTAGTCGGCGAGGTAGGTGGGCTTGCCGTCCACGGTGACAATGCCCTTGCCCTCGGGGTCGGCGAGGTTATCAATATGGAGGGTAAGCTGCTCTTTGGCGAAAATGCTCGGGAGAGTCACATTACCCGTGGTCTTCTTCGCAGGGAAGAAGAAAATATTGTGGGGTGTCTTGGTCTTGATTCGTCCCATCGCACCTGCGGTGGATTTGGGGTTACGAATCATGATGGAACGAAGGACATCGTTGTGGTAGGCGTCTGCGACAAACTGCGATGCCTTTTCGTACAGACGGTCGTCGCACTGCTCGAGATATTTCTCAATAGCGACAATCTTTTCGCCTTCGGCAAGCTCGGCAAAGCCGTCGAAGGAACGACCGTATTCGCTCTCATAGAACTTCGAGAAGTCGCCGACATAGAGTTCGCCGAGGAAGAAACGGAGGAGCATTCTGTTGATGAAGTCACGCACCGATGTTGCGCCGCGGCAGATGGTCTCGGTGTAGTACTTATGCTCTTCGTGGTAGGAAGCGCGACGCTTCGGCTCCTTCGCAAACTCTTCGGGGCTACCACCCTGGCAACGGATGAAGTACCACAGACGGAACATTTTATCAAGGTCGCCCGAGTGAGGCGTTGCTGTCAGAAGCAGGCAGTAGGGTTTATCCGCCTTCTTCTTGATAGCGGTGAGCTTGGAGAGCTGGTAAAGTGTGGGGGAATAGCCGTTTTCGTCCTCTTCGCACATATGGTGCGCCTCGTCCATTACGATTACATCGTACAGGCACTCGTTCATCGCGGCTTGCCACAGGAGGAAGTCCTCCGTCGCTACGATAATCGGGCGCTTGGGACGCGCGAAGCCGTCGGGACAACGCTCGACAAGCTCTTCAAAGTTCGGCTGTTTGACATCGGAGAGGGGATTGCCGTCCTTGTCGAAGAAGTGGGGGTACTGATAAAGAATGTCTTTACCAAGACCGAAGCGGATTTCGAGCACGCGCACCCATTCGTCATAGACATGGCGGGGAACAATCAGAAGCATCGTGGAGATAACACCACGCGCGGCAAGCTCCGAGAGGACGGTGCATGCCTCGTAGGTTTTACCACTACCGACGACATCGGCGAGAAGTCCGAAGCCGCGGAGCTTCTGAAGGAAGGTGTGTGCCGCGCTGTGCTGGTGGTTGAGGACAACATCCTCATCGCCGTGCACGGCATGGTCATAGTGAATACCGTAGGCGATAGGACCTTCGGTGTTTTCGCGATAAAGACGCGGGGGAATTTTCATCGTCGCAAAGTCATCGTAGCGGTCGAGCGCCTTGACCGTCTTGTTCATCGAACGGATTTGCGCGGTATAGGCGCGCCAGGTGTCGGGGAGAGCGGCGATATTCTGACGGGCGAATGCATCACTCTCGAAGTTCAGTCTGTACTGACCGATAATATCGAGAAGCCCTTTATCTGCTGGTTTATATGCTGGCATATTTTCTTTTCTCCTTTATAGTTTAGGCGATTGTTATCAACCGCTGGATGAGTCAAAGTCGCGGATGTTGGATTGTACGGTGACTGCGCTGACAGGCGCCTGTGCCGTCGAACCGTTTTCAAAACGGACGGTAAGAGAGTTCGACTGTCTGCCGTTCTGCATCGCACCGATCACCTCGTAGAACGGATGTACGCGTCCTTCCTTGGTGGCGCGGATGCCCTGGCGGATACGGAAGTAGTTTTCCTGCTGGTCGCCGACAACCTGTACTTCCTTACCCTGATACATCAGCATCAGCTTGCCGTTTTCACCACCGGCAACGGTCTGCAGGTGAATCAGACGCTCGACATTCTGTCTTTCCTTGGAACCAGGTCTGCCGATAATCAGCTTCTTCATGCCGCCATGCATGTAGGTAGAGCCATTCTGCTCCAGTCTGCCCGAGTCGATATCGTCCTGGGAGATGATACAGGAGAAGATGGCCTCGCCCTCAATCGTGCTTGCCATAATGAAGTCGGTGGAGAATTCGCTGCCGCTGTCGGTAAGCGCCGCACCACGCTCGGCAAGAAGGGTGAGGTGGACAATATTCTTTCTGCTGTTCGCACCGCCGACGGGACAACCCCAGGTCGCATACGAGAGCGAGAGGGCGGTCTTGACATCGTAGTCCTCCATCGCGACGATAGCACCGCCAATCGCGGGCGCGTAGGCGGAGTCCTCGTGGGAGAGAACGGTGAAGATGTCACCCTGCTCCATATCGTCATCAAAGGTAAGCACATCAATGTGCGGATGCGATTTCTGCAGATGATATTTCAGGTATTCAATCAGAGCATGTGTCTCAACAAGACCACCCGAGAGAATAACGAAGCCCCGACGCTCCAATGTGCCTTCGGCAGGGGAACGGCTCGTCATATTTTCGTTGGTCGGGCGGGAAAGCTCTTCCTGGATATAGGCAAGTATACGGTGCGCTATCGAATTTTCCTCATCGACAGGCACAGGTACATATTCGGGCGTGATTTCCACCTCGCTCTCGCTGACCGAGCTGACGACCTCCATCGTCTCGGGGTCAATGTCGAGTTCAGGGGTTGCTACGGCGAGCTTTGAACGGCGGAAGCCCTTGAAACGCGTTTCTTCCTGTGGTGCAGGAGCTTCGGCAGGAGCGCTTCCGCTGCTACGCAGACCGCCAAGGCGTCTGCCACTGCCACCCGTGCTTTCGCTCGGAGGCGGTGTTTCGGAAGAAGAACTACTGCTACGGAAGCCGCCAAAGCGTCTGCCGCTGCCACCAGAACTTTCCTCTGGCGCGGGTGCTTCGGCAGGGGCACTGCCACTGCTACGGAAGCCACCGAAGCGTCTGCCGCTGCCACCAGAGCTTTCCTCGGGTGCGGGTGCTTCGGGCGCAGGCTCTTCCACGGGAGCACTGCCACGGCTACGCAGACCACCAAGGCGTCTGCCGCTGCCACCGGTCTCGCCCGACGCTTGCGCTTCGGCAACGGGTGCTTGCACCTCGGGGGCGGGTTCGGGTGTGGGGGCTTCGGCGGAGGCGCTCTCTTCTCTACTGCTGCTACGCAGACCACCGAGCTTTTTCTTCTTGCCCTTTTTGCCACCGCTCTGCTGTGCTTGCGGTGTGGGCGTTTCTTCACTCGCTTGGGCAAGCTCTTCTTGTGTGAGCATGGGGGCTGCCGCGCCCTTTCTGACCTTCTTTGCCAACGCCTCGGCTACGATACGCTCGCTGATACCGAGACAGGTGTCAAATTCGGTTCTCGAAAGAAAACGCTGTATGTAAAGCTCACAGTGCAGACCGATTGGAACACCTTCATGGAAGGTACTGTCCTCATAGTCGGGACGGGAAAGAACCACCTTCGCCTTCTTTATGTTCTTCATAAAGAGGTATTGCTTTCCTACAATAGGCTTTTCCGGGGGCTTTTCTTCCTGTCCCTCGGGCGTAAACTGACCGAGAGTGACGCGGTGAGAGATGCTCGTCTCAACATAACTGGCGATAGCATCGTCCACATCGACACCGCCAATCGCCAGAGGCTCATTGTGTCCTTCTGCGCCCTCGATAAGCACCTGCTTACCGTTCATGAACGCTTTGGCAACGGATATGTTTTCTTCGCCCATGTCGAAAATCAACGCTTCCTCGCCCTCGTCAATCATGTGACGGCGGAAGGCATAAAGTGCGAGCGCTTTGACCGAGCTTAACGCTTTATAGGGCTCTTGGCCGAAGGCGTGCTTTACCAGACGGCACAGCTCGTTGACATACACATCGCCGACCATCGGGGGAAATACGACCGTGGTGCGGATATCGTTCATGGAGACATCAATCTCATGAAGCTCGGCAAGCTTCTTGACATTCATTTTGACGACATTCAAAACAAATGTTTTGAAAAATTCCTCCAGCACCTTTTTCGGCGTGTAATTTGCCACCTCGAAGGTGCGTCCTTCATCGATGGCCTCCTGGAATTTCTCGTCCATTCCTCTTCTGGTCGGGAAGAAGAATTTCGGAAAGTGATGTCCTTTCTCGTAAAGTTCTTTGTTGGATGCGGTAACGGCATCCTCGGATTTTGGGATGAGCAGGGATAGCAAACTTTTCAGCTTCACGACTTTGACAAAGGAGGACGCACTCTTCTTCTCCACATCGTCGCCGAAAATCCACGCATTCTTATCGTCATCGTAGTAAGCGAGGGCGGGCATAGCCACACGGATATTATCGTTTTCGCTCTCGAACTTACCATATTGGAAGGACGATTTTTTGTGGTGGAACTTTCCGCCGGAGTAGGCGAAGGCAATCTTGAGTGAGTCGCTGCCAAGGTCGATACCAATATTCAGTCGCACGGTGTTCTCCTATCTACTTGTATTTCAAAGTTAATTTTTGCTGATGAAAAGGCTTTCGCGCTACGCGCTACGCCTATATATAATAATATACAAAAAATATTTTATCACTTTTAAATTTAAAAATCAAGAGCCAAACGAAATAAAATTCAAAAAATATTCACAAAAACCACAAATTCTACCTTTTGCACAAGAGATGGACGCGTTTTCGCTCCGATTTGACAAAAATCTACAACAAAAACATAAATCGTGCGCGAAAAATATTGCTTGTTGACTTTTTTCATCGTTTGTGTTAAACTATTCTGTGAATGAAAATTGAGGGAAAAAGCCCTTTTTGAGAGAAAATTCCGGGGCGAGATACCCGAAGGAAGGGAGAGCGTATGAAAAGAGAAGGAAGACTGCCGGAGCTTCTTGCCCCTGCCGGCTCGTTTGAGGCCCTGCTCGGTGCGGTGGAGGGTGGCGCGGACGCTGTCTATATCGGTGGAAAATCCTACGGCGCGAGAGCCTTTGCGAAAAACTTCGACCTTGAAGAAATCGAGCGCGCTGTGCGCTATGCGCACCTTCACGGCGTTAAGGTGTATGTGACGGTCAATGTTCTGCTCTTTGACCGCGAGCTTGATGATTGTATGGCATATGTGCGCTCCCTTTATGAAATCGGCGTCGATGCGGTGATTGTCGCCGACCTCGGTCTTGTACGCCGTATCCGCACAGAGCTGCCAGGGATGGAAATTCACGGCTCGACACAGATGTCTGTCCATAACAGCACAGGAGTAGAAGAGGTGTATCGCATGGGTGTCTCGCGCGTTGTTGTCGCGAGAGAGTTGTCGCTTGAAAATATCAGGGCTGTGACAGAAAACACCTCGCCCGAGATTGAAATCTTCGTACACGGTGCATTGTGCGTCTGTCACTCCGGTCAGTGCCTTTTCTCGTCTCTTGTCGGTGGCAGGAGTGGAAATCGTGGCGAATGCGCCCAGCCCTGTCGACTTGCTTATAACGGAAAACCCCTGCTCTCACTCTCCGACCTTTCCCTTGCGGAGCATATCCGCGAGGTCGTCGCGAGTGGCGTTTCCTCTCTGAAAATCGAAGGACGGATGAAGGCGCCTGCCTATGTGTATGGCGTGACGAAAATCTATCGCGCTCTGCTCGATGCCTGCCGCGATGCGACAAGGCAGGAGAGTATGGCTCTCGCGGACCTGTTCTCGCGCGGCGGTCGTTTTACCGACGGCTACTTCACCGGTCGCAAAAATGAGAAAATGACAGGGGTACGCACCGAGGCAGATAAGGAAGCGTCGCGCGGTGAGGACCGCTCCTTCTCGCCCCTCTCTCATCCTGTGTCCGCACGGGCAAAATTCCGTCTTGGCGAGCCGTCCCAAATGACAATTTATGACGAAAAAAGAGAAGTCACTGTATATGGTGAAATCCCCTCCGTGGCACAGAATGCACCGCTGAAAATGGCAGATTTGCAAACAAGACTTTGCAAAATGGGTGCAACATTCCTGTCTCTTGATAAAAACAACCTCGAAATAGAACTCGAGGAAGGTATCAATCTTTCGCCCTCTTCCATCAATGCGCTGCGTCGCGCGGCAGCAGAAAGGTTCGAGGATACAAGGCGTACCCTTCCCGAACATCTGCCCGATAAAGAACCACTTCCCAAAGCCTTTTCGGGTACTCTGTCGCGTGGCTCGCGCATCGGAATATTCTATCGGAGCGAGACGCTTTCCTCTCTGTCGGCACAGAAAAAATCCGACCTTGACATTCGCCTTCTCCCCCTCTTTTCTTATCACAGGAACACGGGGGCAAACGGCGTAATTCTGCCTCCTGTCATCTTTGATGATGAGTGGGATATGGTAAAGGGAAGGCTTGAGGAAATAAAAGAAAATATCACTTATGTTATGATAGATAATATCTCGCATCTTGCGCTTGTGCGCGACGGCGGTTTTCAGGTGATTGGCGGTTTCCGTCTCAATATCACCAACCGATATGCCAGGGCGGTATATCATGCGCGTGGCGTTGTCGATGCCACCCTCTCTCCCGAGCTCACCGAGCCTCGCATCGCGGACATTGGCGGTGGCGTGATCACCTATGGTCGCATCCCCCTGATGATTACCGAGCGTTGCTTTGTACGCGAGAATGGAGGCTGTGCGAAGTGTGGCACCTTCCGTCTGCATGACCGCATGGGAAAATCGTTCCCCATTCTTCGTGAATTCCCCCACCGTAACCTTATTTTCAATTCTGTCCCTACCTATATGGGAGATAAGCTCGCGAAAATCCGTTCTCTCGCCTTTGAAGTGTTGATTTTTTCCACCGAGACAGCGAAAGAATGTGAAAAGGTTCTCTCCGCCTATACCGCATCCGTACCCCTGCCCTGCGAAGTCCGTCGGATTAAGTGAACGAGGGGGTACAACCCTGTTGAGATAATACAACAGCCAGAACCGGGCAAAGCCAATCGACAAGATTTTTTGCTCCTTTTTGCGAAAGGGAAGAAATAACCAAGAGGAAAAATGTATATGAAACTGATTTTAGCATCCAAGTCGCCGAGAAGAAAAGAAATTTTAGGGGCGATGGGTTACCGATTTGATATTCTGACGGCAGATTGTGACGAAAGCTACGCAGAGAGCCTGACGCCAAGAGAGGCGGTCGAACTTCTTGCCCGTCGCAAGGGGGAGGCGGTGGCGCTTTCTCACGGCTTTGTTTCCGATGCGGAAACAGTAATTCTGTCATCAGACACGCTTGTCGACCTTGACGGCGTAGCGCTGGGGAAGCCTATCGATGCGGAGGACGCGATGGCGATGCTCCGCGCCCTGTCCGGTAAGACACACTATGTACATACAGGCGTTGCGGTACGGCGCGGTGAGCGCGTGCTTTCGGGGGTTGCCTCGACGGCGGTTATCTTCCGCACCCTAAGTGAAGAGGAGATGCAGGCATATGTCGATTCGGGCGAGCCGATGGATAAGGCGGGCGCCTATGGCATACAGGGGGTGGCAGGAAAATTTGTCGAGCGCATCGACGGCGATTTTGATACCGTGGTCGGTCTTTCGGCGACACTCTCCAAAGAACTGCTCGACGAGATAGAGGATGAAAAATGAGACCATCAAAACGAGAAAAATGCGAGCGTCTTGAACGCGTGGATGTCCTGCTTCGCGAGCGCTATCCGGAGGCGGAATGTGCGCTTGAATATGGCGGTGACGCGTGGAGACTTCTCGTCATGGGAAGGCTCTCTGCACAGTGTACAGACGCCAAAGTGAATGCGGTTTGTAAAGAATTATTTACAAAATACCCGACTTTTGCCGAGATGGCAGAGGCAAATGTCGAAGAAGTGGAACAAATTATCAAGCCGTGTGGCTTATATAAAATGAAGGCAAAGAACCTCGTGGATGCTTCCGTTATGCTCCGTGACGAATACCACGGGGAGCTTCCCTCCACCATGGAGGAGCTGCTTCGCTTCCCCGGGGTTGGTCGTAAGATTGCGAACCTCTTGCTCGGTGATATCTTTCATACGGGCGGTGTTGTGGCGGACACGCATTGTATCCGCATTTGTGGCAGACTTGGCTTTTATCCCGAGAGAGAAAAGGATCCCTATAAGGTGGAGATGACGATGGGAGAGCTGTTTGAGAAAACAGGACTTTGCGCGAGCGATTTCTGTCATCGTATTGTGTGGTTTGGCAGAGAGGTGTGCATCGCTCGTTCGCCAAAATGCGCGGTGTGCGAGATGCGCGATTTCTGCAAAGGACGGCGCGATGAGTAAGCTGAAAATTGACATTCCCATCCTTGTGGAAGGGAAGTATGATAAAATTACGCTTTTGAGCGTTCTGGATGCGAGCATTTTTACCACGGGTGGCTTTTCTGTGTTCAATAACAAGGAAAAGCAAGCCCTCCTCCGCCGTCTTGCCGAGGAGAAGGGGCTTATTGTTCTGACGGATTCGGATGGCGGCGGTAAACAAATCCGCTCCTTCCTCTCGGGCATTTTGCCAAAAGAGAAAATCAGGATGCTCTATATCCCGAAGATCGAAGGAAAAGAAAGACGAAAGAGCCACAAAAGCAAAGATGGTTTCCTCGGTGTCGAGGGAATGACCGCCGACCTTCTGCGCTCGCTGTTCGCGCCGTTCGCCGTAGGCGAAAGCAAGGTACAAGCAGAGAAGAGACAAATTACAAAGACCGATTTTTACCTTGACGGTCTCTCGGGTGGCGATGGTGCAAAAGCGCTTCGCGCCACGCTTGCCAGGGCTTTTTCACTCCCCGAGGATATGACGGCAAATGCGTTTCTTGAGGCGCTCAACCTGCTTTCCTCCTATGAGGAATATAAGAGCGAGGTAGAGAGATGGAAGGGCGGAGAATAAGGCAAGGTCTTTCGTGTCGAAAAACACTTTTTGTTCCTCTTTCAAAAAAGTAACAAAAACCTTTATGGATTTTTCAAGAGGGCAACGCTGTGGCGTTGCCTTTTTTGTCGTTCGCCGCGCCAAATTTTATAGCACATACTGTATGCCCGGAAAGCAATAGGAACATATGAACATTCATACATATGTTCGTCCGTTCATATGTTTGCAATTTTTTATGAAATTGCCCCACCTGCGCCCAGATCCTTCGCTACGCTCGAGGATGACACCTTTGGTGTCGGGCGCAAGATGGCGGTCTCCACCAACTGTCATTCTGAACGAAGTGAAGAATCTCACTCGCCACCAAGGTTTTTGCTTGCGCAAAAAAGCGATATGCTCGCTACGCGAGCGCGGAAAAAAGCCTTTGGTGTCGGGCGCAAGACGGCGTTTACGCATACCGCAAAATGCAGTAAGATAACAGAGCCTCCCTTGTGTAAAGGGAGGTGGCAC
>JAFVYW010000017.1 GCA_017508465.1 Clostridia bacterium
CTATCGATGACACCTACCTTATTGGCAGGTGCGAGTCCGCGTTTGGATGCAAGTCCGCTACGGGCAAAAATCAGTCCCATATATCCCTCGGGAATTTCCATCGCGAGTCCTGTATGACAAAGAACGGTTGTGTGGGGCGCTATCGTCACGCTTTCACCAGGCAACAAGGAAAGGTCGGCGCCTGCAGAATATGGAGTGCCATATTTGGGAAGAATTGCATCTTCGTTCAGTTTTTTGATATTGATATTCATTTTACATCCTCCGGACGCATATAGATGCGATCTTCCTTGCATCCATCCCAAATGGTAATGCATCCTGTACTTCTTGTTTTGTTCATATCGATAATGCGTTGATTTGTTGAGCCACGGAATCGAATACCGATGCTCTTCTTATCCTCCTCAAACCGTCCATCCACGAGGATATCGACAAGGTCGAGAATCTCTTTGGTGATGGGAAGGCACTTGGGGTGTTCTCCCATAGCGCCTGTTAATTCCTCATAGAGGTTTCCTGTAAAGAGCCATATGGTCTTATCCGGAAAACGCTCTTTGAAGCGGCGCAGAAACGGAAGAAGTCCTTCCTGATTTTCAGGCTCCATCGGCTCACCGCCAAGAATGGTAAGTCCTGCCACAACAGGATTCTGGAAAGTGGAAAAGATATACTCCTCCACCTCGGCTGTAAAAGGCTCGCCGTAGTTGAAGTTCCATGTTTCCGGATTGAAGCAATTTT
Organism: Clostridia bacterium; assembly: GCA_017508465.1. Classification (GTDB taxonomy): domain Bacteria; phylum Bacillota; class Clostridia; order Oscillospirales; family CAG-272; genus UBA1740. Next base: position 727 of record JAFVYW010000017.1, read on the forward strand.
TGCAACAATTCCGACATCCGCTGACAAAGAGCGTGGTACGGATGCCTTCGCCGTTAGCGATGTCGCTACGCTTGATATTGCCGTAATACATACTATTCTCCTTTCAGTTTTGCGCGCAGGTACTGACCTGTATAAGATCCTTCAACCATGGCGACCTCCTCGGGTGTTCCCTGTGCTATAACAAGTCCGCCACCGTCACCGCCCTCAGGTCCGAGGTCGATAATGTGGTCAGCCGTCTTGATAAAGTCGAGATTATGCTCGATGACGATTACGGTATTGCCCTGATCGGCAAGGCGCTGCAAAATAAGAATAAGCTTGGATACATCCTCGGTGTGAAGTCCTGTGGTCGGCTCATCCAGAATATAGACGGTACGGCCTGTCGAGCGTTTGGCAAGTTCTGTCGCAAGCTTGACGCGCTGTGCTTCGCCTCCCGACAGAGTGGTGGAGGACTGACCGATTTTGATATAACCGAGACCGACATCAAAGAGGGTTTGTAGTTTCTTTGTAATCTGCGGAAGTCCGTTAAAGTGAGCGAGTCCTTCTTCGACAGACATTTCAAGAACATCATAGATGTTCTTTCCTTTGTATTTGACATCGAGGGTATCGCGATTGTAGCGCATACCCCGACAGACCTCGCACTTGACATAGACATCAGGAAGGAAGTTCATCTCGATGCACATCACGCCATCGCCCTGGCAGGCTTCACATCGTCCACCACGGACATTGAAGGAAAATCTGCCAGCATCATATCCGCGTGCTTTCGCATCGGGTGTCTGGGCAAAAAGATTACGGATATCCGTGAAAAGTCCCGTATAGGTCGCAGGGTTTGAGCGTGGCGTTCTACCGATAGGGCTCTGGTCAATGGCAATCACTTTATCGAGATGCTCCAGTCCAAAGACTTCGCGCACACGCCCAGGATAGGTGATAGCACGGTTCAGGTCGCGAGCAAGACGATTATAAAGTATCGAGTTAATCAGCGAGGATTTTCCGCTGCCGGAAACGCCTGTTACACAGACAAATTTTCCGAGAGGAATGTCCACATCAATATTTTTAAGATTGTTCTCCTGTGCGCCACGGATAGAGAGAAAATGACCATTTCCCGCGCGGCGTGTCTTCGGCACAGGAATGCATTTTCTTCCGGAAAGATAATCGCCTGTAATCGATGTCTTACATCTCGCTACCTCCTCGGGTGTACCAAGGGCGACAACCTCTCCGCCGTGAATGCCTGCGCCAGGACCGATATCTACGATGAAATCCGCTTCGCGCATCGTCTCCTCATCATGCTCGACAACGATAACGCTGTTACCGAGATCCCGAAGGCGAAGAAGGGTGCGGATAAGCTTTCCATTGTCCCTCTGGTGTAGCCCTATGCTCGGTTCGTCGAGTATATAAAGGACACCCGTGAGAGCGGAACCAATCTGTGTGGCGAGACGGATTCTCTGCGCTTCGCCACCCGACAGCGTGCCAGCGGTGCGTGCAAGATTCAGATAATCGAGACCGACACTGACAAGGAAGTTCAGTCTCTCGCGGATTTCTTTAATAACATCCTTTGCGATTTTTGATTGCGCTTCAGAGAAGGTGAGACCGTCAATGAAGGCAAGCATTTTATCAATCGACAGACGACAGATCTCATCGATATTGAGACCTCCGACGGTGACAGAGAGAACAAGGTCGGAAAGGCGTCTTCCTTTACATGCTTTGCAGGGAATTTCATCAACAAATTCCTGATAATAATCGCCACCCTGCATTTTCATGCGCTTTTCTATAATATGCACGATGCCGTCAAAGGTTGTGGTCTGTTCCCTGCCAACGCCGCCAAAATAACGAACGACATTATATTTTTTCGTACCTGTGCCGTACATTACTGCCTCGAGTGCTTCAGGTGTGAAATCACGGATAGGGGTGTCGAGGGTAAAGCCATAGTCCTCGCCGACGCGTGAGAGGAGAGGGCCTGTCCAGGAGTCCTCTGTCATTGTCTTGAAGCCATTGGCGGCAATAGCGCCTGTACGCAAGGAAAGTTCCTTATGTGGTAAAAGCTTTTCGACAGAGACCTCCTGCGAATTACCAATACCTGCACATACAGGACATGCGCCAATCGGATTGTTGAAGGAAAACATGCGAGGCTCCAGTTCAGGAAAGCCGACGCCATGCTCCTCGCAGGCGTATTTTTGTGAAAAGACGAATTCCTGTTCCGCTTCTCCATCGCGGGGAACGGTAACAATCAGCACTTTTCCGTCCGCCTCGCGCAGTGCGCTTTCAACAGAATCGGAAAGGCGCGAGCGAATATCCCCACGCATGACAAGACGGTCAAGGACTATATCGATGGTATGCTTGATATTTTTGTCGAGTTGGATTTTTTCAGAGAGGTCATACATGTTGCCATCCACACGAACACGGGCATAACCACTCTTCCGCGCCGCCTCAAATACCTTTTCATGCATACCCTTCTGGGCGTAGACAACGGGCGCAAGGACAAGGAAGCGCGTTCCCTCCTCGAGTGACAGAATCTTATCAACAATCTGGTCGAGTGTCTGCTGCTTGATTTCCTTACCGCAAATCGGACAGTGCGGTGTTCCAACGCGCGCATAAAGGAGACGGAGATAGTCATAGATTTCCGTCACGGTGCCAACGGTGGATCGGGGGTTTTTTGAGGTGGTTTTCTGGTCAATGGAGATCGCAGGCGAAAGCCCTTCGATGGTCTCAACATCCGGTTTATCCATCTGACCGAGAAACATTCTCGCATAAGACGAGAGTGACTCCACAAAACGGCGGTGTCCCTCGGCATATAGGGTATCGAAGGCGAGAGAGGATTTTCCACTGCCGGAAAGTCCTGTTAAAACAACGAGTTTATCGCGAGGGATGACGAGATCAATGTTCTTAAGGTTATTCACTCTCGCACCCTTGATAGTAATATATTTAGCCATAAATGTCCTTTTCTTATTTCGTAGTACGCAGATCGCGGATGCGGTCTCGCAGGTATGCCGCCTTCTCGAATTCGAGCATACGAGAGGCTTCCTTCATCTCTTCGGTCAGGCGCTCAATAAGCTTCGCGCGTTCGGCGGGTGAAAGCTTCTCGCGCTTGCCGTCGCCTTTGGTCTTTTTGCCAATTTCAATAATATCTCCAACCTTCTTTTCAACAGACCGAGGGACAATGCCATGCGCTTCATTGAATGCCATCTGAATGGCGCGGCGGCGGTTTGTCTCGTCAATCGCGCCGCGCATAGAGCGCGTGATGGTATCAGCGTACATGACAACATGTCCGTTGACATTTCTGGCGCATCGACCAACGGTCTGGATGAGAGAGGTTTCACTGCGCAGAAAGCCTTCCTTGTCGGCGTCGAGAATCGCAACAAGGGAGACCTCCGGGATATCAAGACCTTCGCGAAGAAGGTTAATACCAACCAGAACATCGAATTCGCCGAGGCGCATATCGCGGATAATCTGCATGCGCTCAATGGTTTCGACCTGGTGGTGAATATATTTGACCTTGATTTCGTGTGTTTTGAGGTATTCGGTAAGATCCTCCGCCATTTTCTTTGTCAGGGTGGTGACAAGGACCTTTTCGCCGCGGGATGTGGTCTCGCGGATTTCGGAAATCAAGTCATCCACCTGTCCCTCGACGGGACGGACATCGATACGCGGATCGACAAGTCCTGTGGGGCGAATGAGTTGTTCCACATAGGATGAGCTTTGTTGTTTTTCGTACTCGGCAGGAGTTGCGCTGACGAAAATCATCTGTCCGATTTTTTCTTCAAATTCCTCGAAGAAAAGGGGGCGGTTATCAAAAGCAGAGGGAAGGCGGAAGCCGTATTCCACAAGGTTTTTCTTTCGCGCAAAGTCACCGCCACTCATACCGCGCACCTGCGGAAGTGTTACATGCGACTCGTCGATAAAGAGGATGAAGTCCTTCGGCATGTAGTCAAGTAGGGTGAAGGGGGTGGAACCCGGCTCTCTGCGCGCAAGTATGCGCGAATAGTTTTCAACGCCTGAACAGAAGCCGACCTCGCGGAGCATCTCGATATCGTATCGGGTGCGCTCTTCGATTCGCTGCGCCTCGATGAGCTTATTCTGACTTCTGAAGAATTCAACTCGTTCAAGCATTTCTTCTTCAATTTCCGAGAGTGCCGCTTCCCTTTTTTCATCGGATACCGCATAGTGCGTTGCAGGGAAAATCGCGACATAGGAAAGTCGTTCGACCACCTCGCCCGTCACGGTATTGATGCGCGATATTCTGTCGATTTCATCTCCGAAAAACTCGACACGGATGGCTCGTTCGGCGTTGGAGGATGCGGGATATATCTCAACGACATCACCACGCACACGGAATTTATCACGAACGAAGTTCATGTCGTTTCTCTCGTAGCTGATGCTGACAAGACGGCGTATGAGTTCATCGCGCGACATCTCC
>JAFVYW010000018.1 GCA_017508465.1 Clostridia bacterium
AAGGAGGCCACACCGAGTTCAGTCTCGGGAAGCGCATAGCCTTCGGTATAAACGATAGCATCGCAAAGGTCTTTTACATTGGTGGTGGGATTTTCAGCAGCGAAGAGGGGCGCAAGCTTGTCGTTTGCAGTGTCTGCTGCGTACGCCGCAGGAATCTTCGTTCTGACAACATTGTCAATAGCGATGCTGTCATCCGCCTTTGTGCCGGTATGTACATTGCCATACGCGTAACCAACACCTGCGTAATGCAATCTTACATCACTACCGGTTGCAACATCAACATCGGGCATGAATTGGATGGAATTCATGAACTGTCCGTTAACATAGAGGTTCGCGACGGAGTTCTTGTAGTTAACCTTTTCAACGCCTTCAACAGTAACGAATTCAGGGTTAAACTTATATACAACAGTAATGTGTACCCACTCGTTTGCATCGAAGGTAAAGGTGTTACCGCCTGCCGTCCATTTGCCGTTAGCGGCGCTATACTTCGCGAGGTCGGGACGGTTACGATATGCGCTTACATCGACCGATGCACCAGGTTCCCATGCGCGGACTTCCTGGAAGATAAGCATATTGCCAGGAATTCTGGTACGGGTAGACATATCATACTCAAGAACATAGTAGCTATAAGAGGTGATAGTCTCGTTCTTAACCATCTGAATCATAGCGTCGGACGCGCTGTTTGTGCCATTGTCGTCTTTTTCAAAGAGCCATTCATAATAAGTGTTACCATCGGCAGGAGAGGTAACGGTACGAATGTGTCCGTATTTGCCGGAAATACCTTCATCAATGGGGTCTGTGCCACTCGAGATCGTGGGAGTAGCGGCAACGCCAGCATCCACATTCACATGTTTGTCATACACAACGCCAGTAAAGTCGACATGTGTACGAGATGCGCCTTCGATGGACAGGCCGGTGTCTTCCGCTGCAAAGGATGCAACCGCGAAAATCGAACCGACGAGAAGCGCCATAGAAAGCACGAGTACGAGAAGTTTTGTAAGTTTTCTCATAGGGGGATTTCTCCTTTTTTTATTATTTTGCTTTGGGTTTTAAGGTGCTTTCATTATATAGCAAAGCATATCCTTTTTTGACATGCAGTGCGTGTCAAATATGCATTTTCTCCCTATTGAACAATTTGAATGTCTGAAAATTGTACGAGATGCACAAAAGGAGTGAAAAGCAGATGATAAAAAAAGAACACGAGACAAGGTTTTCATCTCGTGTTCCTGAAAAGACGGGCATATGCGATGGGGGTAGTGTTCATAAATTCACGGAAGGTGCGACTGAAATATTTCTGATCATCGAAGCCGCACTCCATGGCGATATCGGTGATATTTCTTCTGCCCGAGGCAAGAAGCTCGCAAGCGCGACGGATGCGCATACCGCGCAGGTAGTGTGTCGGGGATGTACCGTAAATCTCGGCGAACACCTTACGAAAATAACGCTCGGATATACCTGACAGACGCGCGGCTTCTGTAATGGTACAATCGGGGGCGGTGTAGTTCTCCATAAAATAGCGTACACCTTCGCTTATGATATGAAATTGCATTTCGCGGTGCGAGGGCGTATCGTAGGTTGAGAGCTTGACGAAGATATCGTAAAGAGTGCGATGGGCGCGCAGGCGGTAGCCTTGCCGATGGCTTTCCCATTCTTTCAGGAGAATGGAAAACTGTGGCAGGATGGTGCGGATAGTCTCGTAACGGAAAATCTCGGGGGTGCGAGGTTCTCTGCCGAATATCTCAAAGTCGATGACAATGGTTTTCTCGCACTCACCACGGCGCAAAAGAGGCGTGAATTTCGGCAGGAAAATCATGCTGACATTCGCCGTCGGGTACGCTTCCCTGCCGAAGCGGATTTCGCTCTGTGCGCTCTCGCGCAGGTAGACAATGAGCTTGTGTGTTTCGGCGCCTTGAATTTTATACTGCTGTGATTCGATCTCTTCCGCGACATTCAGGATGCGGAAGCAGAAATCTTCACGATGGAAAAAGGACATGATGTACTCCTTTGGTGGTGGGTGTTTTTTTATACATGAGGTAATAACCGTCATTCGCAACGGAGCGAGGAATCTTGCTTATTTTTGCTTACGCAAAAAGTGATATGTCTCCTTCAGAGACGTGATATGCTTGCCTTTGGCAAGCGTGATATGTTCACCCTATGGTGAACGAGATATGCTCGCTATGCGAGCGTGAAAAAATTGTTTGCGGAGTCGGGCGCAAGATGGTGGTCTCCACAACTGTCATTCTGAGCGGAGCGAAGAATCTCACTCTCAATAGGGTTTTGGTAGCGCCCAGATCCTTCGCTTCGCTCGAGGATGACACCTGGCGGTGTCGGGCGCAAGATGGCGTTGGGCGCAGAATAGTGGGGGCGTAGTCTCCAAACAATATCACAAGTTGTGATAAACGAAAAACTCTCCACCGACTGTCATTCTGAACGAAGTGAAGAATCTCACTCTCGATAGGGTTTTGGTAGCGCCCTGATCCTTCGCTTCGCTCGAGGATGACACCTGGCGGTGTCGGGCGCAAGGTGGTGTTGGCGCAGATGGTGTCGGGCGTGAGGCAGTACAAGTGCGCTCTCATGGGTGCAGAACATCTTCCGTTCCATTGTAGCACATATTCACAAAAAAGGCAAGCGTTTTTTGAACTTTGTTCCCATTTTTGAACCTTTTGCCAGGTTTTTTTGAAAAAAAGCAGTTGACGAAAGAATGGTGTTTTGCTATAATGAGGGCGAGGAACTCCCTCAAAACAAACAAAGCGAGGACTACTTATGTCTGTCAAAATTACTGCGGAAGCGTTTTTTACTGAAAAATTGGATAGCTCGATTCCGATGCTGAATGGTATTGGGGAGATTTACAAAACCGAAGGTGTTGTGGCTGCCGAAAAGGCCTTCGCGACCTTTATCCGTGAAGGCGGTATGCTCCGTGATGATTTCTTTTTCAGGGACGATTCCTTCACTATGGATGATGCAAAGCGAGAGGAGGGAGAGCGGATTCTTGACGGCTGGCTTTCCTCTGTCGGCGTTCCCATGCAATTCCCAGGCAGGAAGGTCGACTGGTCGGCGAATCCTACCTTTAATAAATACTGTGAGTGGACATGGCAATTGGCTCGCCATCCCGAATGGGCACAGCTGGGCGCACTCTATCGTGCAACGGGAGATGAGAGATATACCGAAGCCTTCGTTGACTACCTGATTTCCTTCTATGAAGGAACGGAGCCACCCGAATTTGGTACAAGTGGTTTTCATACCCTCTCATGGCGCTCACTCGAAGCGGCAATCCGTCTGGAGAATTCCTGGCCGAAGGCAATCTTTTCCTTCTACAAATCCCCTTCTCTTTCCGACCATGCCATCACCGTTTTCTTTATGGGTACATATGATAATGTCAATCGCGTGCTCCATGCACAGACGAGCCACAACTGGCTTGTCACCGAGCTAAGCGGTCTTTCCACCACGGCTGTACTCTACCCCTTTTTCCGTGAGAGCAAAGAGTGGGAGGCGTATGCCATCCGCCGTCTTACCGAGGAATTGAATGCGCAGGTGTATCCCGACTATTTCCAGCACGAGCTGACTACCGGATACCATCTGGTTGTACTTCGCACCTATATGGGCATTATGAACTTACACAAGCGCATGGAGTGCCCTCTGCCTGACGCTTTCCGCCTGTTGGTGGCGAACCTATTCCGTCTTTATATCCGTCTGATGATGCCTGACCGAATGAGCCCAGGAACCAATGATGGCGGACGAGTCAATGTGCCGGGGGTATGCCGTCTTGCGTGCGAGACCTTCCCTGAACTATATGATGAATTTTCCTATCTCGCCTATGGCGAGGGAGAAGAGCCGCCCTTCCGTTCCATCATGATGCCGTACAGCGGTTTCGGCATTCTGCGCAGTGGTTGGGGCGAGGATGATGTCTGCGCGATTCTCGAATCTGCCCCCTTCGGCAAGGCGCATCAGCACGAGGACAAACTCGAAGTGATGCTACACGCCTATCATAAGCAACTGCTTGAGGATATGGGTTCGTACGCTTACGATACTTCCGATATGCGAAAGCATATTCTTTCTTCCTACTCGCACAATGTCGCACTCGTCGACATGCAGGGACAGAATCGTCGCGCAAAATACCACTGGGCGCCCGATGACATTCGCAAGCTCGCCGACATTTCGGTTGAATTTGGTGAGGATATCGAATGGGCAGAGGGCGTATACGATGAGGGCTTCGGTCCTGAATTCACGCCTGTGCGCCACACGCGCCGTCTTGTCTGGTACAAAAATGGGTATGGAGATGTCAAGGCGCCCTTCTGGGTGGTCATTGACCGCTTCGAGCCGAAGGATGACAAAGCGCACGACTACACGCTTCTCTGGCATCTGATGCCAAAGACAAATCCGCAGGTGCAAGGTGCGCACATCGATGCCGATTACGGTGACGGCGTGCATTTCCATCTTATCGGTATGCGTGAGCCTGTGATTGTAGAGGGACAGAAAGAGCCTCTCTTCATCGGCTGGCGTCCCATTCATGGGCCAGGCGACCATGAACATCAGCCTGCGCCTACGGCGATGTATTCCTATCGCGGCAAGGAGATGACCGTCGCAACGCTTCTCTTCCCCACCACCGACACCTGCCCCTTCACGGGTATTTGTGTGGACGAGGATATGGAGGTACGGTTTCAAGCTTTTTAGGCAAAAAGCTTGGCAAAAACCTTTATAGAAGGGGTGGATGATGTCCTGTCATACATCACGCGCCCAAAGCAATTCAATGTTTCACTTGGTAGAATGTCGATTGGCGTTCTACCAAGTTTTTTATGTAAAAAAGCAGAGAATCGCTTCTCTGCTCTTTTTATTTGGTTTCCTCTTCAATTTCACAATGGTCCATCGCGAAGTCAAGTAGCATGTTGATCAGGTCGTTGCGCGAACGGTTCGTTCTTCCTGCGATATAATCGAGGCGTTCCACCGTTTCGTCTCGCAGTCGGATGGAAAATGTTTTGTGTCCGTCTTCTCCCTTCAGTTTCGGGCGGATGACTAATTTTTCAGGCTGTTTGTTCATTTGGTTCTTTCCCCCACATGTTAATGAATTACAATAAAATTATAACTTGACAATTCACCATTTTCTATGATATAATTTAACCATATTTGTATGTTGATATTTATAACATATATTGTAACATGTACGCAAGAATTCTAATAAGGAGAAAATAATTATGGAAGTCAAGCCTTTTCAAGTGAGCGTGAGAGAGATATTCGATGGATATCTGAATGACGAGGAAAGCGGACAGGTTGTGGCGTTTGGTGGAAAACTGAATGTACGCCCTGCATATCAGAGAGAGTTTGTGTACAATGCCGAGCAACAGGAGGCGGTGATGCATACCATACTGAACGATTTTCCTTTGAATGTGATTTATTGGTCAGACAATGGTGATGGCACATATGAGATGATTGACGGTCAGCAGAGAACGCTTTCCTTCTGCGAGTGGCTGAACAACGGCTTTTCCATCTTCGCAAATCCGAATGCACCGAAGATGCCTTATTATGCACACACCTCGGAAGTTATCAAGGAAAGAGTACTGAATTACAAACTGATGGTTTACATCTGCAAGGGTACAGATGTCGAAAAGTTAGAATGGTTCAAGGTGATTAACATCGCTGGTGAAAAATTAAATGACCAGGAATTGCGCAACGCCGTCTACACGGGACAGTGGCTTGCAGACGCCAAGCAGTTCTTTTCAAAAAGGAATTGTATTGCATACAAGCTCGGTGAAAAATATCTCACCGGAAGTCCCATCCGACAGGAGTATTTAGAGAGTGTTTTGTATTGGATTTCCAGTGCCATTGGGTTGACGATTGAAGAATTGATGGCGAGGCATCAAGGGGATGCAAGCGCAACTCCGCTGAAAGACTATTATAGAGGTATGATCAACTGGATTGAACAAACCTTCCCGAATTATCGCAAGCTGATGCGTGGAATTGAATGGGGGCTTCTTTTCAACGATTTTGGATTCAGGACATATAACCCCGAGGAATTGGAAAAACAGATTTCAGAGTTGCTTCTTGACGAAGATGTCACGCGTCAAAAGGGTATTTATGAATATGTTTTGAGTGGAAAAACGCGGGAAAAGGCGCTTTCCATCCGACAGTTTTCCGAAAATGACCGACGGAGGATGTACGAAAGACAACAAGGTATTTGTCCTTTGTGTGAGAAGGAAGGCAGGGGTGTAAAACTCGAACTCTCCGAAATGCACGCAGACCACAAAATTCCCTGGAGCCGCGGTGGTCATACCACACTGGAAAACGGTTGGCTTCTCTGCCGACGACACAATCTGGAAAAATCGGATAAATAAAGAACGATATTGCTATCAAGAAAACTCTTGATTATCTTTTTGCGATATGGTATAATAGACACAGATTATTGTTTTCGAGGTGAACTATGGCATACTGCTATGCTTGCAATCGGGACACGGATATATCTGGTGCGGTATTCTGCCCATACTGTGGGGTGAGATTACCTTCACGGAAAAGAGCGCCCGTGCGCGAGGTAACGGACGAACTTTCCGTATATCACTGGCTCGATTATGGAGAAGAAAATGTTTTTCTGGACTACTCTGTTCAAAGAACAGATGACTTCAGTTACTGCATCCATGACACGAGAGCGAACGATTTGCGCATCAAGAGGCTTTTCAAGACAGAGCCTGACACCATCTACTATGTCACGGTGGATGTAAAAACGGAGGATGTCATCAATCGGGAAAACCAAAAGAACCCCATCGGCGCCTGCATCAGCACAAACGACTGGTTTTGCTCGAGAAGCTTATTTGGTACAAACGATTGGCAGACCGTAGGCGTGCTTGGCCGTTCGGACAATGCGGGCAATCTGATGGTATCGCTTAACCTCGGCTATACCTTCAACACCTGCTGTGGCAGTGTCTGGTTTGAGAACATCCGTTTGACTCCAGCGAAAACCTATACAGAAGGTGACAACATATGGCGTTTCCTTGCGGTGCTGGTAACGGAATCGGGAATAGAGACCTATGACGAGGAAACAGGACATCAGCTTTCGCTTTCACACACCATGTCAGAGGCAGAGCGTGCTGTGATCCGAGAAAGCCTTTACAACTTTGAGAGGGACTTTAATCGGGATGGCGAGGGGCTGATCGGGGCAAAAGTGGACATTCTGGAGACGAGAGCAAAATGCACAGCCTATTCAAAGACAGATGTCGGTTATCTCATCAGCGGTCCCGATGCGTGTCGGTATCTTGAAGAAAATGGCGTCAATATCGAGGCTTACGACCATGTTTTCATGATTGTTTGTCAGCCGTCCTTACCTGTGAGGTATTACGGTCTCGGCGGTCTGCCCATCAAGAACAGAGTCGGTTTTTCCTTTATTCTGCATACCGATGTTGATAATTGTCTGCATTATTTGTCTGGAAAAGGAGAAAATACATGGCCTTCTGCAATTTATATGCACGAATTTCTGCATAGCATTGAATCGTGCGCCAATTCTCTGGGATTGCCTGTTCCTATGGTGGACGGCGAACGCCCGGGATACGCCGATCGCGACGAGTATCGTCTCTGGTATCACGATTTTATACACAACATAATACACGGAAACCCGACGGGGTGCGGCGTCGACTCCCGCATCCTCCGTCTGCGTCCTTCCCTGTTCCAACCGTAATCACCAAAAAACACGGCAGATTGTGTGTTTTTCGCCATCTGCTGTGTTTTCTCTTTCTTGAAATATGAACAAATTGTAAAGAATGGAAAAAGAAGGATTTTTTTAGGTAAAAGTGTAGAATTTTTTTGTGAATTATGCTATAATAACGGTTGCGATACTCTATTCTTGGCGTATCAATGCTTTTTTGTGGCATTTTTACAGTTTGTTTAGTCTTTGTCAAAGTAGAGTGACGTAGTTTTAAGAAGTTATCAAATCTACATTTCATTAATGGAGGAAATTTAAAAAGATGAGCGTAAAGTATGTTTATCTCTTTACTGAAGGTGACAAATCAATGCGTAACCTTCTCGGCGGTAAGGGTGCAAACCTCGCTGAAATGACTTCTATCGGCCTTCCTGTACCTCAGGGCTTCACTATCACTACCGAAGCCTGCACCAAGTACTATGAAGACGGCAGAAGAATCAACGATGAAATCATGGCACAGATCATGGAATACATCGTTAAGATGGAAGAAATCACCGGCAAGAAATTCGGCGACAAGGAAAATCCCCTTCTCGTTTCCGTTCGTTCCGGCGCACGCGCTTCCATGCCCGGTATGATGGACACCATCCTCAACCTCGGTCTCAACGAAGAAGTTGTAGAAGTTATGGCTAAGAAGTCCGGCAATGCTCGTTGGGCTTACGACTGCTACAGAAGATTTATCCAGATGTACTCCGACGTCGTTATGGAAGTCGGCAAGAAGTACTTTGA
>JAFVYW010000019.1 GCA_017508465.1 Clostridia bacterium
CTCGGATCGCGGCAATCGTTTTTTCGGCAAGGGCGTTCCATTCCTCTGCCGTGGCATTGACCACCTCGTTGAGCAGCTCGAAAACCACGTGGTTCTGTTCGGAGAATTCATTCTCGAGTTTTTCCCAAACGGCAACAAAGCGGCTTTGCAATTCTTCGCTCTGCATAAGCCCGCGCTCCTCTAAAATATCGCAGTAATTGCCAATCGCCTTGTGCATATTCAAAACGGGGCGCAGACCGTATTTCTCGCACCAATAGACGAAATTGTGAAGAATTTCAATGATCTCTTTTCTGTATACGTAGGGACTCTTCTCCAAAACAATTTGGTCGAAACCGAGGCGTATATGATCCATTCCCAAGGATGCGATGTACGCAATGTCATCCTCGGTGATATAGCTTTTAAAATGCTCCATATCCCCAACGGTGATGATCAATCGCCTATTTTGCGGAAGAACATTAAACCGTTTGTAATTGGTCAGCCATCCGCCGATTCCCATTCCTTTTTGCAGTCCTTTTATCTTTTTCATAATTATCTCCCTTGTGATCGTAATATACAAATTATATCACAGTGTCAAAGATAACAAATATGATTATTCAAGAAAAGACTTGTACAAAAGATAGATTTATGGTATAATGAAAGCGGGGTGATATTATGAACTTTAAAATTAATTGTACGCCGGACGGAGTAGTTCGATATCCGATGCATGCACATAAGAATTATGAAATTATGTTGTATCTCAAGGGAAAAGGATATATGCGCACTGAGCTTGGCGATGTTCCGTTTGAAGGCGGAACGATCGTGATCGTTCCCCCGAATATAAAGCACGGCTCAATATCGAAAAATGGATTTAAGAATATTTCTATTGAAGGTGATTTTAAGGGATATTGGCATTTTGACTCTGTAAAGTTTTTTGGAGATAATGAGATGCAAGAGGGAAAAACACTTGCTCAATTAATTTACGATAACCGATATGGAAACAGCGCCTATCTTTCATCCCTCTGTACGGCATACGCTTATTTTCTTACGCAAAGATTTGATATAGACAGTACGATTAATAAATGTGTTTCGAACATCATTTCGGAGATTTCGAAAAGCGCGTTTGATCCACAAATCAATCTCGCGTTGGTTCTATTAAAAAGCGGTTATTCCGAAGATTATATACGTTCTTGCTTTAAGAAGATAACGGGGAAAACGCCAAACGAATTTCTGACCGAAATTCGTATCAAGCACGCTTGCTATTTGATTGATATTTACCAAGATAATTTATCCTTATCCGAGATTGCCGAAAAATGCGGATATTTGGATTACGTATATTTTTCTAAAAAATTCAAGTCGGTTATGGGTCTGTCACCAAGAGAATATCGATACCAATAAGACGAAAGCAATTTGTGTTAAAATATTTTAAGTGAAATATCAAAATGTGTGCAATGGGAATCGTCCAGGGAAGAATAGTGTGATATAATAGGGACAACACATTTACACATAAAATTTAATATTTTTAGGACAAAAAACTGTTGTCCCTTATTGAACACACCCGTGGTGAACGTTCCGTAAGGGACAACAGTTTTCATTCAATTTTGCGTTTTGCGGACAGTCGAGGACGCCTGTCCCTACAATTTGGGTGTTGTGCTGCTCTTTGCATTGGCATTTGCGCCGTGAAAGGAAATGATTTGACACTCCGTGTCATGAATTGAAATCAATGATTTCATGAATTCTCGCAGAGTTGCACAGCAACTCTATCGCTCGCATGAATTGAATTGCCTAAAATCTTTATGCACCGCAGTGCAAATCATGTCCGTAGGACAATTCATGAGCTTTAGCTCAATTTATGCCGCCTTCGGCAATTCATTGCGAGCGCTCTCGCTCGCATTCAGCATATTCTCAATAAAAATCCCATATCCTTCGGTGGGGCTCGCGACAAGAACATGCGTAAGCGCGCCGACGAGCTTGCCGTCCTGAAGGATGGGTGAGCCCGACATCCCGCGGACAATACCGCCCGTAAGGGCGATCAGGGCGGGATCGGTTACTTCGACAAGGAAGGATTTATTTGTGGTAGAGTCTCTGTCGATGTCCCGTATCCTGATTTTGTAGGAGAGGGTTTTTCCCTGACGAACGGTGGTGAGAAGGGTGGCTTCTCCTTCATGCACTTCATCGCGATACGCGATGGGGATCGATTCGCCTGTCTCGGGAGCATCCAGTACGCCGAATACGCCACATTCGTGGTTGAGAAGAACATCGCCTCGGTCGCTCATGCGAAGCACGCCACAAAGTTCACCCGGTTTTCCCTCTGCGCCCTTGGTGACGCCACCGAGGGTGACATCCGTGACATCGCCACTCGTGATGGGAATGAGCGTCCCTGTGGATGCCTCGGTAATACCGTGACCGAGACCACCGAAGGCACCCGTGTCAGGATTTATATAGGTGACAGTGCCAATTCCGAGGGCGCTGTCGCGCACCGTGATGCCGAGCGCACCATCCTTTACGGGGTGCTTTTTATTCTCGGTTTTAGCTCCGCGCATCAGGGTTAAGGTTACTTCATTTTTGCCATTCAGCTTTGCCTTTAAATCCTCTGCCGAATGGAGCTTTTCACCATCCAGCGCGAGAAGAATATCACCCTCACAGAGTATTCTGTTTTCAGGGTGTTCCACACTCGTGATAATTACGCCGTCCGTTTTCAGCTTTAAGCCGAACAGCGCGCCCGAGGGGATAAGAGAGGGGCGTTCCTTCTCCTCGTCCTCGCCGATGTCTTGGTTCTTGTCCTTTTCTTCCTTATCTTTGAATATCAGCTCCCAGAAGCGGGAGGCGACGCGTATTTCTTCTCCCCCTCGCTCGATTGCCATAACCTCTGTTTTCAGCCCGCCGAACATCAGGAGCGCACACAAAAACAGAGATAAAAACTTATATATATTTTTCATTTCTCTTCCTCATCTTTCCGTTTGTCAAAATGTCTGACACATTCATTTTGACCGCTTTTCGCTTTTGATATGTATGGAAGAAAATGAAAGCAGACCGCCTTAAAAAACATAAAGCGGTCTGCTATTTGATAATAATTGTTTACAAAATTCCAAAAGATTTTGCAATAATGTCTAATTTCGCCGTGATTGTTTCGCGATTTGCAAAGAGATTAAGTATCGGCTCGCGTGATAGAGAAAGAAACAATGAGATGCCATGTGCTTCGCGACTGTATTCCATGCCACCAAGAAGGGCGCTTTCATATATTTCCTTTTCGGGAAGTTCTCGGCCTTCATGGAGGCACATGCGAATTTCTGCCACATCCTCCTTTGCGTGCATGCGCACGGTAGCGAGCGTATCGCCTGCGCATTCAATAAAAAGACAAAGCGCCGAAAACAATGTCGGCAGATTGCATTCGATAAATGAGCCGCCTCTATCCTCCTCATAGTCGAAGTCGACAGTGCCATGGAAGTAGAAGAACAGACGATCTGCCAGGCTTTCGCCAAGAACATTGTAAAGAATTTTCTCGCGCGCGAGCGAGACACTCGCCATCGCTTCCTCAATTTTCTTATTTCGTTTTGTTTTCATATCAGTTCATGCGGATGCTTTCGCGGTCGAGCGTTTCATAAATGGGATAGAAGGTTACATCCTTGCTGATTTCCTTGTAAATACGATCAAGCTCCTGACCGGATTTATCATTGATATATTCCTCAACGATGCTGTCGTAGTTTTCGTTCAGGTGGTCGGCACTCCTGTCGGCCTTATAGAGAATAATGTAACCATTGTTCTGGCTGTTATAAAGCGCAACAGGTTCGGATACTTCGCCCTCGGCAAGGGTGAGTGCGACATCTGTCAGCGTGGCGTAGGTCAGGGGATCGAGGTTATACGGCGTGATGATTTGTCCTGCACGAAGTGTCTCAAGGTTCAGGGCGGAGTAATTCACCATCTTTGAGAATACGGCATCCTCGTCGGTCTGCTTTGCCAGTGTATCAGCAATTTCCGCCGCGCGCTCATAGGTGAAGTTTTCTCTCGGCAGATACAGTGTGAGATAACGGCCGGTGTTCTCTCCAAGATAGAACGCCTCGACATCCTCACGCTTTACATCGTCATAGATGCCGTACGCCGAGCGATAATGCTCGTCAATCAGCGACTTTGCAATGCTGTAACGGAAAATCAGCGTCTGCACAGCATAGTTCATATTGAGCTCTTTGAGTGAGGCAAGATATTCTTCATACGATCCATATCCCTCGATATAAGTCGAACCGAGATAACCACCCTCAACACTCACCGTGATAAAGTCCTCAATTCGTTGCTCTGTATCTGCGTCATATATATCGTAGTCGAGCGATTCGCACATCGCAAGTGTCGCATACAGAAGATATATCTGGCGAAGAATTTTTTCTTCGAGTTCTTCTTTGTCGTCATGAGAAAGTGTACCTTCGGGATAGTCTGCGCGCAGATTGAGATAAAAGGCGCGATACAGCTCGTAGCGCACATCATAGGTTGTGCCATCATAGCGCAGGCGCATCATCACGCGCGATTCCTCCTCCGTGCTTGGTTGTGCTTCATATTTTTTGTCTTTACATCCCGCGAAAGAGAAGAGCAGGAGGAAGGCAAGGAGAAGAGCGAATATTTTTTTCATATCAGTCATCCTTCATGTATTCGGCAAGGATTCACCCTTGACCTTATTATTGTAACATAAAACAAAAGGAAAATCAAGACCTCTCACGCTTCATAGAAAAAAGTTTGCTTTTTTTTCAAAAAAATATAAAAAAACCTTTACACACGCGCTTGGCTGTGGTAAAATAAAGCAAAGTAATACTAAAAAGGGGGCAAAAGTATGTCAGAAAACTATTCCTTACCACTCTCTGATGTCATTTCCCAATTTCATCTGGAGGTGCTTCATCTTCCCGATTTCCCTGAAAACATCAGCATTGAGTGCGCAAGAGTAAACCGTCCGGGGCTTCAGCTTGTTGGCTTTTATGACCACTTTGAATCCCAGAGATTGCAGATTCTCGGCAAGGTGGAAACCCTCTTCCTTTCACAACTCCCGACCGAAGAAAGACACCGTCGATTGGAAGACTTTTTCCGTTCCTCTCCCGTCGGTGTTATCGTGACCTCTTCCATCGAGGTGCATCCCGAAACACTTGAACTGGCAGAAAAATATGCCATTCCCGTTCTTCGTACTGACGAAAAAACATCGGATTTCATGGCGGCGCTTATCGCCTATCTGAATGTCGAGCTTGGCCCGCGTATCACTCGCCACGGCGTGCTCGTCGAGGTGTATGGCGAAGGCGTTCTCCTGCTTGGCGACAGTGGCGTTGGTAAGAGTGAGACGGCTATTGAGCTGGTAAAGCGCGGTCACCGTCTGATTGCGGACGATGCCGTGGAAATCAAACGCGTCAGCGCGACCACACTTGTCGGCCGTGCGCCCGAACTCATTCGCCATTATGTGGAGCTTCGTGGTGTCGGTATTGTGGATGTCCGCCGTCTGTATGGTATGGGTTCGGTAAAAGCCACCGAGAAAATCAACCTCGTTATCACCCTGGAAGAGTGGCAACAAGGCAAGATGTATGACCGCCTTGGCCTGGAAGAAAACACCATGAACATTCTCGGTATCGAGGTGCCGTCAATCGTTATTCCCGTTTCCCCTGGACGAAACCTTTCGGTTGTTATCGAGGTCGCCGCGATGAATAATCGTCAGAAGAGAATGGGATACAATACCGCGGAGGAATTCAACAAGCGCCTGATGGAATCGATGGGTGCAGATTATTAAAACAAAAACGGTTGTTCCGAACCCGAAAGGGAAGGGAGCAACCGTTTTTTCTCTTTTTTGTAAACTAAAGTTTGAAAATAATGGGTTTATACTATTGAACGGAGGAATTCAAAGCCAGCACAGATAGCAGGAAGGCAATCTTCCATTCCTTCAAATTCCACGCTGATCCAACCGTCGTAATTTGCTTTTTTCAGTGCATTCACACACGCGACAACGGGCACTACGCCATGACCGATCACGGTGCCACGGATGAAGTTTTGTCCCGCGGTATTGAAAAAGCCATGAGGCTTCGGGGTGTCTGCGCTCTTATAAAGAAAATCTTTTGCATGCACATGGAAGGCATAGGGAGCAGCCGTGACGGTCGCGCGGAGCGGATCGGCATCGGCACAGAGGAAGTTACCCATATCAATGAGCCAGCCGTAGTTTTCGTTATCTACCGCGCGGATGAGCGCTTCGACGCGTTCGGGAGCCTGGAAAATGTAGCCGTGATTTTCGGTGCAGGTGCGTATACCCTTTGCTCTGGCATATTCCGTAACGCGGCGGATATGGGGAACTATGACCTCGACGGCGTCCTGCCAGGTGAAGCGACGGTCGGTCGGGAGCGCGTAGCAGACATCGTGACGAAGTACCTTCGCACCGAGGGCTTCGGCGACATCAATGCAACGGCAAAGACGCTCGACCTCCGCATCGATATCCTCCTGCATGAAGTCTCCACCTACGGTGTAAGCGATGATTTCAAGACCGATTTTTTCGCAATGCTCGCGTATCTCCTTGGCGCATGCCATGGGATCTGTCGTGATGCCGAATCCGCGATTGTCAAGGTCGATAAACTCTATGCCATCAAAGCCGAATTCCTTCGCCAGATTGCAGATGTCAATATAGTTGCACTTTGTGTTCTCGATGTATTTTCGGAAGCTATAACTGGAAACACCAATTTTCATAAGACACCTCAAAGATAACCATGCTCAATGACATAGTCACGAGCGAGTTTGACATCTTCATAAGGCGTTGCACCGACCTCGCGCTCGATGGTGAGATAGCCATCAAAGCCTACCTCGCGAAGTGCGCCGATATAGCCGTCCCAGTCGACAGCGCCCTGTCCGATGGGGAGTTCTCTGTAATATTCAGGATGATCGAAGTCCTCGCGCTGCGGCTTCTTCGAGTGACCATAAATATCAGAAGGATCTGCGGGGGTAACCATGATGCCATCTTTCAGATGGGTATGTACGATTTTTGGGCCGAGAAGACGAACGGCCTCGACGGGATCCTGACCTGTTACCATTACAAAGTTCGCAGGGTCAAGGTTGACGCCGACACCATCGCCACAGTCCATAACGAACTGGTGGAGGGTGCTTGCCTTTTCAGGACCGGTTTCGATTGCCAGGGTAACGCCATGCGCATGGGCATATGCACCGCACGCCTTCAGAGCGCGAAGCATCGTATCGTATTGAGGATCGTTTTTATCCGCAGGGATAATGCCGATGTGCGTTGTGATAACCTTGGTACCGAGTTTGACAGCAAGGTCGACAATGCGACAGGTTTTTTCTACCTTTTCCGCGTTGTCCTCTTCCACCTCAAATCCAAAGCCGCCCATATCACCGCAAAGCGCGCTGACCTCAAGGTTATAGGATTTCAGAAGAGCTTTATATTCTTCAATGTCCTCATCTGTGAGAACCCAGGGGGAGAACTCTCCACGAGTTGCATAAATCTGAACACCAGAAAGACCAAGCTCGTGTGCAAGGCGAAGTGCCTCCTTGACATTTGTACGGAAACAGCTGTGAATTACACCGATTTTCATAAACAATACTCCTATCGTTTTTTCTTTATTGTAGCATATATGCGTTCCCTTGTAAATATCACTTGCACATTTTCTTTTAGCATTTTTACAGATTTTCGTCATTTTTAACAAAAAAATAATTGCACTTTTATTGACAAGCGCGAATCCGCATGGTAAAATGGAGGCATGAAGCCGCCCACGGATCACAGAAAGGAGAGCACGATGATGACCTTTGGCGCAGATTATTCCAACATCGATAATCCGCTTCCCTATGGAAGATTTCTATTGTATCAGACGGGCAGACGCATCCTCGCATCAGGTGAAAGTGTGCCGGAACACACCCATCGTGATTTTTTTGAGCTCACACATGTGCGCTCGGGCGAGGGTGTTGTAAGCACCAATGGGAAAATGGTACGCGTCTTGCCAGGCGATATTTATATCTCCTTCGGCGGGGACTTCCACGCCATTGACGCGGATGGGAAAAAACCGATGGTATACGATTATCTCGCGTTTTCTGTTCAGGATGCGCAGCTGTCGTGCGATGTCGATTGGTTGGTTGCTACCTTCTGTGATGCACAGGACAGAATTATTCGCGACGACAGGATGGATCGCCTGCTTCCCCTGATTCTCGAAGAGCGGAGGGGCGGGGAGGCGTATCATGGAGAAATGATGGAAACGCTTCTTTCCGAGGTCTTTTGCCTCGTCCTGCGCGCCTTTCATAAGCGCGGGAGCGCGTCGCCCGAAAGGGAACTCCCGGATGAGGTTACGCTGTGCTATGAGATGATGAACTACATCGACACGCACATTTACCATATCCGCACCCTTGTGGAGGTGGCGGATGCGATGAACTATAACTATAACTACCTATCTAATTTATATAAGCGCGTGATGGGAATCACGCTGCTGGATTATTATCGGCAAAGGAAGCTGAAAACAGCGCGTCTTTTACTCTCTGAAGAGGGGGCGACGGTGAGCAAGGTAGCGGCGCTTCTCGGCTATTCTTCACTATATACATTCAGTCGCGCGTTTAAGGAAATGTATGGCGTCGCTCCGAGCAGAGCGCACACTATATATGAGGATGATGACGGCGGAAGAACGGTGGCGCGTCTGGCGTTAGCGAGAGCGCATAACGCTCTATCGGACGCAGAAAATATCATACTCTTTGATCGTTAAAAAAATAATGATTTTCCTATAGATTAATAAAAAATGGTAAAAAACAAAGAAAAGGTACAATCATAGTCCCCTCTTTTTGGTAGTCATATTTTCTCCTTGTTATGCATAGATTTCATTGAAAATCATTGATAGACAAGGAGTGAAAATATGGTTATTGAAAAAATTTTAAAAGAGGACAGACGCACAAAGCAACTTACCTATGAGTACATTCTGCCAGATTATGAAGGGACGCTCAAGCGCGTGATGATGACAGACGCGAAAGTGTTGCCGTCGGAGTCATCCCTGCTGGGAAACGAACTCACACTCTCGGGCGTTGTGGAGTATTCAATGCTTTACCAGACGGTGGACGATACTCTTGAAAACATTTCGTTTGAAGTGCCCTACGAGCTCTCCTTCAAGGTGGATGAGGATGCGCAACGCCACATCGAGCATGTTCGCCTTGCATCCTTCTCCTGCCTCCCGTCAGGCCCTCGCAGAGTTGTGGCGAAGGGAGAGGTTGTCGGCACGCTTTGCGATGTCAGCCTTTGCGAGGCGCCTCTTCTTGAGGCGGATGACAGTGTCATGACACTGCTACGGGAAAAGCAATATCATACGCACCTTTATTCCAAAAAAGAGGAACGCGAGTATGCAGAGGATATTTATTCTTGCGAAGGGGATGCGCCAGCCCTGCTTTACCATCATGCTACCGTTGAACTTCACGAGGTGCATCCAATGAAGGATGGCGCCTGCTTGTCGGGTGTCTGCCGTATCCGAGCTTTGCTTGCCGATGGAGAGAAGGGAGCGCGCTGTGTGAATGGCGAAATCTCTTTTGATGAATTTTTGCCCATGGGACAAACGCTCGGGAATGAAACGCCTCTTGTTACCGAAGCGGAACTCTGTGCCTTTTCCCTGACCATGGAGAAAGAAGAGGGAATATCACATCTTGTTGCAAACCCGACCATTTCCTTTTTTGTTACTGCTACAATAGAGAATAAAGCGCCCTTTGTTCTGGATGCATATTGTACGGAATGTGATGTTGAAATTGTGCGTGAAGAATTGAAGCTTGCAAAAGAATATCCCCTTGTTCAGTATCGGCAAAAGCTTGAGTGCCGTCTTTCAAAGGGGGATGGAGATCCCGAACCTATCCAATCGGTCCTCTTCGCAAAAAGCGAGGGGACAATGGTGGAGTGTACCGCGGATGACGGTGTAGTATATATGATGTTGAAGCTCTCTCACAGTATGCTGGGCAGTAATATATGTGAGAGCGGGGAAGGGGATGAAGAGCACGAGGGCGAGAATGGAGGAAATCCACCCCGCTACATGCGCCAGAGAGCAGAAAGCACGCACGCGCTCAATATTCCTGTGCGCGATAGTCGTAAGGGATTTTCCTGTCGGGTTTCCTCCTTTGCGGTTACACCACCCGAAATTTATGAAGAGGAAGATTCGTTCCTTCTGATATGCGATGTGCTCTTCACTCTCGTTCTCTCTGAAGAAATTCGGCTCCCCGTCATCGTGGGGGTTGAAAAGAATGGCGGAAGCTATGAACGACAAAAAGATGTTTATTTTGTTACTTTTCCTGACACGGGTAGCACCCTTTGGCAAATCGGAAAGGAAAATCACGCGAGCATTTCCGACATTCTTGCGCTGAATCCCGAAATACCTGAATGTAATAATGGCGCGTATGATAGCGTTGCACTTTCCTGTGGCGACCGCATCTTGCTGCCATAATGTAAATTATTCATTACATTCTGTGACGGCCACACCTTATTATCATAATGTAAACCATTCTTTGCGTTATTGCAGGAATTGGTGTGAAATTGTTAATATTTAAAATAAAGATAAGAAAGGCTTGCATTTTTTCTTTTTTTGTGCTATAATAATTCTGCAAAATGATTTGTTTATAGTATAGGAGAGAAAACAGAATGAAAAAAATTCTTATTTCTTTATTTGCCTTTATCATGATTGTTGGCGTGGTGACCGCGCTTTCTTCCTGCGGTCATCAGCATACTACAATGACCGTTTATGAGGAACGCGTTGCCGCGACCTGCACGACGCGAGGCGTTGTGGACATTGTTGTCACCTGTATCGAATGCGGCGAGGAAATATCCCGCACGCCCTCCTCGAGTGATAAGCTTCCTCATACGGAGAGTGACTGGATTGTGGATATTCCCAGTACCTGTAATGTATATGGTTCTCAACACAAGGAATGTGTGGATTGTCATGTTCTCCTCCAGACCTCTGATGCGCCCTTGAGCGAGATACATAATCCTGTGATTGATGAAGCGGTTGCTCCTACGGATGTCACAGACGGATATACCGAGGGCTCGCATTGTGAGGACTGTGGCGCGATTGTCGTTGAACAGGAAGTCATTCCTGCCTTCCTTCAGGGCGTGGCTCTCAAGTCCTTGTCGAACGCGTTTGTTCTGAATGAAGAGCACCCGGAGCAGCTTGTCTGTACCGTTTCAAACGAAGTGGAGATTTTCTCCTTCCTTCAGGATATTCTGGTTGCAAAAAATGCACACTATGTGCTTTCGACCGATATTGGTTGTGTCAGCACCATTCCTTCAAAGACTGTTAAACTCAATGTGGGAACTAACATTTTCTACATACTTGTGAACAATGAAGGCGAAAGCATGCTCTATTATGTCACAATTACCAGAATGGAAGCATAATATGGTTTTCTATAAAAAAACTGTCTCAAATTACTTGAGACAGTTTTTTTTATTTCTGTTCGAGCCAGTTTTTACCTGAAGTGACATCGACAGTGAGGGCAACAGAAAGGGAAACTGCGTTTTCCATTTCTTCGCGCAAAATCTGGCGCACCATCTCTTCCTCGTGTGATGGCGCTTCGATGATCAGCTCGTCATGAACCTGCATAACCAGTCTGGCTTCCAGCTTCTCCTTGCAAAGGCGACGATGAACTGCGATCATCGCGAGCTTCATAATATCAGCCGCAGAGCCCTGAATGGGTGCGTTCATCGCGATGCGCTTGCCAAAGGAACGCAGATTGAAATTCTGCATACGGAGTTCGGGGATATAACGGCGTCGGCCGTAAAGTGTTGTCGTGTAGCCATCTGCTGTTGCCTTTGCAACAACATCTTCAAGATA
>JAFVYW010000020.1 GCA_017508465.1 Clostridia bacterium
ATCCACGAGAGGTGGATGAAAAGACTGCGTGATAGAGGGAGGGTTCGGAGTGACGGGGCTTAAAAAACAAAAACGCCCCGATGTATGCGCAAGGCATACTTCGGGGCGAATGACGCGGTACCACCCAAAGGTTTCACTTTGATTGCCGATAACGGAGCGTACCGCCGAATTCTAATAGGTCGAGGGACTGTTCTTTTCGGATACAATACGGCTACCTTCACAAAGTGTCTGCACATGCTCGCACCAACCGCATGCTCTCTTTTGCAGCATTCCTTGCTACTCCTCCGTATGGTAGTTTTTCCAAAAACTACGAAACAATCATAACATAAAGATTGATTTTTGTCAAGGGGTTTGTTCAAAAATCAGGGTTTCGCCTGCGAGGACACTCGCTTCGGCGGAATAAATACCCCAGTGGGTAACAAATTTTACTTCGGTATCGACCTCTGCCTTCACATAATATGTGACGGTTTTCGGTGTGTCCTCGGTATGTCTTGCGATATAGGGAGAGAGGTATTTTTCCGTGCCGACAAACATCTGACAATAGCCAGAAGCGCTGTCCTTCGGCAAGGTCAAGGTGACGCGATAGGTCACACCAGCCGCCAGGGTAACGCCATTTTCAATATCAGAAAGAGGCGTTTCGTCCTCGGCGTTCACCACAACCACGGTTTCGAGCAAACAATTCGGTGCCGTTTGTATCGTGCTGGATGTCGCTTCCGCGGTATCTGTGAACCACGCGAATGTAGTCGAGCAAAGTGCCACAAGGCACATGAGTATGCTCAACACAGAACCGATGACAAGGCGGTTTAACGCCTTGTCAGACATAGGCTTTTTATTATTCTCTTCTGTCATGCGTTAAACCTCCTTTGTCGGATTTTAATGAATGGGATCTACTTCGGCATTGAAATAAATTTCAATCATTTCAAGAATGTCGTTCCAGGTAATGTAGCCTTTTCCAACAGCAATCTTAAGATATGCCGCATTGTAAAGTTCAAATGCTTCTTCAGAAATCAGATCTTTAAAATCATCATAAGTATAGAGACCATAAGTTTCAATATCTCTTACTACACTTTCCTTATCATATGCAAAGGTTTCGCTATCGATATCGAAAATATTAAGCAAGGGATCAAGATATGCCGATGTCGAAAGAATGCCTTCTGTGAAGCAAGTCAGGTGTTGATACGAGACAACCTCATATATAGCAGTTTCACAAATCTCGCGAGAAACAGAGACAAGGCTAACCTTTTCTACTGTTGTTCCGTCTTCGCTCAAAGCGAGGAAGGAGTGACCGATAAACGAATTCGCATTCTCGGAGGTGATTGCTACATGCTTGCCAAGCGTTACATCGTAGAACACATGTTCAGAAATCATTTTCACTTCTCTCGAATTCGAGAATCCCAAATGGACAACCTCTTGTGTCGAGACGGCACCGCCATGATTTACGATGTAAGCTACAGGAGCTGTTTCCAATTTGCCTGTCTGGTGATTCCAAACCAGAAGTTCTTCATTACCTGTAAGCGCATCCACGCGAACCTGTGTACCATCTGCAAGTGTTACAAGCGTATCGGGGGTGACGCAGGTGGAGTACGACTGTGCAGGGGCATGATAACCGATATAGTAATAATATGTTGCTCCTGCGTTATCCTGATAGGAATACTTTATTACGGTATTATATTCGCTTCGATTCGCTGAAATAGAAGGCGAACTATATACCAAAATATTGTTCTTTACGACAGGAGAAGTTCCTGCGCTGGAGCTGGACTGATATTTAAACAAGGATGCAGGATCTCCGTCAATAGACAAACCGCTTGGCATAGTCGTTGTGGAACTACCAAAGGTTTCGGCATTTCCGTTTCCATTTTCCTGATAGTCCGTAATAGTTACCGCTCCGCTAAATACAGGGAAATAAGCATACCATGCGCTTGTGTGAGATGTTTTGTTATCAGACATAACAATCTCAACAATAGGATAATAAATGGTCTGTCCATCTACTGTGGTACTGCCAATTGTCGAACTTGTAGCACTCACATCAGGCATTACATATGTGTCATTTCCAACAGTTACGGTGGTAGATGCTGTGTTATTACTTCCAAAGGTGAACTCTGCGTGTTTTGTCGTATCCGTAATAACCGAAACCGTAATAGAAAGCGTTTTTGTATATGTTATGCTATAAGTAACAATTTCTCCGTTCTCGTCTACTCGATAATTGTTCGTATCCGTATATGTATAGACTATGGTATAGTCGCCAGCTTTGGTGAATACTATCTCCTTGTCAGTATAATCTGTTTCATTCATGGAGATTGTATAAGTCAAAGTCTGACCAACTTTTGATACTGTAAGGATGGAGGGATTCCACTTAAATGTATCACCGTCATCCATAGAAATCATTACTTTTCCATTCTCTTCATAACAATAGTCGTTGGAGCCATCAATCTTTTCTTGATAATTTTTGCTATGATCAAAAGAATAGGATGGAGCAACTGTGCCCTGTGTAGTTGCCACATGAGGATCGGTTTTAATATTATAACTATTATTTACAGAACCAATAGTATTCGGTTGAGTGTAAACATATCCAGTAAAACCAGATGTCGAAACGCTCTGTCCGACATATCCAGTGTTAGCGTTGTCGGTTATATCAGAGATCTCAAAAGCCGCTGCAAGTGAGATGATACCAGTATTGACATAACGATTGGGAGAAGTTCCAAACTGATACTGGGAACAGTTCGCACTGAACATTACTGTGTGCAAATTCTTTGCATTTGAATCTGTGGGCACCTTGCTCTCCGAAAGGAAGTTGTACTGTGTCAGTGTGCCATTAATAACAAGTTTTGCTGATTCGGTAGCATCGGAGTGAATAACAATACCCATTCCTACAAGGCTTCTGCCATCGTCATAGTTCGCAGTAGTAACATCTTCTACTGTGACGGTGCCAGACTTGATGATAAGGTTCGCGACGGTGCCGCCATATAGCGTAGTGTTTTTGATAGTTGCATTGGCACGAGTGGATACGGGTGCTGCACAACCAGAAATGTAGCAGTTCTGAATAATTGTATCGCCAACTACATCGATTGCAGAGTTATAATAATCCTGAGATGTATATGCACCGTAGGAATTGTAAACATCACCGACAATCACAAGGTTATCGAGCGTTGCATTCTTGGTGATGATAATACCGTGACCGTGTTTAGAGTTGTACGCGGTAGGTGCGCCATTCAAAGAATAAGTAAAGCCGTTACCATAAAGAGTGCAGTTCCAGTAGTTGACATAAGTTGTTGTATTAACATCCGCAAGAAGAACGAATGTGCCGCCGTCTGTGGTACCTGTTGCGCTTGTAAGGTTGGTTGCATCTATAACTTCGACATACAGAACTGTGGGGATGCAGAAATTATAGTCCTGAATTGTTACCTTGACAACGCCTGTGCCACTGAACTGAATGGTTCCGTTTGTCCAGTTGGTAGTATTGGCTGTGAAGGATCCGTTGACATTGGCATCCTCATTAACAGCCTCGACTTTTACCCAAACACCAGCATTGCTGATGGTCACACCATCCTTGGCAGCGAAGAGCGCACCGATGGCGACGGAATTCTGGTTACCAACACGATAGAGGAAATCTCCTGTAAATTTGGTTTCAAACTTTTCTACAGACGCTTCCGTTTCGCCTTCAGTAATATCAAGGTTCGTCACGATACCGCTGTATTTTTCAAGACCAATGGAGTTTACACCCCAACCATAGCCTGTAAAGAGCTGATGGAAAGGCAGATAGATTGCCTGGTTATTCTCGGCATCGGTGTGGTTGTGCTTGCAACCCGTTACAGATGCTCTTTCATCGGCGTCAACCAAGCCGTTGCCGTTGGAGTCGGTGAAGTTCAGCTCGGAGTGAGGAACTCTGCTGAATTTATAGTCATCTGCTCCGGAATAACTGGGATGCCCATTCTTCTCAAACTCACAGTAATAATAGTCATTCCAATCGCCGTAATTTACGGTGCATCCTGTTGCAGAGATGCCTGTCATATCAGGAATGGTCTTTCCCTGGTCGTTTTTCGTATTTTCGCGAATAGAGCCGATAATCATTCCCGCGTAACGATACGCATAGTACTGATAGTTCGCACAGACATCGTTATAGACATCCATGACCGCGGAAACATGGCAGTTGACAAAGTCAAGACCTCCATTTTTGGGAGTGCCTGCCGAGGTCTGTCCGCTGGTAGGATAGTACTGTCCAACAATACCGCCACATGCGACATCGTACGAGCCCCAGAGAGCGCTGATTTTGTTGGAATTATCGACGGTGATGTTTGTGAAGGTGGTTTTCATGTCGGCTTCTTTTGCGTACCAACCGACGCAACCGACGATACCGCCGTTGCCGATGTTATAAACACGGGGGTTACAATTGAAGATGGTGATGTTTTCAAAGGTTGCGCCGTCCGCGTAAGCGGCGATGACGCCAGTGGTGGCGATTTCGCCATCGGAGGAGAAGTTCGAGACGGTCAGGTTCTTTACGGTACCGCCGTAAACTTTGCCGAAGAGTCCCATACCATCACGGTAATATTGAAGAGTCGCATCGTACCAATCATGGTCACCCTTCATCTCCCAGGTGTTCTGGTAGAAGTTCGAGATGGTGTTACCGTTGCCATCGAAAGTACCTTCGAAGTTTCTGAAGCCGCTGGTGATAGCGGTATTCGTTCTTTCATAAGTGCCTTCGCTGTTATAATAACCAATAGGATAGAAAATGAGGTCGGGGTTATTATCAGACTCTTTGTCGCCGAGGTTAATGTCGGCGAGAAGCTTTACGGTTTTACCAACAAAGGAGTTCTGTGTCTGACCATTCATACCACCGACGATAGCGCCGAAGGCGGCGAGCTGGTCAGCGTTGGCGATGGTGAGATTTTCAGAATCCGCGTTGTACCAGGAGTAATCGAAAGTACCTTTCCAGGCGTTCTCGTTGTTGGCAACGAGGGCAACCTCCGAGAAGGATTTGAGGTAGAGGGTGGTATCACCTGTCGCAGGGTTGTAGGTGAAGTTGTTGTGTACGGGGGTTGCTCCGTTTTCCAGGAGTGTCATCGCGACGGTGTTGCCGTCCTCGACATGGTAGAAACGGTAGTTACCCATATTGAGACCGACAGGAAGAAGCGCCTTGATGGTGATTTCCATAACGACCTCGTTGTCCTCGGAGACACCATCGATATGGACATTGATGGAGAGGGTGGCTTCGTTGCTGTCGAGGGTGATATTTGCTTCACTCTTCGCCATTTCTCCGACACGGAGGGTGGCTTCGGCCGCAGAATCGGTCATCAGAACGCCCGCAGGAATGCGACCGCTGATCTGTCCGTCACGGCTCGTAAGATTGGTCTGGGCGGTGGTTCTTCCGCTTGCATCCTTATTGATGGCAGCGCTCGCGGAGTTCTCTTTGATGATGATATTGTTCGGCCATTGTGCATTCGTGTCGAAGCTATCGCCGAAGGCGTCTTTTTCGTATGTATACTGTGTTGCTACAAGGCTCAAAGCAAAGCCGTCACCGATGGATTTATTCATATAATGGTTGTCGGCTTCTTCGTCCATATGGAGTACAACCGCAAGAATGACTTCGCCTGTGGTAACGCCCGCTTTGGTCTGACCGTCGGGGAGAAGAACGCCTTCGGTCGCGGTGTGGTCGGCTACGACATCGGAGAGCCAGCCTACACTGGTAAGACCGTCCAGGGTTTCCACTGTCGCGCCGACAGGATTGATGTAGAATACCTCGATGACTTCGGCAAGGTCGGTCATCGTGCCTACCTTTTCAATCGAAAGTCTCCACTTGAACGAGAGGTTACCTGCATTCTTCACCTTGATGTATTTTACATCGGTGTAGTTCGGTTCCCAGTTATCGTATGTGAATACGGTTTCGCCGTCCGCATTCTTCCACTCGGTCGAGTCCGCAGGAAGAAGGGTGTCGGAATAGTACATTTCTGCATCCAATTTACCGCTGGTGATGATATTGTCTTTGCTCGTCGCGGTATCGGTAAACCATGCATAAGTAGTACCGAGAAGCATCGAGATACAGAGCATAATAGAAATTGCGCTAATCAGGATTTGTCTTCTTAATGTTCGCATTTTCTTCTCCAAACTGTTCTTATTTATATATGAAGGGAAATTATTTTCAAAGGTAAAAAAATAGTGTTCCGTGCTTTTTGTGGCAGAAAGCTCGCTAAAACCTTAAGGGATAAGATAAAAAAGAAAGATTACGGGTATCGCCACCACGCTCACGGGGAGCGTGGTGGGATATTGAAATAGGGGAAATTACTGAATGTTGTAAGTACCGCCGAAGGTGTAGGTTACTACATTTACATCATAGTACTCGGAGGTGTTTTCGGGGTTGATCAAACGAAGGCATACGGTGAAGGTAGCGCCATTGAGAGAGTCGCCAACATTACCAACACCACAGGTGAAGGTGCCAACAAGGTCTTCGATTTGTTCATATGTCCAGTTGGTGATACCATCTGTATTGCCAGAAATGGCAGTACCAAGAAGAGGAAGCTCTTGTCCTGCTTCAAGAGTAAGCTCGCCATTGTGGAAGCCTACAAGGTATGTACCATACTGACCGCCAAGGAAGATTTCGTTCTCGCCAAGGTCACAGTCAAGAGATACATAGAAGTCGCAGAGCCAGTGCCTGTATGCTTCGTCAACTTCAGCAGGGCATTCGAAAACGAATGCGGCATCGATGACTGCTTCTTTACCGGGGGTAGGGCCTACGCCACCGAAGTTGCCCCATTCGATATCTGCGCCAACCCAATCAGGATAATAGGTTACAACAGCCGTTGGGATATTTTCGGGAAGAGCAGGACCGGGAACATATACGGATTCATCATCGTATACAACAGTGAAGGGAGAGAAGCTCGTGGTCTCGAAGGTTACATAACCAGTATAAGGATCGTAGCTGCAAGGAATTTCGGTATCTACATGATAGAGTTTAACGGTAGCGGGATCCTTACCTGCTTCGATACGAAGCTGTGTCTTAAGGGGCACGGTATTGTCTGCCTTGATGTTGGAAACGCTTACATCAAACACAACGGTTTCCATGCCGGATGCAACAGTAAAGTTGCCCACATAATCGCTCTCGGTGATGTTTGCTTCAAAGCCTTTGCTTGTGTCTTCAACTGCTCCCGCAGGAATCAGAACAGAACCAACCTTGCGCTCTTCATTTCTGATAGGAATTTCAACTGCTACCTGACCATCGATCATAGCAGGAGCGAAGCCAGTGCCGGGATAGCCAGCGAACTCGTCATACTTGTCGCTGAAATCGTCGGATTCGTATGCTTCCTGACCTGCAAGCACCTTGATATCAAAGGTGATGGTGGAATCCTGGTAGTTGTCGTCTGCTTCCTCGTCCATGTGAATGGAGATAGCGAAGAAGTGTTCCGCACCAGGGAGAAGTCTTACATTCTCGACATCGCCGTTGAGACCTGCTTTTACAGCGTTCTCGTTGTTGTAGTCCCATGCAGTTACAGGCGCGCCATCATATGTAGCGTCGGGTGTAATCTGATAGTACATAACATCGGTGAGGTCATAGTTGGTAGCGTTGTGAACCTTAACTTCGATTACTACCTTATACTTAAGAGCAAGTGTTCCGTTGTTCTTAATGGAGAGGTAGCGAACCTGAGTCATGTTCGGCTCCCAAAGGATATCGGTACCGAATACAGGAGCATCGGGTGCGATGGCATCGTCTGCGCCGAGTTCGGTTCTACCATTCTCATCGTGTACGAAAAGATCGACATCGAGAGTACCGGTAGTGATGGTGTTGCCCTTGCTGGTCGCCGTATCGGTGAACCATGCGTAGGTAGTACCAACGAGCATGGAAACGCAGAGTGCGATGGAAAGCACGGTGCTTATCAATGCTCTTTTGAGGGATCTCAAATTCGTCATTGGTTTTTCCTCCTGAAAAATATTTTTTTGCTTTGACGAAAATTTTCTTTAATTATATCAACACGCCCTGGGCGTTATGACCGTAAAATTATTGCTCGGGGGGCGGGGTGGTATCCGGCGGAGCGAAATCGGGGGGTAGCTCGACGCCCATCGCCTGAAGCTGTGCGAGGAGGTCTTCGTTGCGGCGGCGCTGCGCTTCCACTTCTTCTCTTTCCCTTGTGAGGATTGCCTTCTGCTCGTCCTTATACTGCTTGAACAGGCGGGCAAAATTCACTACATTATAAAGTATAAGAAGGACAAAGGGAACGAGGATACAGAGAATGTAGCCCGGGGTGGTCTTTGTAAATTGGAAAAACGAGCCGAGATAGGGGAGCTTTCCAGCGTATGTGCCGAGGATGAACTCGGGCTCTACCGTCGCTTCATCGACGGACATGGTGTTCGTACCTTTGGTTTTATAACCGACGAAGTCTCCTTTATTATCGTACTCGATGCTGTCTATCATATGCGTGATGGTTTTTCCAAAGCTGTCATTATCATTCATTGAAATGAAGGAGATGATATCACCTTCTTTGAGCGAATAGGGATCTTTTACATTCTTTACGATAACGATATCGCCGACATTGAAGTGAACATCCATGTGCGCGTTCTTATCGGACTTACTCATGGAGTCGGAAAGGACGATATAGAAGCGGTGACCGAAGATGCTACGCTCGTTTTTATCCACGGTAGTCACGGTGACTATCGTAAATATCATAATGAAAATCGCGAAGATGATTAAAAGAGCGACAATGCATTTCACTACAATATTCAGAATTTTCTTTGCTTTTTCATTCATGCATTTTCTCCTTGATTACCCAGAGGGTATTCGCGCGGGATTTATGGCTCGCCAGGGGCATTTTCCTGCGTCGCGTGGACGGTGATACCGATACCCGTAAAGGTTCTGTCCTGGAACTCGTCCGTGGCGTTATCCTTCATCGAAACCACAAGATAGTAGACTTCACTCGTGCCATTGACATCAAGTGAGCCTGCGAAGGTGGTAAGCTTTTCCGCGGTGTCGAGACTATTCAGGTCCTTCGTGATATAGACATCAAACGCCTCGGCGAATGCCGCCGAGTTGATGCTCTCGTCCTCGGAGACGGATACGCGGTATTTGATTTCAAGATTTCCTTCGTTTCTGACGCGGAAGCCTTCGGTATGGTATGTATAGCCAGGCGCGAAGATAACGCTCTCACTGCCATCGGGCGTAACAAATTCAAATACATCTCCAATGAGGGAATTTCCCTCGGTGTCCTCGATATCAATTTTAACCTTACCAGAAGTGACATTCGTGCCAATCTTTCCGTCATCATCTGCACCGACGCGGAAGAGCGCCCATGTCAGAACGCCGATTGCCGCAACACAAATTACGATAACGCCAATCAGAATCGGCGCCAAAACAGAATGTCTGCTGTAACCGTATCTCATCTGAAACCTCCTGAATGCTTTTTTTATGTCTTTGCGCGCGTTTATATAATGCACGCACGTACCCATTATAATTCTCGTTTATTATAGCAAATAAAAAAAAAAAAAAAACAACTCTTTTTACGAAATATTTACAAAAAGTTCACATTTTACCTTCCCTCTTTACAAATGCAAAAAAATATGGTATACTATTATGAACTCTTATGCACTTGGGGTAATAATCACGGAGGGATGGCCATGGCACTTTCAGCAAAATTCGTGCGGAAGCAATTAACTCTTTTCAAGCACATCGTGAATAATCTGTCTCTTGAGACCATCCGTCGTGGTCAGGATAAAATCGGAGAGCTGATGCACGATGCCCACAGGGATAAAATCGTCGTGCATGAGCATAATTTTGAGAATTTTGAGGCGTGCTGGATTTCGCCCAAGGACGAGAGACGCCACGGCGTTGTCATGTATCTGCATGGTGGCGGATACTGCTGTGGTATGCTCGATTATGCGAAGGGCTTTTCCTCGCAGTTCGCGGTGAAAATGGGCGTGCGCGTGTTCTGCCCTGCGTACCGTCTGGCGCCCGAGCATCCCTTCCCTGCTGCTATTGATGATGCGCTCGAGGCGTACCATTATCTGCTTGAGAAGGGCTATGCGCCCTCGGAAATCGCTCTGTGCGGTGAGAGCGCAGGCGGTGGTCTTTGCTATGCCTTGTGCCTGAAGCTGCGCGAGCTTGGCGAGGAGTTACCCGCGACCATCATCACGGCATCCCCCTGGGTTGACCTTACCCTTTCGGGGGCGAGTTATGAAGAAAACAGGACACGAGACCCCTCCTTGTCGAAAAAATTGCTCTCCTACTACGCGAAGTGTTACACCGATACGCCGAGCGAACCTCTCGCGTCTCCCCTCTTCGCTGACCTTACAGGCATGCCAACCTCCCTGAATTTTGTGGGCGGGGACGAGATTATGCTTGACGACGCGAGACACCTGCATGAAAGGTTGCTCGCCGTCGGAGCAAAAAGCACGCTTGTGATTGCGCCACTCATGTGGCATGCGTACCCCATGTATGACCTTAAGGAGAACGAAGAGGTATACAGGACAATCAATCTGTTTCTTAACAAGAATTTTGCACCCGAGAAAAAGCTACGCTGGGTAGGTCTTGACAATGCGGCAAAAATCTATCCCGCGGCGCGTACACGCTCATGGATCAATGTGTTCCGCTTGTCTGCGACGCTGAAGGAGGCGGTCGATGTCGATGTGCTCCAGAGTGCGCTCGATGTGACGGTGCGCCGTTTCCCGACCATTTCGGCGAGGCTGCGCCGTGGTATGTTCTGGTACTATCTCGAACAGCTTCCGAAAGCGCCCGATGTGCGCGTGGAGAACAGTTTTCCGCTCTCGCCGATGACATATAGTGAGCTACGCACCTGTGCCTTCCGCACCATTGTGCATAAAAATCGTATTGCGGTCGAATTTTTCCACTCGCTGACCGATGGTACGGGCGGTATGGTGTTTTTAAAGACGCTTCTCGCGGAATATGTGACACAGAAGTACGGCGAGCATGTCCCGCGCGAATGTGGTATTCTCGGAAGGCTCGAGGAGCCGAGCGCGGACGAGATGGAGGACAGCTTCCTTCGCTATGCGGGGGATGTGGCGGCATCGCGTCAGGAGAACACCGCCTTTCACCTGAAAGGTCAGAAGGAGCCCGACGGCTATCTGCACCTGACTTGCTTTTCCCTGCCTGTAAAGGATGTGCTGGAAAAGGCGCATGACTACGGGGCAACCATGACGGAATTTCTCACGGCGGTGATGATGCGCGCGCTCATACGCGTCCAGGAAATACGCGTTCCCTTAATCCACAGGAGACGACCAATCAAGGTGCTTGTCCCCGTCAATTTAAGAACGATTTTTCCATCGACCACCCTGCGCAACTTCGCGCTCTACTCGACGCCCGAGGTCGACCCGAAGCTCGGCGAATACACCTTTGAAGAGCTTATCCGTGCGGTGCATCACCGCCTCGGTCTCGAGGTCAATGCGAAGGTGATGGGCTCGCGCCTGACAACGAATGTCAACAGCGAAAAATCGGTGATTTTGCAGATGACGCCCTTGTTTATCAAAAACATGGCGATGAAGCTCGTGTTCCGCCTCTTCGGCGAATGCAAGTCCTGCCTTACCGTCTCCAATCTCGGCCAGGTGAAGCTACCCGAGGAGGTATCCCGACATATTGATCGTTTCGACTTCGTTATCGGACCGCAATCACAAGCGCCCTCGAACTGTGGCGTGCTTTCCTTCGGCGATACGCTGTATATCAATTTCATTCGGAATGTCGTCGAATGTGACCTCGAACGCGAATTCCATTTTGCGCTGATGGAGCATGGTTTGTGTGCTACCGTTGAGTCAAACAACCCTTAATTTGCAAATAATTGTTTGCATTTTCGTTATGTTTTCCATGAATTTCTGATTTGAAAGGATTGTTTCATGTATTGTATTAATTGTGGCGTAAAGCTCGCCGAGGGCGAGAGGGTATGCCCCCTCTGCCAGACCGAAGTGTACCATCCGACGCTCGGAGACAATCACGGTGAGCGCAGTTACCCGACCGAGAGAATTCCGCCGAGCCGCGTCAGTCCGTGGGGTTCGCTCTTTATCATTACCCTGCTCTTCCTTCTGCCAATTATCATCACGCCTTTGTCGAACATTCATGTGTCCGACCGCATGACATGGGCATGGTATGTGGTGTTTGGTACGATTCTCGGCTATGTGATTTTTGTGTTGCCGATGTGGTTTTCCCGACCGAACCCTGTGATTTTCGTTCCTGTGGATTTTGCTTGCACAGCACTGTATCTGCTCTTCATTGATCTGTACAGTGGCGAGCCGCATTGGTTTTTGCCGTTCGCGATGCCTGTGACCATTGGTCTTGCCGTCATTCTTACAACGGCGATCACCCTGCTCCGCTATGTGAAGCGTGGCAAGCTTTATATTTATGGTGGTTCGATTATTGCGCTTGCCGCTCTGATTACCATGACTGAGCTGCTTTTGGTGCGTTTATTTGACACGATCTCCTATGTCGGTTGGTCCTGGTATCCTACGCTTGTGCTTTCCCTGCTCGGAATGGCATTGATTTTAGTTGCCATCATTCGTCCTTTGCGTGAGTCACTCGAGAAGAAATTCTTCCTTGAGCCTCCGCGTCAACAATAATATATGAGGTAATTTATGAAAAAAAGACACTCTTTCATCAACCTCGCTTTGCTTCTCGAAGAGCTTCTCTGCGCCCTCACTTTATCGGTCGGCGTCTGGGGTGTGGCAAGGCGTTCTCTTCTCATTTTCTCTATCGCTCTTGTGGCTTGTTCCTTCGCGGTCGCGATTGTACTTTTCGTTTGCCAATATCACAGAGTAATCGTGAGCGAGGACGGCGTCAGTATCTTCTATTTCGGTACAACACTTTTCTCGCGGATCTCGGATATCGATAAGGTGAAGGCAACTTATCTCTGGCGTGTGCGCCTTCCCTTCTCTGTCTACTATTCCTTCTCGCTCGGTCTGCTCTCGGGCAAGCGCCGTTCCTTTGTTGACGGCGAAGTGCTTCGCTCCACGCGCCTGAAGCTCGCACTTCTCTCCTATGGCGTGCGCATCGAGGACGAGAGAGACAAGACCTTACATACTCCCGCTGTGGCAACGGTCGACATCACCCGTCAGGAGCATAAGCTTCGTGACAAGGCAATTAAACAACTCGGCATACAAAAGGATGCCTTCCGTTATCGTGCGCGCGGTGTTCTTCTCACCTCTCGTCCTCACACCTCTTATGAGTACGGGTATGTCGACGGCTCGCGCTTTGTCTCCCTATTTGAAGTCACCAAACGCGGCAAGAGATATTCCTCTCTTGATGTTTCTGAGAAGTAAAAAAGAGTACGGTTTTGAGTACGATTTGAGTACGATTTAAAGCTTTTTGAAAAAAGCTTTGCAAAAACTTTTATAGATTTTTTGTGATGCAAAACGAGCAGAATCCGCAGATTCTGCTCGTTTTTGTTTTTGTGGAAGTTGTACAAAATGGGATATCAATGAAGTTAATGAAAAGGGTTATGCCTTTTTCTCAAATTGTATCATCGCTCTGACAACACTATAAATGCGCTCCCGTTCAGACGAGGGGAGAGTTGATATTTCCTCTGTCATTTCCGAGGACTTA
>JAFVYW010000021.1 GCA_017508465.1 Clostridia bacterium
GTGTATGCAAAAAATAAAAAAATCGACCTTCGCCACGGATGGCTGATGGCGGCTTGCATCATTGGTATGTGTACCGTTGGATCGATTGCCGCTTATTTTACGCATCAGAACGTGCTTGGTGGGTTTTCACTCATTTTATGCGTTGCGATCGGTATTCGCTTTCTGGTCAGCCCCGATTCCAAGGAGCGTCCCGAAAAGGATGGTAAGGTAAAGCTTACGGCAAAGGAGATCGCCGTATCTTTGTTTTTTGGTCTCACCATTGGCTTTGGCACGGGCTTCTTTGGTACGGGTGGCGGTATGATGATGCTGATCGTATTTACCGCCATGCTTGGCTACGAACGAAAGACCGCTGTGGGAACGTCCACCTTTATCATGACATTCACGGCTCTGATTGCTTCGGTCAGTCACATACTCATTGAACCGACGATCATTTTGGAATGCTGGGATTTCTTACTGATTGCCATCGCGGTTGCTGCCTTCTTTTCACTCGTCAGCGCAAGGTTTGCGAATCGGGTTAAGGGGAAGGTTGTTGGCTACGTAACGGGTGCGATCTTGCTCGTCCTTGGCCTTTCTATGATTATAATCAATAACCTTGATAAGATCGATACCATTCTTCTGCTTGAATATTTGAAGGTTCTTGGTATTTACGTAGGCTATATCGCCTCTCTTGCCGCCGTACTGATCTTGGTTCGCTTTACCACCAAGGTGCCTGACTACATTTTCAGAAAGCTCCTGCATTTCGTGGCGTTCACATCCCATTCTTCCACTTGTGTTTTCCACAGACATTTGGTGGATAGCCGTTGCGGTCGAGGTGCTCTTTCTGCTTCTTGTGATTGTGGTATTGCAGTTTTTTGAGCATTTCTCCTTTTATAAAAAGCTCTTTGTGGAAAAGGGAAAGCACGAGGTGATATTCAGTTTCGTTGGGCTTTTCGGGCTGATGACGGTATTGATCACTATCTTCTGGGGTGCCTTTGGCAGAGAGCATCTTTACATAGCGATCGGCGCGATCATGGCGTGGGGTCCGGGAGATGCAGTTGCCGCCATTGTCGGAAAGCAAAGAGGCAAACATAAGCTTCAAGGCAAGCATATTGAAGGAATTAAATCTGTCGAGGGCAGTATCGGTATGGCAATTACGGCGTTTGTGTGCTTGTTGCCTGTGCTTCTGTTTATGTCCGCGCTTCCTTGGTACGTGTCGGTGATTTTTGCTCTCGTTATTGCACCTGTCGCATCTCTTACCGAACTGTTCACCAAGGGTGGATGGGATACCGTCACGGTTCCCGCTGTGGTATCGCTGATCCTCTGTTTGTCTATGTTATGGGGGTAAAAGTTTATGGCTAAATATCAAATCAAAAAAGAATTCTTTCCGTTTTCGCATTTCACGCCGCCCATCAGTGAGAAGTTTCTCGCCAGGGCTGTGCCGCATATGAAAACGCCGAAATATATATTTAAGGATAAGGTGCTTGACGTGAGCCGTCACGAGATAAAAAGCTACGACGGCGAGAATATCGAGTGTTTTCTGATGTCGCCCAAGGCGCTGGGAGATAACGCCCCGTGTCTCATCTACCTTCACGGTGGCGGATTCGTGCTTGCAGCGGCAGGGTATCACTACAAAAATGCCATGCGGTACGCGGGAGAGGTGGGATGCAAGGTCATGTTCGTGAATTACCGTCTCGCTCCGCAAAACCCTCATCCCGTATTCTTTGAGGACTCTTATGCCGCCATGTGCTGGACTTACGATCACGCAGCAGCCCTCGGCATCGACACCTCTCGCATCGGCATTGGCGGTGACAGCGCGGGCTCAACGCTTGCGGTCGGCGTTTGCATGATGGCAAAAGACAGAAAGCATCCCGTAAGGTTCGCCTTTCAGATGCTTCCGTATCCATTCCTCGATATGCGCAATAACAGCGAATCCTGTCAAAAATTCACCGACACACCCATGTGGAATTCTACGCTGTCAAACAGAATCGCACCAATGACAAAGGTGGATCGGAATCATCCAAACTACGTCTATTATTCGCCTGTGGAAGCCGAGAGCTTTGAAGGCTGCCTCCCGCTTATATTGAAACGGCAGAATTCGATTGCCTCCACGATGACGGCATTCTGTACGCAGAGAAGCTCCGAGAGGCAGGTGTCGAGGTCACGCTCCACGAAACCAAAGGCACGATGCACGGCTTTGACATTATGCAGAAAGCACAGACCACCAAGGCGGCACTTGCGGCGAGAATCGCGTTTATGAAAAATGTTATTAAGAGAGATAATTAAGAATTTGTCGAGAGAATGATAAAGAGCGAGGGCTGGCGAAAACAAGCGTCAGCCCTCAAAATTTGCGTCGGAGGAAACAAAGAAAAGCCAAATCGGTTGAAAAGTTTATAGAACTATGATATAATAAACTCACCGATAAATAAGAATTTGGAGTTGCCATTATGGACAGAAAAGAGATATTGGAAAATTATTATAGTGAGTGGAACGAAGATGACCGACTTCTCTCCCGCTTCGGGCAGGTTGAATTTTTAACCACCATTCGCTTTGTGGAAAAGTACCTTAAGCCAGAAATGAAAATCTTGGAGGTAGGAGCAGGCACAGGTCGATTCTCCCACTACTTTGCGAGAAAAGGATACACAGTTCATGCGGTTGAATTGGTGGAGAGGAATATTGAGGGTTTTAAAGAAAAGACTTTTCCTGGTGAAGATGTCACAATTGTTCAGGGTGATGCGGTCAACCTCCACATGCTGAAAGACAATGAGTATGACATTGTTCTTCATTTAGGTCCGATGTACCACCTTTCTGCTGACACCGAGAGAAAAACAGCGGTAAGTGAAGCACTTAGGGTGACAAAGCCTAATGGAACGGTTTTTATGGCATATATCTTAAACGAAATGACTGTAATAAACTATTTCTTTAGAAATGGTCATATCAACGAAGCAGAGGA
>JAFVYW010000022.1 GCA_017508465.1 Clostridia bacterium
CAATTTGTTATCAGATCCATGCCAGCTTTATTGGGATGAACTCGCATTGTTCCATCATCAATGGTATAATTCATGTAATTGTCATAGGTGATTCCAGTGTTGTTATAAAGGTCAACAACATGTACGCGATCTCGATATCCATCAAAATATCTTATCTGCTCGTTCATGTGATCTAAATAAGCTTTAGCATTCTCATTTCGGCTCTCAGGAAGCAGCGTACATAGAAAAATATCTGCTTCAAATGATTCCGAAATCTCCATCACTGTATAAACTAATGAATATACCGGATTTTCTTCAAGGCAGTTATATCCAGCATTGTAAGCTTCCATCGCATCATATACTGTCGCGTTTGATAAAGTTGCATTATTCGCAACATCATTGGTGCCAAGATAAATAATTATAATATCAGGAGATATTCCCTTACTATTATCAAGATTTGAACATCGTTCATAAGCAGAAGGTATAACAGGATCATTGCGAGCCGAAAGCCTTGCCGCACTCCATGAGTTATTAACACAAAGGCGCATGCCATTTGTGTCGATTAACTGCTTCCACCAGGTATCATTGACAGAAAGACCAGATGCAGAGTTGTAATACACCGCATTTTCTCCAAGCGTTGAGTTAAATGCGGTAGAATTGCTCCAGCCTTCATAGGTTGTAATGGAATCGCCCAGGAAGGATATGTATTTACCTGCCAGAGGTGACTTAATGGGCTGTTTTGTTGTCCCGATATCGTCAGAGATATCATCGTCGTTGGTATCTTTTCGGATAAAAGACAAACTCATAGAGAGGATGGAGATTATCAGAAACAAAGCCAGGATGATTTTGCCCACCTTCAGTATTTTCTGTTTCATCATATTGCCTCCCTCTCTTATTCCAGGACAAGTACATCCATATAGAATTCTACACTTGGTGCTGTTCCAGGTGTACCAAAAATGGTACAATACATATTCATGGCGTCTTCGTCAGCAAGTCCATTATGGTATGCAGGAAAGACATCGTCTTCAGAATCAAAGAACGCCAGGGTTTGTCCATTTTCAAGACGGATATCTACATCGAAATAATACCATTCATCGATGATGGAATAACCGGTAATCTCGTCACCGACAAGGTTATAAAGGTAATTATAGGTGGAGCCAGTCACGCCGATATTATCCAGGGAGACCTTTTGCTTGCCACCAAAAGTGCCACCAGGAATAACAAGCTTCAGTTCCTTCACTTTTGTAAAAGTTCCAGAACTGGTCTGTGTAACAACATATACCGTAAAGGTTGCATCTTCCGATACATCCTTGATAAGTTTTACCGGCACACCGATTTTACGAACGGTTTTACCCTCGTAAATCGACATATCCTGATATGCATAAGGACCGTTATCCTTCTGCATCGGGAAGGATGACGCAAAAATCAATTGACTTTTTATACCAGGAATACTTTCGGTCAGAACAGGCTCGAAAGATTGATCCAAGCTTACCTTGATGGTGATTTGTCTCGCATATTTATTGACATCAAAA
Organism: Clostridia bacterium; assembly: GCA_017508465.1. GTDB lineage: Bacteria > Bacillota > Clostridia > Oscillospirales > CAG-272 > UBA1740. Next base: position 1,512 of record JAFVYW010000022.1, read on the forward strand.
ATACCGACTTTATTACCACTTTCCAAAGTTGGATAAATAACAATACGCGCATACTTCGCATTAGCATAAGTTTCGCCTTTATCATAATCCACTTTTAGATTCTCGGTAGCACCGATGAAAGATTTATCCTCGCGATAATAAAACACGCGGTATTCAACATCAGTCTCAAAGTCGACTGTTACAGTCAGACCTTGACACTCAAAAAGTTCTTCGGTATAGATGGCTGTATCGCTCTTCTGATATGTACCACTCTCGGTCAGAGAACCGCGCTTGAAAGACAACGAAGAAATCGTTTTAGTGTCAATCTTGGAAATAGCAATACAGCCACCGATCACAGCCAGAATGAGAAGGCAAGCAACCACTGCTGATGCTATATCTTTAAGAGATAACCTCTTTTTTGTCTTGCTCATTCAGGCTACCTCCGTTACTCTTCTTCCTCGGCAGATTCTACAACTTCAATAAGAAGTTGCTTTTCATAGCCGTTGATATCAAACCAACCGATAACTCGATCGTCCTTCTTGACATCTTCGTCCCAGATGGGAGTAACTTCAACGCGATAGTGCGTAGCGTTCTCGGGAATCGTAGGTTCGGAAGATTTGGTCATAACATCGGTCGAAGAGATGAAGTTGTCCAGTTCATCATAGAAAAAGACCTGGTACTTGATCGTGCTATTGAAAACGAGTTTTACACGAAAATCGTCTTCGATTTCAATAGCATTTTTGGTATAAAGCGTGTTGTCTGCTTCTTCATAGGCGCCAGTTTCGTTCAGACCGCCGATAGAGAAATCAAGACGGGTGCCTTCATTTGAAGGTGCGAAAAGAGACAGGAGAACTGCTCCACAGGTGACAACCACAAGGATTGCGAGGGAAACGACAAGAATTTTCTTGCCTTTGTTGTTGTTGCGATAAGTGTAATCGTAAGTCATATTATTTTCCTTTCTTTTTCTTACTTAATTTTGGGATATTTTTTCCCATGTTTCTTGGTGCGTTTGCTCTGATCTGCATACCCGGCTTGGAAAGATTCTTTCAACTTCACTGTCTTGAATTCAACCTTTCGACCATTGTAACCGAGATAATACCCCTGCCCAGAATGAAACGCTCTTTTCTCAGCAGAAGTATACTTTCTGTTTTTTCTTCTTGCCATGGCTTACTCTCCTTTCATAGATTTATAATAACGCAGTAGCGTTAATAAACTTTCAAAGATAAAGTATGAAGAGTAAAGACGATCTCCCCATCGGAGCATTCAATTTCATCATTGAACTCGTAAAGCCCAAAGCCCTGAATATAATTTGTTCCGAAGGCAGGACCTGGAAGTGAACCATTATGATGAAAGAACTCGGAATTATCCACATAAACGGTAAAGTCATATTGAGGATAAACTTCATCTTCGTTATACAAGTTAGGATCAAGACCATCATAGACGATACGAACAGAATGATTGCCAGTCGGTAAAGGTCTATAATCATCAAAGCCATAAGGATAATCCTGGAATATCATACCTGCAATTTTAAAGACTTGCTTTTCCATTGTGTAATCAAATTCCATCACCAACTTGCTACCAGATTCAGGTATTACATCTTGATTGAATCTAAAAAAGAATGATAAACCAGGATCAGAGCCAGTTGAATTGTATTCCAAAGCGATAGCGTCGTCTGTTAAAGACTCACCTTTTACCAAATACAACATATCGCCGTCAAGATCGTACGAATAAAAGTGTTCATAAAAGTTAAAGAATTCACTATAAATTGGCTTTGGAACAGGTGCCGATGTGGTCTTATCCTTTGGAAACAGCGATAGTGTCAAGGACATAGCACTCAGGAATAGCGTTACGCAAAGAATAATAATCCCGACTTTCTTAATTTTTTCTTTTAGCATGTTTTTTTCCTTTCATTTATGCAGTTTTTTCGGACAGTTCATACTCACAATAATTTTCGGGATCAATAGCGGACAATACAAAATACCGCTGACCTGATGTGGTGTTAAATGGTTCATCAAATGCTTGAACTTCGTTTATTGGCAATGTCAAAGTCGTAAAGCCTTGTTCTCCTTCAGCAAAAATAAAGGTTTTATTTGACAAACCACCATCATCAAATAACACCGGAAGCGATGCTTCAACGAAAGAAATATTGCCACCCTCTACGGTTATATTGATGTCAAAAGTAGAAGTGTCAGTTTTTCCAAAGTGAAATAAAGCAGATCTATCACTTTGAAGAATATCAAAAGTGCAATTCCTGAAGCATACATCAGTTACAGTGTCGTAATAATCACTGCCTCTATTATTGTCAGCAACAACTCGACCAGATGTTATATTTGCAAAATAAATATTTTCAACAAGGAAATTGCTGAGCATCGTATGGTCTTCAGCTGAGTTTGAACCAACATATAAAAAATTATGGCTATTTAAATCGATAGTGCCATTTTTTATATGCCAACTGACAGAGTTAAGATTGCCTTTATTTTTTGCTTGTGAATGAAAAATTGTCGTAGAAGCTATGAATGTATGACCATTCAAATCAATAATATGATTTCCTTCTATTGCGCCAAAATTGAAAAAAGGATTCAATTTGCCTTCAGGATCTTGAATATCTGTATGATCATTTTGAAAAAAGACCGCCATATCACCGTTTGATGCATTGTTCTTCAATTGGTAAAGAACACCGCCATATACACCCTCTCCGCCAAATCGATCCCCTGCCCATATAACTTCGCGCGTTGATATTTGAAAGAGCAAAATAGGATATTTTTCTGGATCCTGAGCATATTCTTCAGGTATTCGTCCATACGGTGTTAAAAGGGAATCAACATTATCATCGTCCGGGGGAGATGGTTCTACAACCCCAGAACCAGGCGAAGATGTCGTCTTATCTTTTGGAAGCAGAGAAAGTGTCAATGACATGGCGCTCAGGAATAGCGTTACGCAAAGTAAAAGAATTAAAAACTTCTTTGCTTTTTCAAATTTTAAATTGTTGTTTCGTTTAAAGTTTGTCACCAAAACTCCTCTCTCTCCATGTTAAGTGGAGATTTCAATTGTTTTTTGCTTTGTATGCCTTATTTGCATTGCTTCTATCCCTACGCGCATTGAGATATCCCATGCGATAAGAAGCTGTCGACTTCGTAAGCTTCTGACCGGAGGTTTTCTTCTTTGCCTTCAGCTCTCTCGCATAACGCCTACTCTTTGCGCTCGGTGCTTCAAATTGTGCCATACTTAACTCCTTTCTTAAATGTTCTATTCCAAGTCTTCATCTGACCTTACATCCGTGACACCAAACAGAGTATCAAATGCAGACTTAAAATCAAATTTCTGCTTCTGTTCTCGTTTCAATTTTGGTATTTCGTTTTCATATACGGTAGGTAGACCGAGAGGACTTCCGTCCTCGGACAAACCTTCATATAATCTCACTTCCGTTTCGGTTACTATAACGCAAGAGCTTATGCGTCTATATAATTGGACGAGATCCTCTCGGCGATTATAGACCATATCTCTATACCAGAATTTAATCGGCACAGAAGAAGTAATCACTATCATCTTACCTACGAATACTTTGTTTTGGAAACGAGAATACACAGAGCTTTGTGTGTTGTTATCTATCATTTTTAAAAGCTCCGCAAATTCAATATCGTTATCTCTCAAATCGTCAAGGATAATAGCACGTTGTCCCTTGTAATCTTGAAATATATCGTTGCTTGAAGAAGATATGCAATAATCATATTTCATACTTTCAAGAAGCTTTTTGGCATAATAGGTTTTTCCTGTTCCCGCTTTGCCCGATATGAACATTACTTGTATATCCCTGTGGGGATTGAGTGCTTGACAATGGCACTCTAAGCGATAAAGTTTCTCTAACTGTGTTAGAGTTTTAACCTTCTCACTTACAGGCAAGGTGTTAGCGTATTGGAGCATTTCTGCATACGAAAAGTTTTGGAAATCTCCTATAATACTTGCATTGGTGATTTCTGTTTCAAAATCAAAATTGGCAATAACTTCCTTCGGGGAATACTGATGCTTGTTTTTCTGCGAATCGTTACCGTGCGTAAGGTAAAGTAACATATCCGTCTTTCGTCCCTTAACCTTGTTTATAAAGCTCTCGGGAATTTGAAACCACGAAGCAACCAAAGCTGTATCAACGGAAGAAGCACCAAAATTCAAATATATATGGTAATGGGCTCTTGTATCGTCTTTATCGTGTACTATGTACGCCCATTGTTTTATTGTCCTGTATTTCATCAATGTTGCTTGTAAATCAACATTTAGTTTGTCAACATCTGTGACAATCTCCATTTGTCTTAATGTTGGCATAATTTATTCTCACCCTCTTTTGCTCGTTTTTTATACATTTTATACGTTTGTCAACGCCGCTTGGACAAGCCCCAAGCGGCGTTGCGCTATCCCTTTATATTATTTAGGGAATTTTGAAGGTTTCACTTTGCTTTTTATACGTTTTATACGTTTTGTCAAAGTTAAACTGTTTTATATGTTTATTTATTTTTCGGAACACTCAAGTTTTTCTTTTAAACTCTCGTAACCCTCTGAAACTTCCCAATCAATACCATTTACATCGACAAGGACAGTTCCTTTTCGTGTAGGCGCAACAAGAACAATATGCTGAGTGTTTAAAGTTAGTTTTTCTCCTTTAACCGTAATAAGCTCGATAAACATATAAAACTCCTTCTTACAGATAAAGGATATCTTCTGGGAAAATGTCTGTACCTTTTACTACATCCATCTTCACTACATACGCCTTATTGGTGTACTCGTTCAGGCCGAATGTTACATCAATGAGAGTTCCAGGAAGAACATCAAGCATCTTTTCAAATTCATCCGGACTTCTTGACTTGTTGATACAGGTGTTAATGATAAGCTCGTCCTTCTTGGGATACCAAAGACCGCCGTTGTTCATCTTGTTAGGCAGTCTGGAGAGCGTGAGGAACATAAGTTCATCACCTGTCTTGTCGTCTTTGTTTTGTCTTGTGCTAATTAGAATACATCTTCTCATTTTCTTTCTCCTCTCTTTGCGGTTGAGAAAATCCGCAACATAAAATAAAATAATGAAATATAAATATTTGACAGAGGTTAGAATCTCACTAACCCAATAAGGACACCTCCCATTATTGCAACTTGTGTTCTCCGCCATAGATAAGGGGTATGTGGAGGCATACCCCAAGGAGTTTGAAAGACAGAAACGGAGGAGCGAGGGTGAGTTGCTCGAGCACTTTTTAGGGTAAAAAACAAAAAAAGTGTGAAGTTCTGTCTTCACACCTAATTATAAAACATACAATTTTTTATCTTTTTTCACAAAAGACTTGACATTTGTTTGTGAATGTGCTACAATAGATGCAGGATTGAATATTGAAGGAGAGAAGAGTGGCTTGCGAGTCACTCTTCCTTTCTTTGTAAAACAAAGACACGCGAGAGAACAATGAGAGGAGACGCATATATGAAAAAAAGCATTCGTGAAGTAGTGCGCGAAGCTATCACCCCGACCGTTGAGGGGCTCGGCTATCGCATCTGGGACATCGATTTTAAAAAAATCGGCGCTGACTATCATCTTGAAATCACCATCGATAACGACGCAGGTATCAATATTGAGGACTGCGAAAAGGTACACCGCGCCATCGATCCCATTTTAGACGAGATTGATCCCATTGAAACCTTCTACTACCTGGAAGTATCCTCGCCCGGTGTTGAGCGTGAGCTTCGTACCCCCGAGCATATTCTTGCTTGCATCGGCATGCGCGCACAGGCAAAACTGTTCACAGCCGTCAATGGAGCGAAGAGTGTGGTCGGCGAGATTGTCTCGTATCTTGACGATACCCTGACACTTCGCACCGAGAGTGGCGATGTTGTTCTGAAAAAGAGCCAGATTTCAAGGCTTTGTACCGTTTATTTTGAAGAAGAATAAAGCAAATATAAATATAAGCAACTAAAAGGAAAGGATTTGTCCAAAATGAATCAGGAATTTTTTAACGCCCTGAACCTGCTTGAAGTCGAGCAGGGCATCCCTATGGAGTATATGATTCCGAAAATCGAGGCAGCGCTTGCCAAGGCATGCCAGAAGGAAATCGGTCCCTCCACTATCATTCGCGTACAGATTGATCCTGTAAAGCAGGATATGAAGGTCTTCCAACAGCGCACCGTTGTTCCTGACGGTACCGTAGAAGATCCCCTCACCGAGATTGCCGTATCTGATGCGAAGGCAATCAGCCGCCGCCACAAGCTTGGCGGTACGGTAGAGACCGAACTCAAAACCAAAACCTTCCGCCGTCTCAGCGCGACGCAGGGCAAACAGATGATTGTCCAGGCGATCCGCGACGCTATCCGCGAAAGACAAACGCGCGAATATGAGGAGAAGAAGGAGGAAATCATCACCGCAACGGTTGATAAAATTGACACCCAGAATGAAAACCTTATTCTTGACACGGGTACAGGCTATGCTACCCTGCTCAAGAGCGAACAGATCCCTGGCGAGCATCACGAGGTCGGCGATCGTATCAAGGTGTTCATCAGCGAGGTTCGTTCGGGCGAGATGCGTGGACCTCTGGTTACCCTCTCCCGTGTACATCCTCACTTTGTAAAGCGTTTGTTTGAACTTCAGATTCCTGAAATTCAGGACGGAACCGTTATCATCCGCGGCATCTCCCGTGAGGCAGGCTCACGTACCAAGATTGCCGTAGAAAGTCGCGACGAAAATGTAGATGCAATCGGCGCTTGTATCGGTGAGAGAGGTATGCGTATTGCTGCCATTCTCGCGGAGCTTGGCGAAGAGAAAATCGATATCATCAAGTACAGCGACATTCCCACCGAGTATGTCAAAGAGGCACTCTCTCCTGCGAAGGTTCTCGGCGTAGAACTCGAGGGTGAGCGCATCTGTCGCGTAACGGTAGCACCCGACCAGCTCTCTCTTGCGATTGGTAAAGAAGGTCAGAACGCGAAGCTCGCCGCAAGACTTACCGGGTATAAGATTGATATTAAAGCATAATTATGGATAAGGAAGAAAAACCGTATGGCACAGAAAAATGACATTAAGGTAGAAAAAAAGGTTCCCATCCGCAGATGCTCGGGATGCGGTGAGCGTTTCCCGAAGAGCGAACTGTTGCGCGTGCTTCGTACCCCCGAAGGTGAGATTGTTGTCGATTTTGTCGGCAAGAGGTCGGGCAGAGGAGCTTATCTTTGCAAGAAGGCAGAGTGTTTCAAACGCGCGCAGAAGAGCCGTCGGATTGCGACCGCCCTTGAATGTCAGATTTCCGAAGAGATTTACCATACACTTCTGGAGGAAATAGAGCGTGGACAAAACGAAAATTGACACGCGCCTTTCGGGTATGCTCGGCTTTGCCATGAGAGCGGGAAAACTTGTACTCGGCACAGAGCAGGTTTGCCTTGCGATGGCGAAAGCGAAAACGGCGAAGGGACCGAAACTGGTTCTGATTGCCGAGGGATGCTCGACTGCCACGCACAAGAAATTGGCGACCAAAGCGGACTTTTACCACATTCCCGTATATGATCTTCCCATTGACAGCGCCACCCTTGGTGAACTGCTGGGAAAGATGTCTCTGACGGTGACGGTAGCCGTAATGGATGACGGTTTTGCAAAACAGATATGCCTTCGTCTCGGTGAGTTGGGACTTCTCACATCCCCCTCCGGGACCACAGAATAAAATCGCTACGAAAGGAAGTTCCCGTAAGGGATACCGGTATGACAGATGGCACAGATTAAGATGAAACAAATGTCCGAAGATTTCGCAATGAAAACCAAGGATGTAATTGCCGCATTTCAACAGACCAGCATTGAAAAAACCACGAGTGCCTCGGTAGACACCGAAGAGTTTGAAATCTTCGTAGACGCACTCACCAGAACACATCAGATAACGAATATTGACGATTACTTATCGGGTAAGGTGACCATTCGCACAAAGAGCGAAACGCCCAAAGCACCGAAAGCGCCGAAGGCACCCGAAACGCCCAAGGCGCCCGAAACGCCCAAGGCACCCGAAGCACCGAAGGCGCCCGAAGCGCCCAAGGCACCCGAAGCGCCCAAGGCACCCGAAGCACCGAAAGCACCCGAAGCGCCGAAGGCACCCGAAACGCCGAAGGTACCCGAAGAACCCAAGGCTCCTCAACAGGAGCGTCCGCAAGGACAGCAAGGACAGCGTCCGCAAGGTCAGCAGGGACAACGCCCCCAGGGACAGCAAGGTCAGCGTCCGCAAGGTCAGCAGGGACAACGCCCCCAGGGACAGCAAGGTCAGCGCCCACAAGGACAGCAGGGACAACGCCCTCAAGGACAGCAAGGTCAGCGCCCGCAAGGTCAACAGGGACAACGCCCCCAGGGACAGCAAGGTCAGCGTCCGCAGGGACAGCAAGGCAGACGCGATGGCAATCAGGGACAAAACCCGAGAGGTCAGGGACAGGGCAGATATACCGCTGCTCCCTCCATGGATCCGTTTGAAGCACGCCGTGCACAGATGAATCAGCCCAAAGCGCCCAGCGCCCAAGGTACCGAAAGACCGAAAGCCCCCGCACAGATGGTGGCTCTTGAAAGACAGCAGGCACAGGCTGCCCGTAACGCGCAGAAGGCACAGCCCAAAGCGCCCGAAGCACCTAAAAAGGCGCCGACCGAAGAGAGAAAGGCACAGCGCCAGCAGTTCAAGACCATTACACCTCAAGCGCCTGCAGCACCCGTTAAAGGTGGCGTAAATCTTGATGTTACCTATACCGAAACACAGCAGGGAACACGCGTTGTCGATATGAGAGGCGGCTCTGATGTCGACCTTTCGAGATACGATGACCGTTACAACGAGCATTTCTATGCCATTGCAAACGGTGGCGACACCAAGGCGCAAAAGCAGAAGCTCAAAAAGCAGGATAACCGCGGACAGAACGCCAAGAGCGCCAAGGAAAGAGAAAAGGCAGCCCAGGAGCGTATGCGCCGTATGGAAGCCGAGATGGCAAGAAAGAAACAGTTGGAAATCACCGTCGGTGATGAAATCACTGTTGGCGAGCTTGCTGTCCGTCTGAAAAAGACCTCTGCGGAGGTTATCAAGAAGCTCATGCTCATGGGCGCTATGAAGGGTGTCAACGATGTCATCGACTATGATACCGCAGAGCTTATCGCCGATGAATTCGGCGCAAAATGTACCCGTGAAATCGTGGTTACCATCGAAGAGCGTCTCTTCGACGAAGGCGAAGATAAGGAAGAAGACCTCATCGAGCGCGCTCCCGTCGTTTGTGTTATGGGACATGTCGACCATGGTAAAACCTCGATTCTCGACGCCATCCGCCACACCAATGTAACCCGTGGCGAGGCAGGCGGTATTACACAGGCAATCGGTGCATACCGCGTTAAAATCAACGATAAGGACATCACCTTCCTCGATACGCCTGGTCACGAAGCGTTCACCGCGATGCGTATGAGAGGTGCAAAGTCCACCGATATCGCCATTCTTGTTGTCGCTGCGGACGATGGTATCATGCCCCAGACCGTTGAGGCGATCAGCCACGCGAAGGCGGCAGGCATCGACATCGTCGTTGCTATCAACAAAATGGATAAACCCCAGGCAAACCCTGATAATGTATTGAACCAGCTTACCCAGCACGAACTCGTTCCTGAAGAGTGGGGCGGTGATGTTATCTGCGTTCCCGTCTCTGCACATACAGGTATGGGTATCGAGGACCTTCTCGAAAGCGTCCTTCTCGTTGCCGAAGTCAAAGAACTGCGCGCCAACCCCAACCGCCGCGCCAAAGGTCTTGTTATCGAATCCCGTCTTGACCGCGGTCAAGGTCCTGTGGCTACCGTCCTCGTACAGAACGGTACACTCCACCAGGGTGACTATGTCATCGTCGGTAACGCCGTCGGCCGTGTTCGTGTCATGAAAGACGATAAGGGTAGAACCATCAAGAGCGCAGGTCCTTCCGTCCCCGTAGAGATTACCGGTCTTGACGATGTTCCGCAGGCAGGTGATGAACTCAACGCCGTAGAAGATGAGCGTATGGCAAGAACCCTCGCTGACCAGCGCCGTGAAAAGCTCCGTCAGGAAATCCTTCAGGCGAACGCCAGCGTGAACCTCGATGACCTCTTCAGCCAGATGGCAGAGGGTGTCAAGACCTTGAACATTATCGTCAAGGCGGATGTCGCAGGTTCTGTCGAAGCTGTCAAAGCTTCTCTCCTGAAACTCTCCTCGGAAGAAATCAAGGTCAGCGTCATCCACGCCGCTGTTGGCGGTGTCACCGAGAGCGATGTTATGCTCGCGACCGCATCGACCGAGATTATCGTCGGCTTCAATGTCCGTCCCGATAAGAACGCGCTGGATAGCGCAGAGCGCAACAAGGTAGATATCCGTTGCCACCGTATCATCTATGAAATCATCGATGAAATCGAAGCGGCTATGAAGGGTATGCTTGCGCCCACCTTCCGTGAAGTTCTTCTTGGCCGCGCCGAAGTCCGTCAGACCATCCGCGTGCCCAATGTCGGCACCATCGCCGGATGCTATATCCAGAACGGTAAGATTACCCGTCAGTCACAGATCCGTATCGTTCGTGACGGTATTATTATCTTCGAGGATAAAATCTCCTCTCTGCGCCGTTTCAAGGACGATGTCCGTGAAGTTGCAGAAGGATATGAGTGCGGTGTTGGCCTCGACAAATTCAACGATATCAAGGAAGGCGACATTCTCGAAGCCTTCATCATGGAAGAAGTTCAAAGATAATTTCCAAAAAACACCTTGGCGATTGCCAAGGTGTTTTTTGCTTGACATTGCTCTTCTTATTTGTTATAATGAAATAAAATCTTTTGTTTTCAGGAACACAAGCAAGATTGCTTGTTTTGGCTGTGGGGTTTCTGACTGCACAACCACGGGGGTAACTATGCGTAACTTTATTTTAAAACATTTTATCTTAAGCATCGGAATGCCTGTTGATCAAAAGGATGCATATGTTGAGGTTATAGTGGATGCTCCCGAAAAACTTATTTCGATTTCATCCCACTTACAAGGGCTGATCACATTTTAGAACATCAAAGACTTGGAAGGAGGTTAAACTAATGGCATATCAAGACGAAATCAATTATCGAGAGCAGTTGAATCATCAAGTATATCAAGGAAAAAAATTAACAAAAGAAGAGATTTTTTGGTTAGAGACGCATTGCGGATATAGTTCGGTTTTAGGATACCCCTATCTTGATTTTGACATAATCAAAATAAAACCCAATGTGGATTATACAGTAAGAATCCGTCTGGAAAAACTCACTTATCAGGATCGTGTTTGTTCCGTAATATTTGTTCCAGCAAAAAAAGGAAAGATTATTGCCGATTTTCCTGTGGTTGATTATCGTGGGAGAGAGAGCATTGGTAAACCGATATATATGTTAACTCATGACCTTACAATTGAGAAAAATATGGTGGAAGTACACTACCGTTCTGAACTTGGACTGCTTCAAATCTGTTTTTTCTGCGAATTTTACGATGAAAAATTACATATTAAAACCGGTGGGTATTCCTCTGGACCGAAAGCTTCCATCGTAATGCTTCGTGAAGATGTAGAAGACAACAAGGTACAGTATCGTTGCAATCCAGGATTGGAAGAGTTTGATTTTGACTCTTTTGTTTTTTCAGTAGAATGGGAAGAACGCCCTTGAACGATGTCCATGTGTCCTTCCTCTATGATGACCAAGGTTTGCGAACACAAACAATACCACCATCACTTACACCTGGTCTGGCACAACGCTTCTTTCGGAAGCGAGAGACACTTACATTCTCATTAATCTTTATGGTGAGAGCGCATCACCGATGGGTTTCCAATACGGAGACAGTGAAGCTACCGAAACCTATTTCTTTGAGAAGAACTTACAGGGTGAGCAAGCAAAAACAGTTGATAACTGTTTTATTTCGTTCTGCCATGAGAGTATTAAAAATAACAGACAGAGATGTCATGCGTCGTGTTTATGATAAAAGGCAAGAATTATGGGTATAAACAATTGGTTGAATTCATCAAAGAAGTACTAAAATTGTAAGGAGCAAGTCGTATGGAAAACTATCTGAAAAACCTTTTAGGATCACAAATCACAGGGATAAGTCGAGTTTGTGATCTTGCGAGTATCGAGTTTACAACGAGGGATGGCGAGAAAATAAATTTGCATGTCCAGACCTTTTTTAGATTTGTCTCAGATGACCGAATCTTACTTTCATCGGAAGATATGTATCGTTGCGATGCTTCTTTCGATGTTTCAACTTTTGAGTGGGATGTTCCGGGGAAATCACTTTACGATGTAACGGTACACAAAGTATTTGACTGGATTGGCAGCACGATTGTTTCGGATATCAAAAAAATGAAAACGAACGATTTAATTATTTCATTTCAGAACGGATTGCAACTGCAAATTTTTATAAACTCTGTTTTTTCCGAAGAAAAGTACAGAGCGTTTGACGATACGCATAGTTATGAAATTTATAGTTAAAACTCCTTCAGGCAATCATTTGTTATAATGCAATTTTAGTAGTCTTCCAAAATACCACTTTGCCAACCGTGCAAAGTGGTATTTTTTGTGCGTTTTTGTAAAGAGTAATTTACATAATACGGCATAAACAAAAGAAAAACATTCAGTTTTGATGACAATAATCGTTTACATTTTTGCATTTCCGAGAACGGAAAAATGCTCGTGTTCTAAAGGCGAAAAGGGGGCGTGCGAAAAGTGTCAAAAAAATTGCTTTTTCCTCTTGAAAAATCGCGCGCGATGTTATATAATATATATGTATAAATATATCGTCTGCACGCTCGCGTGCGAGGAGGACCTTTTGGAACAGATTTACACCATACCGGTAAATGAAGCGTTTGACGCTGCTCTTGTATCAGACACACCTGTGTGTCCCTTCTGCTCTCTTTTCAAGAAACTGGAGGAAGATGAACTGGATATTATTCTCGGCGCTTCGATGATGGAGCCTGACATCCGACAGAAAACGAACGATCAGGGCTTTTGCCTCGATCATTTCAAGAAGATGCTGATCCGCCGTCGCAGACTCGGCATGGGGCTGATTTTAGAGAGCCACCTCGCCGAGGTGAAGAAGAAGCTTTCGCCCACCGCACGCGACCTTGTCGGCGGTGTCGGTACATCGGCGCTTGCCGAGCTTCTCGCACTCGAAGAGGACTGTTATGTCTGCTCACGCATCGAAAAAAATCTCTCGGCAATGACGGCGACCGCGGTCTATCTTTACCAGAGTGATCCGAAGTTTACCGAGAAGTTCAAGGGACAGAAGATGTTCTGTCTTGTGCATTTCCGCGCGATGGCGGACTATGCAAAGAAGAAATTGCAGAAGAAGCTTTTCCGCGAGTTTTACGAATGCGCCTTTGGCATTTTAGATGGCTATCTTACGACACTCACCGCTGATGTGTCCTGGTTTTGTAAAAAATTTGACTACCGCTATGACGAGGAGCCCTGGTATAATTCAAAGGACTCCATCGAGCGTGCGATTTGCTTCCTTTCGGGAGATGACGGCACGGTAGAACAAAAGAAAGGAACAAACGAATGATTATCGAGAAAATCACAATCAAAAGCTTCGGACAACTCATTGATACCACGATGGAATTTTCCGACACTCTGAATGTCATTGAAGGACATAACGAGGCAGGAAAGAGTACCATCGCCGCATTTATCCGCTATATGCTTTATGGCTTTGAGGGCACAGAGAGTGAAGGCGGCATTTCTGAAAGAGAACGCCGTGTGAACTGGGAAACGGGCGTGGCGGAAGGCTCGATGACCGTCCGTGTCAAGGGCAAGCGCTATCTTATTAACCGCTCGACCACACTCACCACGCGCATTCCTCGTCCTTCCTATAAGGAAGAGGCTTCGATTATCGACCTTGAAAGTGGTACGCCTGCCTTTGGTAAATCCCCTGCGGGCGAGGTGTTCTTCGGTGTCAGCGCAGACCTTTTCTATAATACCGCTTTTATCGGTTCGCTCGGTAGCGTCCGCATCAATGAGGACACTGTAAGAGAGTCGATTGAAAACATTCTTTTCTCGGGCAGTGAGCGCATCAATACCCAGAGAGCCGGCACAAAGCTTCACGATATGATGGAGTCGCTTATGCATGAAAACGGTATGGGTGGCGTGATTTATGACCTGCTCCAGCGTCAGAGTTCTCTGGAAGAGGAACTCGCCCGTTCCGAAGAGGACAACAAGGGCATTCTTGCCAAAGAGGCGGAGCTGCATACCATCCGCGAGCGCCGTCGCGAGGCACAGGAGAAGAAGGAAAAGCTGACGGAGTTGGATACCAACTACCGTAACCTTCGTCTCATTCAGTCCTTCGACCAGCTTCATGAAGCGGAGGACAATGCCGAAGAAAAGGCAGAAATTTTCGCTCGCTTCCTCGAAGCCAATACCAGAAATCATTTCCTTCCCGACGAACAGTACCGCGCCGACCTCGCGTCCTGTCGCAGAGAAGTCAACGATACTTATCGCGCCTATGTGAGCGCGACAGAAATTTACGCCGAACGCCGTCGCGCCATCGGCATCACCAAAGAGGTCGAAGCGGCCCTTGAAAGAGCTGACGGTATGGGTGGCGAGAGCGTCATCGATAAACGCGCGAAGGGCATGCACTTTGGCTACATCCGCAACTTAATTCTTACCGTTACGCTTGCTGTTGTTGCCCTCTTCGCCGTTGTGTTCTGCTTCGCGGCGCAGGGTGCTGCGGCAGAACCCTTGTTCCGCATTCTTCTTGGCGTGGGCGGTGTCCTGTCCCTTGGTGGTGCAGGTGTCTGTCTCTATTTCGGACTCCGGAACAAGCAGTCTCTTGTCCTTCTGGCAAAGAGCTTCGGCACAGAAACCCTGACCGACCTGCTCGGCAAGCTCGCGATGCTCGCCGATGCCAGACAAAAGCGTGATACCACCCTTTCCGATATTGAAAACGCGCGCGTTGCCGAAGAGGTTGCCCGCGAAAATTACGAGAACGCAAAACGCGCTCTCACCGCCGTTATTCTTCGCTGGGGCGAGGAGCCTCCCGCATCGGGACTGAATGATTTCCTCGACCTTCTCGAAGGCAAAGTCAGCGCGTTCCTGGAACGCCGCGCCGTTCTGCTTCACGAAAAGGAGCTTGCGGAGGTCACAGTAAAAGAAATCCGTCGCACCCTGCAAGGATATTCTGAAATCGATATCCGCGCGACCATTCCTCCCCTTCGCCGCAAAGCGCTCGTCGATATCAACTATGATGATATCACAAGAGGTCTGGAAGAGTGCGAGCTTCGTATCGCCGAGCAGGAAAAACTGGCTTTCGATGTCGAAAACGAGTTGAACGCTATCAAGTCGCGCGCGAAAGATCCTGGTGAGCTATATGAAAGAATCCGCCTGCTTGACGAGCAGATTGCCTCCCTGCGTGAGCGCCACAAGGCATACTTTATCGCAAGAGGCGCGATCGGAAGTGCATCCGAGAAGCTCCGCGAGGAAATTTCTCCGCGTCTCGCCGCCTTCTCAAGTGAGATGATGGCATTGATGACTGACAATAAATACACCGCTCTCGATGTCACGGGCAATCTGGATGTGACCTTTACCGTCGGCTCGGGTGAAGAAAAGAGCGCTGACTATCTCTCGGGTGGTACGCTCGATCTTACCTATATCTCTGTGCGCATGGCACTTGTGGATATGCTTTATACCGAAACGCCTCCGATGACCTTCGACGAGAGCTTTGCGCATCAGGACAATGTTCGCGCCAGAGCGATGATGCGCGCTGTCAAATCGATGACCGATCGCGGTTATCAGAGTTTTGTCTTTACCTGCCGTCAGCGTGAGGCTTCTCTCGCGGCAGAGCTGATACCCTCGGCGAGCGTTTATCGCCTGAGCGATGCGTCTGACACCGCAGACTGATTTTCTCTTTGTAACACCCCACGAAATCTTTAATGAAAGGAATGGCTATGGCTTCTCCCACCGTACTGGTAGTCGGTAACTCTACCTTGCAAATCATCCTGAATATGACATCCATGCCCAGGGCGGGCGAAACGGTTCTTGACGATGGTGGCGTAGCCTACCTTCCCACAGGCGCAGGTGCTGAAATCGCCTCGGCGTTCAGTGCGCTTGGTGCGCGCGCGGTGTTCTTAACCCGACTTGGCAGAGATGCTCATGGCAAAAAGCTCTTCGATTACTATAAGTCGTTGCGTATCGATACCTCGCAGATCAAGGTCGATACCGAAGAGGGAACAGGCTTTTCTGTTTCCATGCGTGCGACGGATGAGGAAGAGCGCCGCATCATCTACCCGGGCGCGAGCGCGAAAATCACGGAGCAGAATGTCCGTGATGCCTTTGAAAGCGTGAAACCCGATGCGGTGTTCCTGACCTTTGATGCGCCCCTCGGCCTTCTGGAGATGGTGGCAAACGAGGCATATCGGAGAGCGATCCCCATCTTCGCCGATCCGTCAAGCGCTATTGATTTTCCTTTTGACAAGCTTCCACCCCTTGAAATCTTTTTCCCGAACGAAAAGGAAACCGAGGCTTATACAGGTGTCCTGCCACAGGGCGTGGATGTTTCCCTGCGCGCCTCGCTCACCCTTTTCCGTAAGGTCAAGGCAAAATATCTGATATTGAAAATGGGCGCGCGCGGTTCTTTCTTCTATGACGGAAAACGCTGTGATGTTGTCGCGCCACCCCCTGCCATCAAGGTGCTTCCCACAGCGCATAACCTGGGAGCCATCTACTGCGCCGCTTTCGTGGTCTGCTACCTCGGTGGCGCTGAAATCAAAGCGTGTATGCGCTACGCGACGGCGTCTGCCACTTTGCTTGGCTCACGCGGTGGAGATATGAATTCCTTCCCCACGCCCGCCGAGATTATCGCATTCTGTAACGAACATCAAATCTGAATGTAAACAATTGTTATTATATTGGAGGTATTTATGCTCACTGAAGATATGCATCAGGAATATACTTATCCATCGAGCGATGGTATCCATACAATCTATGCCGATATTTATGCCCCCCGTGACCGCGCGCCGCGCGCTGTGGTACAGCTGTGCCATGGCATGGTGGATTTTGTGCGCCGTTATGAAATGCTCGCCACGGCTCTCGTCAAAAGCGGAATCGTCCTTGCGGGCAACAACCATCTCGGCCACGCCAAGAGTGCAGGCACGCCCGAGGACCTCGGCTTTTTTGCCGACCGTGATGGTTACAATCATGTCCTGCGCGATGTACATACGATGAACCGCTATCTGCATTCCACCTACCCCAATGCCCCGATCATCCTCATGGGACACAGTATGGGCTCCTTTATTGCCCGTCTGTTTGTGGAAAAGCACCCCCATGCCGTAGATGCCGTTATCATTCACGGCACAGGCGGACCGAATCCTCTGACGCCGGTAGGTCATCTGGTTGCAGGCACAATCGGGCTCTTCCGTGGCAATCGCTATCGCTCGAAGATGCTCCGCGCTATCACCTTCAGCGGTTATAATTCCCACTTTCCCAAGTCCGAAGGCAAAAATGCGTGGCTCACGCGTGACCTTACCATCATCAATGAGTATGACGACAATCCCTACTCGAACTTCATCTTTACCGTTTCCGCCTATCGCGATCTCTTCCGTTTTCTCGCGCGTTCCAATGCGAAGAGCTGGTTCCAGAATTATCCGAAGAGCATGCCCACCTTTATCATGAGCGGTACCGAGGATCCTGTTGGTGGTTATGGCAAGGGAGTATCCTATGTATACAAACACCTTCTGCTTGCAGGTGTGAGTGATGTGCGTCTGCGCATGTATGAGGGAGGACGCCATGAGCTTTTCCGCGATACCTGCCGTCAGGAAGTATTCCGCGACATCATCGATTTTGTTGAGGAACAGGTTCGCTGATGCATAATCCGATATATACGGCTCTCGCCATCACAGGTCCGACAGCCTCGGGGAAAACGGCTCTCTCCCTTGCCGTGGCGAAGCACTTTTCAGCGCATATTCTCTCGTGCGACTCGATGCAGATTTATCGTAAAATGAATATCGGTACAGCAAAAGCGACCGCCGAAGAGCAGGCCGAAGTACCGCATCATCTGATTGACATTGTCGATGTCGGTGAGCCTTTTTCCTCCTCGCGCTATCTTGAAGAGGCGCTTATGGTGGCAGAAGAGCTTTCCCGAAAAGGCATCCCGCTTCTTTTTGTTGGCGGAACGGGGCTTTATCTTGACACGCTCCGTGCGTATACCCTGCCCGAGGTGCCGAAAAGCGATCCCGGACATATAGAGGATATCCGCGCGCGTTTCTGTGACGAAAACGGCGAGCTTTCCCTGGATGCTCTGCACGATTACCTGGAAAGCATCGACTCTGAAAGCGCCGGGAAAATTCATAAAAACAATGTCCGTCGCGTACTTCGCGCCATTGAAATTTACGAATGCGCCGATCTTGCAAAAAGCGAGCTTGACCGTCGCTCGCGGGAGACACAAGGCCCTTTTTCCATCGTGGAAATCACTCTCGATGCCCATAACCGACAGACGCTTTATGATCGCATTGATATGCGTGTCGATAAGATGCTCGAAGAAGGACTTCTTGACGAGGTACGCGCGATGCGGGACGAAGGCCTTTTTGATGGGGACTCGACCGCAAGACAGGCGATTGGCTATAAAGAAATGCTCTCTTATCTTGAAGGGGAAAGCACGCTTGAGGAAGCAACGGAGCTTCTGAAGCGCTCCTCGCGCCGTTATGCAAAGCGCCAGCTCACATGGTTTCGCGCGCATAAGGAGGCATATGTTCTTTATATCGATGACGAGAACGGTATGCTCCGCGATATCGACGATATCGTGCATGAGGCAATTTTATATTTTGAAAACCAAATTTGTAAAAGGACACAATAATATGAAACTTTCGCAATTGAAGCAAAAAATATCCGATGGTGCGCTTTCTGCTTACGCACATCTTTATCATGACATCGAACGCCAGAGCGCGAGAATGACAGAAGCACTCGACCACTTCGCTGCGCTTTACGGCGAGGATCGCGATGTCGCCCTCTTTTCCGTTCCCGGTCGTTCAGAAATCACGGGAAACCACACCGACCATAACCTCGGCTGTGTCCTTGCGGGTGCAATCGACCGCGACATTATTGCGGTTGCCTCGAGAAATGAAGACGGTATGATTCGTTTTCAGTCCGAGGGGTATCCCGAAAACAAAATCGATCTCTCTCTCGTGGATTCGCCGGAGAACTTCCGCCCCTTCACCTCGACAGCGCTTGTCGCAGGTATGGCGCGTGGCTTTGCGCTGGCGGATTACTCGATTGGTGGCTTTGATGCGTATTCCACCACCGAGGTTCTGAAGGGAAGCGGTATTTCCTCATCCGCCGCCTTCGAGGTCATGGTAGGAAATATCCTCAATCACTTCTACAATGACGGCGCTGTGGACAATGCCGAGATTGCGAAAATCGCGCAGTATTCCGAGAATGTTTTCTTTGGCAAGCCCTGTGGTCTGATGGATCAGATGGCATGCGCGGTCGGCGGATTTGTCTTTATCGATTTTGCCGATCCGAAAAACCCTGTGGTAGAGCCGATTGACTTCTCCCTGACAGGTGCGGGCTACTCGCTCTGTATCATCAATACGGGTGGCAACCACGCGAACCTCAACGAGGATTACGCTTCTGTCCCTGGCGAGATGAAGGCGGTTGCCGCGCTTCTTGGCGGAGAGGTTCTCCGTCCTTATACCGAGACGGACATTTTAGCGCACGCGAAGGAAATCCGCGAGAGCCTTGGCGACCGCGCTCTTCTGCGCGCCCTTCACTTTGTTCGTGAGAATGCGCGTGTGCTTCGCGCGGCGTCGGCCTTGCGTGAGGGTGATGTGGATACCTTCCTCGCGATGGAGAGCGCTTCGGGCAACTCTTCGTTTAAATACCTTCAGAACATCTATACCGTGAAGAATGTGAAAGAGCAGGGGCTTTCTCTTGCCCTTTGCCTGGCGGAAAAATGGCTTGATGAGCTTTCCGGGGGCGCCTGCCGTGTGCATGGCGGTGGCTTCGCGGGAACCATTCAGGTGTTCATCAGGCGCGAACATGCGGCAGAGTTTGTCGCAAAGATGGATGCCGTATTCGGTGAGGGCGCATCGATGTGCCTTTCCATCCGCCCGCTTGGCGCAGTGAAACTGTTTTAAGAATAAAAATTAAAGGAGATATATCATTATGGCAGCAAAGAAAAGTGCTTCGGCAGAAAAGACACCTGTGGTTACCGACAAAAAGGCGGCTCTTGACGCCGTGATTGCACGCATTGAGCGTGAATGCGGCAAAGGCTCGATCATGCGTCTCGGTGAGACATCAAGCATCAATGTGAGCGCCGTTTCGACTGGCTCTCTCACGCTCGACTATGCCCTCGGCATCGGTGGCATTCCCAAGGGTAGAATTACCGAAATCTATGGACCTGAATCCTCGGGTAAAACCACCATAGCTCTTCATGTTATCGCAGAGGTACAGAAGCAGGGGGGCGAGGCTGCATTCATCGATGCAGAGCATGCGCTTGACCCTGTGTATGCAAAGCATCTTGGTGTGGATATCAACCGCCTTCTCGTTTCCCAGCCTGACTGCGGTGAGCAGGCACTCGAAATCGCAGAGGACCTTGTCAACTCCGGTGCTATCGATATCATTGTTATCGACTCCGTAGCTGCTCTCGTTCCCCGCTCGGAAATTGAGGGTGAAATGGGCGATTCTCATGTCGGCGCACAGGCGAGACTGATGTCGCAGGCGATGAGAAAGCTTTCGGGCTCTATTGCAAAAACCAACTGTATTGTTATTTTCACCAACCAGCTTCGTGAGAAGGTTGGTATCATGTACGGCAACCCTGAAGTTACCACGGGTGGTCGTGCGCTGAAATTCTACGCATCGGTTCGTATCGATGTCCGCCGCGTTGAGAGCCTGAAAACAGGTGACAATGTCTACGGCGCAAGAACACGTTGTAAGGTTGTTAAAAACAAAGTGGCTCCCCCCTTCCGTACGGCTGAATTCGATATTCTCTACGGAAGCGGTATCAGCAAGTCGACCGAAATCATCGACCTTGCTATCACTATGGGCGTTGTTGAAAAGAGCGGTGCATGGTTCTACTTCGACGGTCAGCGTCTCGGTCAGGGAAAAGAGAATGTGCGTAAGCTCATCGAGAGTGACGCGGAGCTTCTTTCCACCCTCGAGGCTCTCGTTCGTGCGAAAATGATGTCGCAGGATGAAGAGGGCGAGGATGCAGTCTCCGAGGACGAATTTGACATCTCCGATTTTGACGCAGAAGAACTTTAAGGAAAAAACCGAGCAGGAAACTGCTCGGTTTGTTATCGTATTATGATGGACTATATCTTGATAAAATTGCGCCCCGCAAAAGAGGAGGGCATGCTTTCTCTGGTTCTTCGTCCTTCGATCAGCGAAGGGAATGACGAGAAAAAGCTTGTCATCTCTGAATCGGTTTATAACGAGGGTGGCGCCCCTCTGGTCGATGAGGTGGTAGACGGGCGCGTGGTGCGCTTTTTCGAGGAGAGTGTGGAAAGACGCGAGAGTGTGAAGAGCGCGCTCCGCTTGCTCGGTTATAGCGATAAGAGCAGAAAACAACTTCTGGATATGCTCGTCCGCCGTGGCTTTTCCCCCGATGTTGCCACCGAGGCGACCGAAGAGGCGATGCGCCTCGGCTACCTGAACGAGCGTCGTGCCATTGAGCACGCCGTCATGCACATGGTAGAGCGCAAGCATTATGGCGCACGCCGCATTTCACTTTCCCTTGTAGAAAAAGGATACCCGAAGCCTCTCGTCCGCGAGGTGATAGGCGAGCTTAAAGAGCATGGGGACATTGACTTCAAGGAAGCATTCAAGGCGCTCCTTCTCAAAAAGCATGTACAGGATATTGCAGACGAGAACGAACGCAAGGAAAAGATAAAAAAATTAGCGTACCAGTACGGATTCAAGTAATTTTACAAACAATAATTTACATTTAGCGAAGAAAAGTATGTTTAAACGATTTATCAGTTATTTTAAACCCCATATCGGTTATTTTATTGTGGATATGATTGCGGCGCTTTTTGTGTGCGGAGCAGGACTTCTGTATCCCACCCTCGCGCGAAAGATTATCAACGAATATGTACCCGAGGGAAATATAAGACTTCTTGTGATTGCTTCCCTGGTTCTGCTTGGACTTTACGCCCTGAAGGCGCTTTGTAATTATATTATTGGTTATCTCGGACATGTGTTTGGCGTCCGCGTTCAGGCGGATATGCGCCGTGACCTGTTCGAAAAATTTGAGAGACTTCCTTTTTCTTATTATGACACGCATAAGACAGGAGACCTGCTCTCCCGTCTGGTCTCCGACCTTTTTGATGTCGCGGAGTTATCTCACCATGCGCCCGAAAACATTATGCTTGCCTCCCTGATGCTCATCGGCTCGTTCTTCATTCTCTGGGATATCTCGCCCGAGCTTACCCTGATTATGTTCGCCTTCATTCCTTTTATCGTGCTTTTCACGGTACTTTCGAGAAAGAAAATGCGCCAGAACATGCGTGCTTCCCGCGCGCAGATTGCGGAAATCAATGCACATGCAGAAAATGCCATTACCGGTATCCGCGAGACAAAATCCTATTGCCAACAGGAGCACGAGGTTGCGACATTCAATCGGGGAAATGCGCTTTTCGCCAAGTTCCGCAGTGGCGCGATGCGTTCGCTCGGCACTTATGATGCGGTGATGAATTTCCTTTGTGATATGCTCTACCTTACCGTCATTTTTCTCGGTGGCGTTTTCCTTCTCCAGGAAAAAATCAATGGTGGTGACTTTACCGCATTCATTCTTTATATCTCGATGTTTCTCGATCCCATCAAGCGCTTTGTTGCACTCTTCGAGCAGCTGCAGGAGGGCATGAGTGGCTTCGCGAGATTTCATGAAATTATGTCTCTTCCCGACGAAGAGGACAATGGCACACCTCTTACTGAAGAGGTGCGCGGCAATCTTGAATTTGCCGATGTCACCTTCTCTTACCAGAATACGGATGGCGAAGAGGCTACCCGTGTCATAGAAAACTTCAACCTGACGATAAAAGAAGGACAGAGTGTCGCGCTCGTCGGTCCGTCTGGCGCGGGCAAAAGCACCCTTTGTCACCTTATCCCACGATTTTACAATGTGGATTCGGGTGAGATCCTGCTCGACGGCAAGAACATCCAGGAGATTTCTCTCTCATCTCTGCGCGAAAATATCGGTCTTGTCAGCCAGACGGTATTTCTTTTCGACGGCACCATCCGCGAAAATATCCTTTATGGCAAACAGGATGCGACCGAGGAAGAGGTGGTCGAAGCCGCAAAAAAGGCAAAAATACATGATTTTATCATGTCCCTTGAGCTTGGCTATGACACCCCTGTTGGCGAGCGTGGCGTTCGTCTGTCTGGTGGTCAGAAGCAAAGAGTGGCTATCGCGCGTGTATTCCTCAAAAATCCGAAAATTCTGATTTTGGACGAGGCGACGAGCGCCCTCGACAATGTCACGGAGATTCAGATTCAGGCGTCTCTCGAAGAACTTTCGCGCGGGCGCACCGTCATTATGGTTGCCCACCGTCTTTCCACCATAAAAAATGTTGAGACCATTGTCGTCATCGATACCGATGGTGTCAAGGAAATGGGAACACACGATGAATTGATGGCAAAGAATGGCATCTACCGTGAGCTGTATGAAACGCAGTTCAAACATCAATAATAAATAAGAAAGAGAAAAGAAAGGAGAAGAAAATGAAAAAGCACCTCTTTCTCATGGCGCTTGTCAGCGGTGTCCTGATGGGATTGTCTGTCATTTTGCCAGAGTATTTTGGCTTTGTCGCATGGGTGGCACTTCTCCCTTTCTTTCTTGCGCTTCTTCCTATGGGGGAACGCGTTACGCTGAAAGCGGGGCGCTACTTTCTCGCGGGATTTCTCTTCTATTTTGGGTATGGACTGACCTATTTTCATTGGTTCTGGGCACTCTTTCCCCTCGATTTCACAGGGCTTTCCAATGGAGAGAGCATCGTTGTGATTTTGCTCGCCTGGGCAGGTCTTTCCGCACTTTACGCCCTGCTTGGTGGATTGCTGTTCCTCGTGCCCGCTCTTCTGTATCGGCTTGGCGTATTCTGTCGCTCGCCCGTCTGTGCCGTAATCGTTTATCCTGCGCTTTTTGTCCTTTACGAGTATATTCTCACGCTCGATTGGTGGGGTGTTCCGTGGGGCAAAATCGCCATAGGTCAAACCTGGTTTCTGCCTCTCTTGCAGACGGCGTCCCTATTTGGCTCATATTTTATCGCGGGACTGATTGTTTTCGTGAATGTCTCTCTCGCCTTCCTGATTTGTCATAAGGGGAAAACGCTCCTTCGCGCTATGCCGTTTGTCCTCGCTACCCTGACATTTGCTTTGAATATGGTAACGGGTATTTTTCTCTATAAGACCGCACCCGTGTACGAAAAAAACGCACAAACGGTGAAAATTGCCGTCCTCCAGGGCAACAATCCTTCCCAGGAGGATATCAGTGATGAAGAGAGCTTTAACACATATATCGCACTCGCCACCGAGGCCGCCAAAGCAGGCGCGGATGTCATCATTTTCCCCGAGTCCACCATTGTCGGTGCGATTTATGAGGACAATTATTTTGGTCTTTACGCGAGCAAATTTGCCAGCGTTTATGAGGTAAACCTGATTATCGGTTGTACCACCTATCGCGACGGCAACGAATATAACACGATGGTCTTTTTTGACCGTGAAGGCAAGCTTGCCTCCTACTACGATAAGCGCTGTCTTGTCCCCTTCGGTGAGTTCGTTCCCTATCGCACCTTCTTTGAAACATTTATTCCCCCTCTGGTCGAAGTAACCATGCTCGATGATGATTGTACCCCTGGCATGGAAGCCGCGGTTTTTGACCGCGAGGATGTCGGCAAGCTCGGCGGTCTTATCTGCTTTGAATCTATCTATGAGAGGCTTGCACTGGATACCGTTCGTTCGGGAGCAGAGGTATTTGTTGTCGGTACGAACGACTCCTGGTTCCGCAAATCTCTCGCTACCTCGATGCACACCGCGCACGAACAGCTTCGCTCCATAGAATGCGGTCGGTACAGCACACGCGCCGCATGCACAGGGCTCACCTGTATCATCGATAGCCGTGGCGAAATCTTAAAAACCCTGCCTCTTTATGAAGAAGGCTTCCTTCTCCACGATACGCCACGCCTCACTCATACCACCTTCTACGCGAAGTATGGTGACTTTGTTGTGCCAAGTTCACTAATCGCCCTTTTTGCGATTGTGTTTGTCGCCTTTCTTCGCCGCAAAAAGCAATAAAAAACCGCTTGAACAAATAGGGATGTTCTTATCGGAGAAATCGTGAATTAAATTTCTTTAGTTGATACGCAATAAACAAATAATTGACGCCGACAGACCTAAAAAATCTGTCGGCGTTTGCTATTCGATAAATTGGAATTTGACGTTATAATTTCAGTACTGCAATCAATTCCTTCCCATCCATATCTCCTGTTTCCTCAAATCCGAAAGAATGGTACAGGTGTTTGGCAATATCATTTTCGGGTTCATATGACAGCCAACAGTACTCTGCTTTACCACAAGGCGATGAGTTTATGAAATCTAACGCCAAACTAAGTGCTTCTTTTCCATATCCCATGTTTTGGAATTTTCTGTCTATCATAAATCGCCAAAGATTATAATTACCAGAGGCTATTTGGGGGGCATCTTCCCAATAATCGTCTTTGTCAAAACCTATCATCAAAAAACCAATGGGAGTATCATCCTCATATATTCCAAAGGGATAAGCATAGCCATTTCCTGTTATTGCTGTATATGCTTCAATAATACTTACATCATTACTTGCAACAAAACCCTCTTGTTCTTTCGCTACTTTCAATTCGAGAATATCCCACACATTCTTTCCGTTAATTCTCTCTAATCGTAACATACTTTGCTCCTCACAAAATTCTTATTTATCGTTCTGTTTTATCGCCAGTTTCGCCTTTTTTATACAAAGGCACAGGGCAAAGCCCATACCCCTTATTCCTCTGTGAATAATTCGTCGTAATACCAACGGATAGGGTTTTCGAAAATGTAATTCAATCGAGTTTCGTAATCCTTTATATTCCGTATTACGTGTTCCATAAAAGATTTTTGCCAAATAGGTTTACCAACCTTTTTTGTGATCGCTCCTTTGAATTGCTTGACCATACGTTCCACCGTAGGGGCGACCAGTGGTCGCCCGTATTAATCGACAGAAATAAAAACCAATATGTGTTTGTGATTCGGC